>JAUVIQ010000001.1 GCA_030592655.1 Planctomycetales bacterium | reverse complement strand
GCACTCGCCGGGGCGGGAAGTTCTGGTTCCACCGGCACCTTACAATTCATATTCAGCCGGAACAAAAAACGTATCGCAGTTTTTTTCAATTGCCCATTTGGTCTTGTCAGGCTTGCCGGGACGGAGCATAATAAGGGCGGTTATTAGGTTCTGTCTGAAAACTATTTCAGACAGGCATTCAGCGGTCAGGAGAAAAAGCGTTCAGCCGTCAGCGTTCGGCTGTCAGCAAAAGATAAAGAAAAGAAACAAGGCCTGCACCTGAATGCTGAATGCTAAATGAGCGTTCAGCCGTCAGCGTTCAGGCCATTTGTTTATTGGGTTTTTGCTGACTGCTGACTGCTGATTGCTGATTGCTGAATGCTGAATGCTTTGAGGCGATGTCTGACTTTTCAGACAGTGCCCAGAACAGTCTCTAAACAGGAGTACCTGATATGGCAGAGGCGCAACTTGTCGTGCAGAATATCGGCGGCGTGGTGGTCGCAAATTTCAGAGAAGCGTCGATCCTGGACGCCCAGGCAATCGAGGCCATCGGACGGCAACTCTACGAACTCGTCGATGAACGGGCACAGCGAAAAATCCTGCTGGACTTCTCACGGGTCAGGTTTCTTTCCTCATCCCTTCTGGGCGTGCTGATAAGCCTTCAGAAGAAGGCCCAGACCATCAAGGGGCAGGTCGCTATTTGCAGCCTCAAGCCCGACCTGAAAAAACCCTTCAAGATCACGCACCTGGATAAGTTGTTCAAGTTCTACGAGGACGAAGAGGAGGCCCTGAACAGTTTCGGGGTCTATACGACGTAAGAGAACGCGAATTCGCGCGAATCAACGCGAATGATGCGAATACAAAAAATAATTCGTGTAATTCGTGGAATAGAGGCATTACGATGAAAAAGCAACTTGGGATATTCCTTGCCGGTGTAATGGTCGTAGTGCCGTTAATCGTTACGGTCTGGGTTATTTTGTGGGTGGGCGGCGCAATAGACGGGTTGGTCAAAAGCAGCGTCAAGGCGGTGTCTCCCAAGTCAGGCGTCGAGGACTGGTGGTTCAGCGGACTCGGGGTAATATTAGCCATTGTTGGCATATATTTCATAGGCCTCCTGACGCGCCTGTGGGGGTTTCGCTGGATGCTGGGGCTTATTGATCGGATATTTTCGCGTCTGCCGGGAGTCAAGAGCATCTACGAATCGGTGCGTGACATATTGAGCCTCTTCGGCGGCGACGCGAGCAAGACAGGCCAGGCCGTTCGATATCGCGTCCCCGGAACGGAAATAGACTTACTGGGAATTCGAACCTCCACAAACCCCGTCGCAACCGAAGGTTCCGACAAGGTAGCGGTCTATTTGCCTATGAGTTACATGATCGGCGGGCCTACGGTTTATGTGGATCCTGAATCTGTCGAACCGATCGATATGAGTGTCGAGGAGGTGATGAAGGTAGCCGCTATCGCCGGGGCATCGACCGGAAAAACCACCGACAAAAAGTAACCCACGCCGGACGTCTAAAGCCGATGGATAGCTATCCATCGGCTTTGAAAATACAAAAAAACCGCACCTTCGCCGTAATGAGTGGGTTATATATGTTGAATTGGTAGTTTTGGGCAAGTTCCGGACATTTTATATGGGAGGAACGCCGAAAATGGATTTTTCCACATTTACAGGCAGACGTCTTTTGACGGCAGTGGCGATTGTCGCAGCGACGGTTACGCTTGTGCTTCTGACGGCGGGCCGGGCCGAGGCTGCCGATTGGCCCAACTGGCGCGGGCCTGATCATAACGGTATCTCCGACGAGAAGGGCTGGCTGGAGCACTGGCTGAAAAACGGTACGAAGCAACTCTGGAAAAAATCCGTCGGCGTGGGTTACTCTTCGGTAGCAGTCGTCGGCGACCGCGTCTATACGATGGGAAACGACGGTAAAACCGACACCATCTGGTGCCTGAACGCCGACACGGGCGAGGAGATATGGAAACACACCTACACCTGCAAGCCCGCCAAAGATTATAAAGGTCCGCGTGCGACCCCGACGGTCGATAGTAAAAACGTCTATACCCTAAGCCGGGAAGGACACGTATTCTGTCTCGATGCCAAGTCGGGGACCGAACGCTGGAAGAAGAAGCTCAACGCCAGACCTCCCGGATGGGGGTTTTCCGGTTCGCCTCTGGTATTCGGTAAACTGTTGATACTGAACGTCGGTTCCGCCGGCGTGGCGCTGGATAAAGGCGCCGGAGAAATCGCCTGGAAGAGCGGCTCCGGAAAGTCCGGTTACGCAACACCCGTACCGTTCGAGCTGGGCAAGCGAAAGTGCGTAGCCATCTTTGCTGAAAAGACGCTTGAAATAGTGGACCCGGCGAAAGGAAACAACATTTGCAGGCATCACTGGAAAACCGGCTCCAACGTCAACGCCGCCGACCCGATTATATCGGGCGATAAGGTCTTCATATCCTCAGGCTACGGCCACGGTTGCGCGCTGCTGAAGATCGAAGGCAAAAAACTTACCGTCCTCTGGCAGCACAAGAGGATGGCCAATCATTTCAACAGTTGCGTGCTGTGGAAGGGGCACCTTTACGGATTCGACTGGTCGAATCGGTTCAAGTGCCTGGACTTCGCCACCGGCAAGGTCAAGTGGTCGCAAAGGGGCTTCGGGCGACAAAGTTCGCTTATGATCGCCGGTGGGAAGATGGTTATCATGGAGGCGCGTGGGACGCTGGTCGTCGCAGAGCCTTCACCGGCCGGCTACAAGGAACTGGCCCGCGTCAAGGCGCTTTCGGGCACCTGCTGGACCGTTCCGGTCCTTTCCGGCGGGCGGGTATTCTGCCGAAGCCACCAGGGCGAACTCGTCTGCATTAAGGTCGCCCCCAAACCACCCAAACCGACCGTCAAAAACCCGAAACCCAAAGTCGATCCGGTCGTGAAGAAGTCTTCCCCGGACGATTCGGACCCGGCCCGTGGGAAACTTGGAATGGCGAAGTCATATCTGTCTGCAGGTATGAAGGAAAAGGCCAAGGCCATCCTGACGGACATCGTCGAGAACCACAAAGACTCCCGGTATGCACGTGATGCAAAAAAACTGCTGAAAAAAATCAGATAAGGAAAAAAAACAATGAGAACAGTGTTTCTGACTTGCCTTGTATGTCTGCTCATCATCTTTTCTTTGGCCCATGCCGGGCCGGTCGGTTGGCGGACTGACGGGACGGGCAAGTATCCCGCCGCTGCGCCGCCGATGAAATGGTCGGCCGACGCCAATATCGTCTGGAAGACGCCCATGCCCTCCTGGAGCAACGCCACGCCGATAATCGTCGGTAACAAACTCTTCGTCTGCTCCGAGCCGACCACGCTTGTCTGCGTCAACCTCGCCGACGGGAAAATCTTCTGGACCAGGACGAACACCTATTTCGACATGCTGGATGCAGCCGGAGCCGCCAAAGCCAAAAGCGACAACACAAAAGCAGAAGCCATTTCCCGAAAAATCGCCCCGCTCGACCTTTCGCGTCGCCGGGCGCGTCGCCAATTGGGAAAGTCCCCAAAGGACGCGGAACTGAAAGAGAAAATCCAGAATCTGAACAAACAGATTCGGGCGCTCAAGGCCGAGATGAAGCCCTTTACGAAGTATCGCATGCCCAAGGCCCACAAGACCAACGGATACTCATCGAGCACGCCGGTCAGCGACGGTAAGCACGTCTATGTGCTTTTCGGTACGGGCGTAGCGGCATGTTACGACCTGGCCGGAAACCGCAAGTGGATAAAGTTGATAGAAAAGCCCACGCAAGGATACGGGCACAGCGCCTCGCCCCTGCTGGTAGGCGATAAACTGCTCGTTCACATAATCGGTCTTTTCGCTCTTGATGCGAAAAGCGGCGAGATTCTCTGGCAGGCCAAGGCGAGGCAATGCTGGGGTTCGCTGGTTCACGCAAAAATCGGACGGACCGACGTAGTAATTAACTCCAGCGGCAGCGTTATTCGCATCTCCGACGGGGAGGTTTTGACCAATCGCCTGCCGGGACTGAAATATAACACGCCGATTATTGACAGCGACAAGGCGTATTTCATCCAGACCAAGTCCGAGGTTTTCAAACTACCCAAAGACGCCTCCGAGAAAATAAGCCGCAGACCTCTCTGGCGGGCAACATTGAAGAAGGACCGATACTATGCTTCGCCCGTGTTGCATCAAGGGCTTGTCTATGCGGTTACGCAAGGGAGTATCTTCAGCGTTATCGACTCAAAGGACGGGTCGGTCGTCTATACGAAGAATCTCCGTCTTGGAGGGAAGCCCTACCCGAGTATCACACTGGCCGGTAAATATCTGTACGTCAGCAGCGACAACGGGAGAACCGTCGTGCTGAAACCCGGACGGGAATACGAGGAAGTGGCCAGGAACAGACTGGAAACGTTCCGCTCCTCGCCCGTATTCCGGGGCAAACGCCTTTATATTCGAGGCTACAAGAATCTCTGGTGCATAGGTAAGGAGTAAAACGGATGTCGGTTTCTCGTCGTGGGTTCACGCTTGTGGAATTATTGGTTGTTGTGGCGATTATCACGCTGCTTGTGTCGATTCTTTTACCGACGCTCGGAAAGGCCAAGGAACTTGCACGTCAGACGATCTGCGTAACCAACGTCGGCGGGCAATTGCGGGCGATTGCAATGTACGCCACAGAAGAGAACGATAAGATTCCCACCGGGCCTGATTCGGAACTGATGCTCGCGCCGCCGGGATTCCGTCCGCGTATCTGCGACGTCGCGACGCACAGGATTTGGATCGGCGACGTCCGAAAAACCTACGACGCGCACGGCGTGCTGCTGGAAAAGTACCTTCCCCAGCCGCAGATACTCTTCTGCCCCAGCGATAACTCGGACGAACCGGCAAAAGACCTGGTAAAGATTCAGGAGCGCTCCGGCGAACCGGCTCACAGCTCGTACTCGTACCGTCAACTCGACGCGCGGGCAACGGGAACCGAAGACTTCGGTCGATGCATCGACGACCTCGGCGTCAATGCGCAGGGTAATCGCGTTACCGCGCTGATTCTTGATATGAACAGCCGGATGAAGATTCCGTTCATGCCGTGGTACACACGCGTCAATCACAATGCCGAGAAGGTCTCCGTAGGTTTCGCTGCCGGTCATGCCGCCATTTTTCCGAACACGAATGACGCTATGACGATGCGAAGCGGAGACGAACCGGCGCTTTTTCCACGTATAGACGAAATCTTCGAATACGCCGATCTGCTCAATCCGTGAATTGGTAATTCGTAATTGGTAATTAGTAAAAAAAACCGACGCTCTGTTACCAATTAAGAATCACGAATCACCAATTACGAATTACGAATTACCAATTACAAATTACCGGTGTTAGCAATGAAGTCCGTTTCGATAGAGATAATCCTTGCGGTTGTTGTCGGCGTTGCGGCGTGGGCGATAGTTGTGATGAGCGGTTCGTTCGGCCCGGACGCCGAAACGACGACCGCTCCAGTCGCCAGCCGGCCCGTTCGCGACGCTCCGGGCGGCGGGAGTTTCGCACCGGCCGACGTCGCCGACGCGCATTGGCCGATATTTCGCGGCGGAAAGGCGCTGCGGGGTATCGCCGGGGGCAATCTCGGTGATTCATTCAAACTCATCTGGGTATTCCACACTGACGGGCTTGTCAAATCGTCGGTCGCCGTCGGCGGCGGGAAGGTGTTCGTCGCTTCGGCAGATTCGAACGTCTATGCCCTCAACCTGCTCGACGGGAAAAGAGTCTGGGTATTCCCGACCGGCGGGGAGATCGAAGCGCCGCCGATCCTCGCCGACGGAATGGTCCTGGTCGGCTCGACCGATTCGATTCTCTACGCCATCGACGCTGAAACGGGCGGTGAAAAATGGAAATACAAAGCCGGCGGACAAATCCTCGGTTCAGCCAACCGGGTCCGCATCGCATCCGGTAAAACGTGGATACTCTTCGGTAGTTACGACAAAAAATTGCACTGCGTGGACGCATCCGACGGTAAAGGCGTCTGGGCATACGAGACGGAACAATTTATAAACGGCGCTCCCGCCCTGGCCGACGGGAAGGCTGTCTTCGGAAACTGTGGGAGTTGCCTCTATGTCGTCAACATCGCCGACGGCACATTCTCGCGCAGTATCGAGGTCGATGCTCCCATCGTCTCTTCGCCGGCGATAGTGGGCAGTCGGGCGTATGTCGGTCATTACGACAACGAGATCGTCTGCGTGGACCTCTTGTCCGGCAAAATCCTCTGGCGGTACGATGATATGGACGGCCCGGTCTTTTCATCGCCGGCGGTAACGGACGATTACGTCGTGTTCGGCTCACAGGATGAGTGGGTCCATTGCATCGACCGTAAAACCGGAAAGCGGGTTTGGGTCTTCAGGACCGGCGGCAATGTTGATAGTTCCCCCGTCGTCTGCGGCGACAAGGTCGTCGTCGGCAGCGACGACGGCAGGCTGTACCTGCTGAGACTTTCGGATGGAGCCAAATTATGGTCTTATGAAGTAGGACAGCCAATAACGGCTTCGCCCGCCGTGGCAGGTTCGGCGATTATCGTCGGAAGCGAGGACGGGACGGTATATGCCTTCGGACCAAAATGACAATCAGGATAAAATCATGTCGCCCAACCCGCTTCTGGAACTGACTGACATATACAAACGTTACGATTCTCCCGGTATCGCTTCGGCGACGGAGGTTCTCAAGGGTCTTTCGCTTCAGGTCGATGCCGCCGAGTCGGTGGCGATTGTCGGTCCTTCCGGCTCGGGTAAAAGCACGCTGCTGAATATCATCGGTTCGCTGGATAAGCCCACCTCCGGGCGGGTAATGTTGAACGGTCAGGACCTCTCGCAACAGGATGAAAAATCCCTCGCAGCCATCCGAAGCCGGCAAATAGGCTTCGTCTTCCAACTCCATCATCTTCTGCCGCAATGCACTGTTCTGGAAAATGTCCTCGTACCGACGCTTGTAACTGACCGGGACGGCGCTGCCGAGCGGGCCCAAAGGCTGCTGGAGCGGGTCGGGCTTACCGGGCGAGTTTCATATCGTCCCGGGCAACTCTCCGGCGGCGAACGCCAGCGAGTCGCCGTCGTTCGAGCGCTTATCAACGCCCCGAAATTGCTGCTTGCCGACGAGCCGACAGGCTCGCTGGACCAGGCCGCCTCGGATAACCTCGCCGAACTAATGGTCGAACTGAACCGCGAAGAAGGAACTGCGTTGATCGTCGTAACGCATTCGACAGACCTTGCCGGCCGGATGGACCGAATGCTCGAACTGACCGACGGCGTGCTCGTCGAGAAAGATAGTCTGAAATGACGACCTGGAGGCTGATATTTCGCAGCCTGCGATTTTATCTGCGCGGGCATTTGGGCGTCGTCGCGGGCGTCGCGGTCGGAACGGCCGTTCTGGTCGGCGCGCTGGCAGTCGGCGATTCGGTGAAGTTCAGTCTCGAAGCCGTCGCCGAACGCCGCCTTGGAGAGGTAACTCTCGCCGTCGCTTCACCGGAAAGGTTCTTCCGCGCCGAACTGGCCGACGAGATCGCCGGCGAACTGGACGCCGGCGCCGCGCCGGTAATTCACCTGAACGCCACAGCCGTCAACTCCGAAACCCATACCCGTGCCAACCGTCTTGGTGTCCTCGGAGTCGATAAGCGGTTCTGGCGCCTGGGGGGCGCAGACGTCCTGCTGGACGGCAAGGCCAGCCGCGAGGTTGTCCTGAACGAACCGCTTGCCCGGAGGCTCGGCGTTCGCCCCGGCGACAGTATCGTCCTTCGCATCCGCAAGCCGGGCCTGATGCCGAACGATGCACCAATGTCGGGCGATGCCGAAACCGCCGTTGCGATGCGACTGACCGTCAAAGCCGTTGCTTCGGAATCCCAATTCGGACGCTTCAGCCTCCGGGCGGAACAGGTCGCACCAATGACGGCTTTCGTCCCGCTGGAGATATTACAGTCTGCGATAGACCGCCCCGGGCGAGCGAATATGCTCCTTCTCGGCAAGGGCGCGAAAATAAATCCCAAGTCGGCCGGCGCTGCTATGCGAAAGCACTGGAAACTCGCCGACGCCGAACTGGAAGTGCGAGAATTACCCGGCGGTTACGGCGAGTTTCGCACGGACCGCGTGTTCATTGAGCATCCCGTCGAGCAGGCGGCGAAGAAAATCATTCCCTCTGCCGACGGCATACTGACATATTTCGTTACTGAAATTCGATGCGGAAAACGTAAGACGCCTTACTCGATGGTAACGGCGATGGGACCGCTCGGTAATCGAGAAGAAACCCAGGGATTCGAACCCCTGGGCTTAGAGCATCCCGGTTTGTCGTTCGACATCAAAGACGATGAGATTAATATCAACAAGTGGCTCGCCGACGATCTGCAAGCGAAGGTCGGCGATGAGATTGAACTTGAGTATTTCGTTATCTCTCCGACGCGGAAACTTCAGACTCGCACAAGTAAATTTCGCGTTCGCCGCATCACTTCGATGGATGTACGCGATGCTGACAGGGAACTGATGCCGAAATTCCCCGGCATCACCGGCGTCAAAAACTGCAAAGACTGGAAGCCGGGGAAATACTTCGACCCGCGCAGGGTCAGAGACAAAGACGAAGATTACTGGAACCGCTACGGCGGCACGCCCAAAGCCTTCGTCACACTTCGGGCCGGTAAGAAAATGTGGTCCAATCGCTTCGGTGGCCTGACGGCGATTCGTTTCCCGCTGTCCACCGTATCGAGCCGGGTACGGGGCGACATGCTTCGGGCGGAGATTGATCCTGCATCGGTGGGCCTGTTCTTCCGCCCTGTCCGCGCTGAAGCCGTGGCCGCCGGTAAAAAATCGCTGAACTTTGGTTCGCTGTTCCTGGGGATGAGTTTCTTCCTGATGGCATCGGCGGCGCTGCTGGTGGGGTTGCTGTTCGTCTTCGGCGTCCAGCAGCGGTCCGAGCAGGTCGGTACGCTTCTGGCGATGGGCTTCAGGCCTGGCCAGGTGCGCCGGCTGATGCTGGCTGAAGGTGGAGTTCTGGCGTTAATCGGCGGCGTTATCGGTACGTTTGCCGGGCTGATGTACACAAAGGCGATTATCCTTGGTCTGGGAACCGTCTGGACCGGTGCAGCGGCGGGGACATCGACAATCCGCTTCGGCGTCGAGCCGATGACGCTTGCCGTCGGAGGTGTCTCCGGCGTGCTGATTGCGCTGGCGGCGATGTGGATAACGCTTCGAGGCCAGATGACATTATCGGCAAGGCAGTTGCTCACCGGCGGTCGGGTGGCACCTTCAAGCGGAGCGAAACGAAGTGAAGCGGAGCTTGTGGGTGCTCTGCTCCACAGTTCATCCAGCACCCACAACCTCCGCTCCGCTCCGGTTGAAGGTGCCACCCGACATTTCGGTTTATGGTTCGGTTTGGTTGCGGTGGGCGCAGCGGTTGCGATACTTGCGGTGAGCGCAGGGAACGACAGATATGCACCGACGGTTTTCTTCGCGGCCGGCGCTGTTCTGCTCATTGGCTCTTTGGCATTTGTCCGTGCGTGGATATCAAGATTATCACGTTCTGTGGAAATGACACTGGCCGGTCTGTCTATGCGAAATACAGGCCGTCGGCCGGGGCGGTCGCTTGCGACGGTGGCGCTGTTGGCGTGCGGGGTTTTTCTTATCGTCGCTGTCGGCGCTAATCGGAAAAACCCCCTTACGGACACCGGAAAATCTTCCTCGCCGACCGGCGGGTTCGCACTGTACGGCGAGAGCGCGCTGCCGGTTCCGGACGACCTCGACGAGACCGAAGGCGTCCGGTTCCGCATCCACGACGGCGACGACGCCAGCTGCCTCAACCTCAACCGTCCGCAAAGGCCGAGGATTATGGGCGTCGAACCCGGACAACTGCGTGGGCGGTTCACCTTCGCGAAGACCATCGGAAAAACCGACGATCCGTGGCGGCTTCTGAACCGCATAGAGACCGACGGCGCGACCCCCGCCGTCGCCGACCAGGCTACTATCGTCTGGGCATTGGGCAAATCCGTCGGCGATACGCTCGCTTACACCGACGAGCGGGGAAAAACATTTCGGATTCGTCTGGTCGGCGCGCTGGCAGGGTCGATTCTTCAGGGCGGGCTGATAATTTCCGAGCGGAATTTCACCGGGCATTTCGGTTCCGAAAGCGGCTATCGCGCGTTCCTGATAGACGCCCCACCCAGCGAGGTCGAAAGCCTGACACGGACGCTTACCGCCGATCCCGGCCTCGCCGACGTCGGTCTGGAATTGACTCCGACGACCGACAGGCTGGCCGCTTTTTACGCCGTTCGCAATACTTATCTTTCGATATTCCAGGCCTTGGGCTCACTTGGGCTGCTGTTGGGAAGCGTGGGGCTTGGCGTGGTGGTGTTGCGGAATGTGTTGGAGCGCCGGGGCGAATTGGCGCTGCTTCAGGCTGTGGGATTCTCCAGGTCCGTGCTATATCGGATGGTGCTTTACGAACATTCTGTCCTGCTGGCGATGGGTTTATTGTGCGGTTCGTTGTCCGGTTTTGTGGCGGTTATACCCGTGCTTCGTTCATCCGGCGGCGCTGTGCCCGGTCTTTCGCTGCTGCTGACGCTTGCAGCAGTGGCCTGCGGGGGGATATTGTGGATATATCTGGCGACCGCGTCGGCATTGCGCGGGGAGATATTATCGGCGCTGAGAGGTGAATAAACCAATTATGAAAATCGTTTCCGTCATTATCGGGATATTGATACCGGCTTCGGTCGCCGCTGCCGGGGCGGTCCTGTTGAATCTGTGGCTCCGGGGCGGGCCCGGAATGGATGTCGATCCGAGATTACCGGTTGTTGAACAGTCCGCCCTGATCGAGCACGTTCCGGTTTTTCCGCCTGTCTTTGTCGCAGGGGCCGGAAAGGCGGCGAACCTGCCCGGCGCTTGGCCGAGGTTCCGTGGGAGCAATTTCGACACCATAAGCACCGAAACCGTCCCGCTGGCCAAGACCTGGGACAAGACAGGTCCGCCGGCGCTCTGGTCGGTCGAAATGGGCGAAGGGTACGCCGGGGCGGCAATTCTCGGCGGGAAGGTCTATGTCCTCGATTACGACGAGGACGAACAGGCCGACACGCTGCGGTGCCTGTCGCTGGCCGACGGGAAGGAAATATGGCGGCTTGGGTATAAGGTCCCTCTTTCCAGTCAGCACGGTATCAGCCGGACCGTACCGGCGGTTACCGAAAAATTCGTCGTAACCATCGGCCCGGCATGCCATGTCATGTGCGCCGACGCGCAAAGCGGAAAATTCCTCTGGGGGATCGACCTGGTGCATGAATACGGTACGAAAGTCCCGCTGTGGTACACCTCCCAATGCCCGATGATTGACGACGGCAAAGCCATTATCGCCCCGGCCGGCAGCAGCATGATGATCGCCGTCGATTGCGCCACGGGTAAGGTCCTCTGGAAAGCGCCCAACCCGCACTCGTGGAAAATGACACACTCGTCTATTACGCCGATGATGTGGGGCGGTAAGCGAATGTATGTCTATTGCGCAAGCGGCGGAGTGGTTGGGGTATCGGCGGCTGATGGGAAAATCCTCTGGGAGTACCCCGGCTGGCGGGTCCCCACCTCCAATGCCCCCTCGCCGGTAATCGTTCCGGATGGGCGGATATTCCTGACCGGCGGATACCGCGCGGGAAGCATGATGATCCGGCTGACCGAGCGGGACGGTAAAATCGTCCCGAAGAAACTCTTCGAACTGAAGCAGAAGGTCTTCGGCTCCGAGATGCAGACGCCCATCTTCCATCGAGACCATATTTTCGGCGTAACAAGCAAGGACGCAGGTGAGTTAAAAGAACAGATGGTTTGCCTGAACCTTCAAGGCCGGCAGGTCTGGACCAGCGGAGCGGCCAATCGTTTCGGACCCTTCGGCGGGCCTTACATTATCGCCGACGGAAAGATTTTTGTTACGGACGATCACGGCGTGCTGACGCTACTTGAGGCGACGCCGAAAGGTTACAGGCAATTGGCGCGGGCGAAGGTGCTTTCGGGAAAAGATTCCTGGGCGCCGATGGCCATCGCCGGCGGTAGGCTTATCGTGCGGGATTCCAAGACAATGATATGCCTGGATGTTAGAAAAAAGTGAGCGAAAAACGAAGCATCTCGACGACCGGCGTGATTATTGCTGTGGTCATAGTTGTTGCGATTGCGGCGGCGGTTGTCGTCATCCTGCGATTCGACCCGTTCGGCGAGGCCGGTAGCGGACTCGGAAAACAGTTCGTCTATGACGACAAGCAATACCGCAGAACCGACCCCGGCATGATTCACTACAAGGAACTCCAGCCGATTGAAACCGGTTTGAAGGTCGCTCGCGGCATAGCCGTCCGCCCTGACGCCGCCGTATATGTCGCCGGCGACAAGAAAATCGTCGCCTTTGACCGCGACGGCAAAGGATTCCTGCAAGTTTCCCTGGACGACCCGCCCCAATGTCTGGCCGTCGAAGGCAATGGGACAATTTATGTGGGAATGATCGACCACGTGGAGATTTATTCGCAGAAAGGCCGACGGGCCAATCGCCGGGCAAAATGGCCAAGCCTCGGCAAGGAGGCTGTCATTACCTCGATTGCACTGTCGGATTCCGACGTATTCGTCGCCGATTCGGGCAACAGCGTCGTCTTGCGTTATGACAAGGCCGGCCGGCTTCTGAATCGTATCGGTCAGGTCGATAAAAGCAGGGGCATTCCGGGACTCCTCGTTCGTAAGCCTTGTGTCGATGTGGCGGTGGAGAACGGGAAGGTTTTGTGGGTTGTAAATCCGGGACGATGGCGCGTCGAAGCCTATTCGTTCGACGGAAAGCCCAAACGCCACTGGGGCAGGCAATCGCAGGAAATCGAGGGCTTCTGTGGCTGCTGCAATCCGACGGCCATTGCGGTCCTTCCCAATGGCTGGTTGATAACCGGCGAGAAGGGTTTGCCACGGGTGAAGATATGCGACGAGACGGGATGTTTGAGGAGCGTGGTTGCCGGTACTGAGGTGTTCGCAAAGGGGACCGTCGGACTCGACCTTGCCGTCGATTCGCGCGGGCGAGTGCTCGTACTGGACCCGTCCGAAAAAGCGGTGCGTGTCTTTATTCGAAAGAAGGACGGAAGTGAATAGGGTGCAGGACAAACAAAACCGGCGCGATTTTCTTGGCTGGGTCGTTCGCGGCGCAGCGATGGGGGCTGTAGCGGCTGTCTCGTATGTTCTGCTGAAGCGAAGATTTCGGCCTGGGCAGAGATGTATTTCTCGCGGCTTCTGCCGCGATTGTCGGGCATTCGACGATTGCGAACTGCCCCAGGCGATGACCATCAAACGCGGGATGTCGAAAAGATGAGCGAGAAGGAAAAAGAATCCGGTCTGACCAGGCGTGATTTTATTCGCGGAGGCGTTCGCGGCGCGTTGTTGGCGGGAGTGGGCGCTGCTGCCGGCGGGCTTCTCGCGCGAAGCCGAGCCGGCGATACCGTCTGGCAAATTGACCCGGAAAAGTGCATCGCATGTGGAAACTGCGCGACGTACTGCGTTCTGAAACCCTCGGCTGTGAAGTGCGTACACGCATTCGACATTTGCGAGTACTGCGAGAAATGTTTCGGATATTTCGATCTCGATGCCCCGGACGTCGAGACCGGCGCGGAGAACCAACTCTGCCCGACCGGGGCGATCCGGCGAAGAGTTGTCCACGGGCCCCAGTACGAATACAAAATTGACGAGCAGTTGTGCATCGGCTGTGGAAAATGCGTAGCCGGGTGCGGGCAGTTCGGTATGGGCGCGCTGTTCCTCCAGGTTCGCCACGACCTGTGCATCAACTGTAACGAATGCGCCATCGCGGCAGCCTGCCCATCCGATGCGTTCAGACGAGTTCCGGCGGACCAGCCTTACCTGCTCAAAACCAAACAGTAATGTTCTCTTCCGGAACGAAGTGACGGATAAAGGGTAACGAGATTTGAGACGATTGATTCTCTTTCTGATTGTGCTAACTGTTTCGGCGAGCGTCGCCTTGGCTGCGGCGAAACTGCCGAAATGGTATGACCGGCCCGATACGACAACGCCGGCGCCGCAGAGCGATATTTTTGAATATATTGACGTAGCGGTACTGGCGGCGGCGATGGCGCTGGCGGCGTACCTGGCGTTGAAAAGGCGTTCGCGGCGAGGCTTGCTCGCGCTGACGATTTTTTCGCTGTTGTATTTCGGCTTCTGGCGAGGCGGGTGCGTCTGTCCGGTCGGGTCGATACAGAATGTTACGCTGGGCCTGTTCGACAGCGGGTATGTCGTCCCGGCGGCGATTATCGCCTTCTTCGCCCTGCCGCTGGTGTTCACGCTCTTTTTCGGGCGGGTCTTTTGTGCAGCCGTTTGCCCGCTTGGAGCGATCCAGGACGTCGTGCTTGTCAAACCTCTCAAAGTCCCGGCCTGGCTGGCCCACGCGCTGGGGATTTTGCCGTATGTCTATCTTGGTCTGGCGGTTCTGATGGCGGCCACCGGCAGCGCGTTTATCATCTGCCGGCTCGACCCGTTCGTCGGATTCTTCCGCCTGGTTCCGCTTGGTAAATGGGGACAGGCGATTATCCAGGACGGTTCCTGGCCGGGGTGGGATTTGGGCGGACGTTTCAACCTCCTTGCGCTGGGCGCGTGCGTCTTATTGATAAGCGCCTTTATCGGCAGGGTTTATTGCCGGTTCGTCTGCCCCTACGGAGCGTTGTTGCGTATCCTCAGCCGCTTTTCCCGTTGGCGAGTAACCATCACGCCGGATGAGTGTATCCAGTGCCGCTTGTGCGAGGACGCCTGTCCGTTCGGAGCCATAAATAAACCAACCCGCCGAAAAAACGTCAGCCGGAGCGAAGGCAAAGGCCGGCTGGCGGCGCTGATTCTCCTGCTGCCGGTGATGGTTGCTGTCGGCGGCTGGTTGGGCGGGCGGGTCTCGCCCGTTCTGTCTCGCAGAAATCCGACAATCCGCCTGGCCGAACGCATCCGGGACGAAGATGCAGGAAAAATCAAAGGGACCACCGATGCCAGTGAGGTCTTTCGCGAAAGCCGCAGGCCTGTGGCTGAACTTTACGAAGAGGCTTCGGGCAAACGTGGAGAGTTTCTCCTCGGAGCCCGGTTGTTGGGCGCGTTCATCGCGCTTGTAGTGATGTTGAAGATGATTCGATTTTCCATCCGTCGAAGGCGGGACGACTACGAAGCCGACCGTGCCGACTGTCTTGCCTGCGGACGATGCTTCGCCCACTGTCCGCGCGAACAAGCGCGATTAAAACGGATAAGGGAAAATAAATAAATGACCGGGTGGCACCTTCAAGCGCAGCGGAACGAAGTGGAGCGGAGCTTGTGGGTGCTTTACATTTTGCCCATCCAGCACCCACAACCTCCGCTTCGCTACGGTTGAAGGTGCCACCCAATGCATGATTAATTAAGTGCTTATGCGAATGAATATAATGGTTGACGACAAATCCGAAAATACCGTTCCTGCTTCCACATGGTATCGCGCTAGCGTGGCGTGCGCCATCGTTGCGGGCGTCTTTTGCGTGGTTGTCTGCGTTGGGCTTATCCAAAACTATTTTCACAGCGACGTCTCCGACCCGCTGGACTCCGAGCAGTTCGTGGCGCTCAAAGCCAAATTGCAGACCTATCCGAACGACGAGCAACTCAAGAGCAAAGTCCGGCGGATGGACTTGGAATTGCGCGAGGAGTATTTCCGCAGGCAGGCGTTCGGAGTTCGTGGTGGGTGGCTGTTGCTTGGCGGCATTGTGGTTTTGCTGGTGTCGGTTGGGGTGGCTGTCGGTTGTCGCAAGACTATTTCCGGCCCCGCTCCGCCGGGCGATCAGGAACGGGCGGAGGTTCGCGCCGGTACGTTTGCCCGATGGTCGGTCGCAGCGGCGGGGCTGGCGATTCTCGGCGGTGCGACGGTGCTGGCCTTCATCGTGCCGATAGAGGGTTTTCCCACTGCCGTCAAGGATGTCGAAAAACCGCCTCCGCTGGTTGTCCGCTTCGGCTCGGCTGAGGAAATCGGCAGGAATTGGCCTCGATTTCGCGGACCCGGCGGGTTGGGAATATCGGCATATACGAACGTGCCGTCGAAATGGAACGCGAAGAGCGGCGAGGGTGTTCTCTGGAAGGCGCCGGTTCCGCTGGCGGGTAAAAATTCCCCGGTCGTCTGGGGTAATCGAATCTTCCTGACCGGAGCGACAATGGACAAACGCCAGGTCTATTGTTTCGACGCCGATTCGGGCGAGTTGCTGTGGCAGCGGGACGTAGCGAACGTTCCCGGCAGCGTCGCAAAGGCGCCGAGGATTTCAGAGGAATTGGGGGCCTGCTATGCCGCGCCGACAGCGGTGGCTGACGGTCAGCGGGTATATGCGATATTCGCCAACGGTGATTTGATATGTTTCGATTTCGACGGCGAGCGGCTTTGGGCGATGAACCTCGGCCTGCCGGACAATATGTATGGCCACTCCACGTCGCTGACGATGTGGCGGAACCTGCTGCTGGTGAAATTCGACCAGGGTCGGGAAGGAGAAGGCAAATCGGAACTCCTCGCGCTGGACGCACTGACCGGTGATGATGTCTGGTCGAAAGAGCGGCCTGTTCCCGATTCGTGGTCTTCGCCGATTGTTATCAACGCCGGCGGACGCGAACAGGTAATCACCTGCGGCAACCCGTGGGTGATTTCCTACAGCCCCGCCGACGGGTCTGAACTGTGGCGTGCGAAGTGCCTCGACGGCGACGTAGCGCCCTGCCCGATCTACGCCGGTGGAATGGTCTTCGCCGTTAACACCAACGCGGTCGTCGCCGCAATCAGGCCCGACGGCAGTGGCGACGTTACAAAAACCCACATCGCATGGACGGCCATCGACGGCCTGCCGGACATCTGCTCACCCGTCAGCGACGGAAAACTCCTCTGGCTGATGGAGACCTACGGAACGCTGACCTGCTACGACATCCAAGCCGGTAACATGGTCTGGGACAGGGAACTGGATATGGAAATCAACGCCTCGCCCTCTATTGTCGGCGAGCGGGTTTATCTTATCAGCATCGACGGCGTAACAATCATCATCGAGGCGGACCGGAAATATAAGGAAATCGCCCGGAGCGAACTGGGCGAAAAAGTTTATGCGACCCCGGCCTTTATGGACGGGCGGATTTACATACGAGGTGAAAAGCATCTGTTTTGTATAAGCGGCGCGAAACGATGAATCAGGCGGATTTGACATTTGTGGACGGTCTTATCGAGCGAATCGGGCAAAATCCCGACGCGGTGATACCGATCCTCCAGGCGATTCAGGAGCATTATCGTTACCTGCCGCGCGAGGTCCTGGAGCGGGTCTGCGAGATTAGCGAGATTACGCCGGCGCGGATTGAGGGCGTCGCAACGTTTTATACGCAGTTTCGCCATCGTCCTGCCGGTGAGCACACAATCCGCGTCTGCGTGGGAACCGCCTGCCACGTCCAGGGCGCCGGCGCGGTTCACGACGGATTCTGCCGCCATCTGGACATCCCGCCCGACGACGACACCGACGCGGCGGGAGTGTTCACCGTCGAGAAGGTCGCCTGCCTTGGCTGCTGCTCGCTCGCTCCGGTGGTGCAGATCGGCGACGTAACCTACGGCCACCTTTCCGGCGACACCGCCGCCGATGCGGTGCGGGATTTTCTGAACCTTCAGTCCCGTCGGGTTCATCGCAAGGCCCGCCCCGTCGAACCCGGCGCGGAAGTCGGGGAGATTCGCATCAGTCTCGATACGTGCTGCATCGCGCGGGGATGCGGCGCGGTGTATGAGGCGTTGTGCGAGGCTGTGGCACGCTCCGGCGCGCGAGCCTCTGTCAAGCGGGTCGGATGCACGGGCATGAGTTACATAACGCCGCTGGTGGAGGTTGTCCTTCCGGGCCTGCCGCCGTCGTTGTACGCGGGCGTAAAACCCGAAGACGCCGAGGCAATCGTCCTGCGACACTTCAGGCCCGGGGGAATCATGCGGAAAATCAAAACGTCTGCGTCGCACATCCTCGAAAACATTCTCACCGACGACGCCTGGGAGCCTGTTACGCGATATTCGACGGACGTCCGCGAGGCGATTATTTCCGAGTTCACAGGCCCGCAGAAGCGGATCGCCACCGAGCAGGCCGGAAGCGCCGACCCGGCTGACCTGGACGAATACATCTCCGGCGGCGGGTTCGAGGCATTGCGGAAATGCACCGACGAATTATCGCCCGAACAGGTCATCGACGAGATTACGCGCAGCGGTCTTCGAGGAAGGGGCGGAGCGGGATTTGTAACGGGTCTGAAATGGCTGCACGTCCGTCAGGCGCATGGCGAAAAGAAATACATCATCTGCAACGGCGACGAGGGCGACCCCGGCGCGTTCATGGACCGCCTGCTGCTGGAAAGTCAACCTTATCGGATAATCGAGGGGGTGGTAATCGCCGCTTACGCCGTCGGGGCCGACGAGGGAATTTTCTATATCCGCGCCGAATATCCCCTGGCGATAAAACGGATGACAGACGCAATCGAGCAGTGCCGGCAGCGGAATTTGCTTGGCCCAAAACTGCGTTTGCGGATTGTCCCGGGGGCCGGCGCTTTCGTCTGCGGCGAAGAGACCGCCCTTATCGCGTCCATCGAAGGTCGGCGGGGGATGCCTCGCCCGCGCCCGCCGTACCCTGCCCAAAGCGGGCTGAACGGAAAACCCACCCTCGTCAACAACACTGAAACATTCTCGATGGTCCCCTGGATTATCCGCAACGG
Organism: Planctomycetales bacterium; assembly: GCA_030592655.1. GTDB lineage: Bacteria > Planctomycetota > Phycisphaerae > SM23-33 > SM23-33 > JAUWNJ01. The sequence continues at coordinate 40,677 of JAUVIQ010000001.1, read as the reverse complement.
AGCCGGGGCCTTCTCGGATACGGGGACGGACCTGAGCAAGGGCACAAAGGTCTTCGCCCTGGCCGGAAGGGTCGTTCGAGGCGGACTCGTCGAGGTGCCGATGGGGATTACCATCCACGAAATAGTCGAACAAATCGGAGGCGGGATCATCGACTCCAAAGCATTCAAAGCCGTTCAGATCGGCGGACCATCGGGCGGATGCATCCCGGCGTCATTGGCCGACACGCCGATCGATTACGAATCGCTCGTCGGCGTCGGGGCGTTTATGGGGTCGGGCGGACTGGTCGTGCTGGACGAGACCGATTGCATGGTCGATATCGCACGCTACTTCCTGGCGTTCACGCAGGACCAGTCATGCGGAAAGTGCACCTTCTGCCGAATCGGAACACGCCAAATGCTCGACATACTCAACCGCATCTGCTCAGGCGAAGGTCGCGGCGACGACCTGGAGAGACTGGAGCACCTTGCCGGCGCGGTCGGTAAATCCAGCCTCTGCGGACTCGGCAAGAGCGCGCCCAATCCGGTCATCTCGACGCTGCGATACTTCCGCGACGAGTACGAAGCGCACCTGGCCGGGGTGTGCCCCGCCGGAGTATGCAAAGACCTGATAAAGTACGTGATTACCGACGATTGCATCGGCTGTACGCTCTGCGCCCAGCATTGCCCCGCCGACGCCATCGAAATGAAGCCGCATGAGAAACACGAAATCGACGTCGAAAAGTGCATCCGCTGCGGAACGTGCATGAGAGTATGCCCAGCCGATGCGATAAAGGTTGAATGAATATGCCGCATCTGATGATAGACAATCGCAAGGTGGAAGTCGCCGACGGCGAGACGATCCTCGATGCCGCCAAAAAACTCCGAATCGAGATTCCCACGATGTGCTTCCTCGAAGGCGTCCGGGCGAACGCTTCGTGCATGCTCTGCGTGGTGAAGGTTGAGGGTCTCGCCGGCCTGGTTCCGGCCTGCGCGACTCTGGCTCGGGATGGTATGAAGGTCCAAACCGATACCGACGAAATCCGCACAGCACGGACAGACGCGCTGGAACTGCTGCTGAGCGACCATCTCGGCGACTGCGTAGCGACCTGCCAAAGCGCTTGCCCCGCCGGCTTGAACATCCCACTTGTGCTCCGGCAGATAGCAGCCGGCCAAACCGGCGACGCTGACGGCGCTTCGGAAATCCCCTGCGACGATTGCCCCGCTCCGTGCGAGCGCGCCTGCCGACGGAAACAATTCGATTCGCCGGTTTCAATCCGCGCCCTGATGCAATATGCAGCCGCTGCCGGCCTGGTCGTCCAACCTTCAGGGCCGGACAATCGCCGCCGGTTTTCAGTCCACATCGGACGATTGCAAGAAGGCGAAATCGAGCAATTCCTCGCCGGCACGAATCGAGGCGGACGAATCGAACCGTCCGACGACGGCCTGACCGAAGACCAGGCCCGCGACGAAGCGCGCCGCTGTATGCATTGCGACTGCCGAAAGGCCGACGCCTGCAAACTCCGCTATTATGCCGAACTCTACGGCGCAAAGGCCAGGCGATATAAAGGCGAGCGGAGGTCGTTTGTGCAAAACCGCGAGCATCCCGACGTAATCTACGAACCGGGAAAGTGCATCGCCTGTGGCCTGTGCGTCCGAATCGCCGAAGACGCCCGCGAGGAACTGGGCCTGACGTTTATCGGGCGGGGATTTGACGTGCGTGTAACTGTACCGTTCGACCGCTCCATAGCCGAAGGTCTCAAGACCACCGCCTTGCAGTGCGCCGCCGCATGCCCTACCGGGGCACTATCGCAAAGGTAGCAGCAGAACTTCCATGCGAACGCTGTCGTCGTCGCTGTGCGATTCGATGAGGTAGAATTCTTTTGCCTTCCGGTGCTTCTTTCGCCAGTAATCCAGTAATCGGCGGGTGTTACGGTCGAGTAACTTCCCGCCCTCGCTGCTCATAAACGCCCCGTAAGATTGTGCCTTGTCGCTGCGAACTGAAACTTTCGGCCCCTCGGAAACCGGGTCGATAACCCAGACCGAACCGCCGCGAATCAGCAATGAATCCTGGTGAATAAAATCGGCCTCGATTGTAAAGCCGTCGTCGGTCCGCCGCGCGCTTCCACGTCGCGGGGGCAATTCCACCTCTGGACCTGTTCGCCAGGCGGGTCGGATAACGCGTACCCATCCCGGACGGAGCGTCAGATGGATCGTACCGTCAGCAGGTTCCACCACGACATCGTCATTCGCGGCGTCTTTGCGGTCGAGCCAGACCGGATGAGGCGCCTGGGGACGGGTAACGTAGGAACACTGTCTCGTCCGCATGGAAGAGCACACCGTGAACGAGTCGGATTCAAGTCCGCCGATACCGTCGTGCAGAAATAACTCATAACGACGAACCCGCACATCCTCAGGCCCGCGTGGTAAATAGACGAACAGTAACAACGCCGCTGCCCCACCGACCAGGACTACCACAGCGCCGACCCGAAGCAGCGGTCTGCGGATAAACAGCGTCGCAGCCGCTGCCGTTACGAACATCGCCAGGACAAGCAGGTAATTCCGGCGGGTTTTCGCAGGCGGGCGAGCGGGTTCGTCGATCCATTTTCCGAATGCGTCGTCGATGAAGGCGTCGGCCGAAACCAGTTCCGCAGGCCAGGTTATCGGAACCGAAACCTTCTCGATGGTCTCGCCGGATGCGTCCAGCGCGGTCAGGGCGTATTCCTGTACGGGCGAGACAGCCGGCAGCGCGACGGTCTGCTTACCGGTCGATCCCGGCGGGACGGTCAGTTTGTATCGAACCGTCAGTCCGACGCCGGCAGGTTTGAGCAGGACGGATTCAACGGCAGCGTCGGCCGAGTTGTTAATCGTCAGTTCCGCCCGTCGATATGCTTTATCGGAGGCGTCCTGTTGCGTTGAGACCTCCAGCGAAGCGGTTATCTCCGCCGAAGCGCCGCCGGTGGCGAAAAGAATCAACGTCAGGATAACGCGCAATTGTTTCACGGTTTATATTATGGAAGAAACGTCGCTAAACGACAAGTCGTGGTAGAAAATCCGTTTATCGGTTGTCGATGCGGCAGCGGGCGATCAGTTGTTTCACTCGCAGGAGTTCGGCTATCGACCACGCCTGCGCGATGCACCCGCCCGGTTCGTAAGGCGGGTCGCCGTCGAAGACTTCGGAGACGAACCCGATACCGGCCCGGGAAAAATGTCCGTCGAACGCCGCCATCCAATTCCGGGCCTGGTCCAGCGAAACCGGTGAGAAATTATTGACCTTCAGGTACGCCTCGATGAACGGTCCCATCAGCCAAGGCCAGACCGTTCCCTGATGGTACGCTGCATCGTCGGCGTCATATCGACCCCTGTAATTCGGATCGTTCGGTGAAAGTGTTCGCAGGCCGAACGGCGTCAGAAGTTCAGCCCGGACGACCTGGACAATCGACCGTTGTTTTTCGGGCGGAAGGAGGCAGTGGCGTCCGGAGACGGCGAATATCTGATTCGGGCGGACCGAGGCGTCTTTACCGTCGTCGTTGACGCAATCGTAGAGGCAGCCTGACCGTTCGTTCCAGAATGTCTGCTCGAAGGCCTCGGCTACGCGATCGGCGAGCGCCGAGAAGAGAAGCACGCGATCATGGTGCCCGGATCGTTCCGATGCTATTCGCAATGCTTCATGCCAGAGGGCGTTAATCTCGACACACTTTCCCCATCGCGGCGTAACGGCGCGGTCATCGACTTTCGCGTCCATCCAGGTAAGTTGCGTTTGGGCGTCCCCGCCGCTCAGTAGTCCGTCGGTTTCAGCGCCGATACCGAAGCGGGTTCCGTCGCGGTAGGCCAGCAGGATTTCTTCGACCGGTTCGGCGAGTGTACTTTGCCATGAGGCCTCGTCGCCGGTGGTGCGGACGTAGCGGTCGGCGGCAATAATAAACCACAACGACGCGTCGATACTGTTGTAGTGAGACCCGCCGCCGTAATCGTCGAAGCAGTTGGGGACCATCCCTTCGTTCACGGCCTCGGCGAAAGTCCGCAGCACGCCGAGGGCGGATTCGTATTGCCTTGTCTCCAGCATCAGGCCGGGAATGGAAATCATGGCGTCTCTTCCCCAGTCTGCGAACCAGGGATAACCGGCGATGATGGTGCTGTCGGTTCGGGCGGGCCGGCCGTGCGACCGCGAAACTATAAAGACGTCGCCGGCCGCAGCGAGACGACGCGATGCCTCGTCGGCGTTATCTCCGACGGACTCGACGAGCCGCTCAATCCTTCGACGCTTCCGCTCAACGGCGGCGTCAAAATCAATTTTCACCGATTCGGGAAGCGAGGCGGTGAACTGCACCGCGCCGCCTTCGGCCAGACCGGCCTGGAACCATCCGGGCGTGTAAAGGTCTTCGTATCCTTCCTGCCTGCGAGCAATATCATAGCGGTAACGAAAACGATACCACCACTGCGGATCGGGATGGAATTGTCCGGGTATCGCCCCGACCGGACCGGCGGAACTGCTGACGGAAACATGCAACGCGCCGGCATTGCTCATGCAGTCTTCGATGCCGATACCGTCGTGATAGTGAAGGTAGGTCAGTTGCGGCGACTCCTCGGCACAGCGAAGAGCGTGGAAATCCCGCAGCGAAACGAACGGCTTGAGACGCAGCGTCCCACCGGAGCCTGCGACAAGCGTATAGCGAACGGCCACCGCGTTGACGGATTCGGCGAGGATGATTTCCTTGAGTATCTCGGTCTTCCCGCATCGATAAAGGAACGTCGCGGCAAGGTCGTTGCGGAATTCGAGAAGGTTCGCCCGCCCGTCCGGCGAGAACTCCGCGTCAAACTCGAACGCCGCCAGGTCGAAAACCTTCTCGCTGCCGGAATCGTCCGAAAGGACCAACTCGTCCATCAGGTAGTTCAGCGCGACGACCTTTCCGAGCGGAGGAATTGTCGCCGCCACAAGCAACCCGTGATACCGCCGGGTATTGCAGCCTGAAATCGTCGAAGAACAATACGCACCGAGTTTGTTGGTGATAAGCCACTCGCGCGAAAGCAATTCATCCCCGCCGTCGCGACAGTCAACGATTATGGAGGCAAGTTTGTCGATTTGATTGACCTTATTTGGGGACATCTTGATTCCGTTCATACCAACTAGGTTAAAACATTCTACCGTTACGACGATGTTTTTGCATTTAATCCTCACAGGACAATGGGGTTGGTCCAGGCCTTCTTTCCGGTGTGATCGACGACGACGCGGCTTTACAGCCTGTCAGAGGTCGTCGTGTGAGTGTGGAAATTGGCCTTGTACCACTTGCCCGGCGGGGTGAAGGGGTTACGTAAATTCACGATTCAAACTCCGTAGAAGAAGGGTCAGGCCTGTTGTGTTGACGTGATGGAATAGTTGCCGCCGGATCGTCTTTACGCTGAGGCGCTGACATATTCGGCCTTCGAGACCGGTTCGGGAACCGGATCGCCATCTTCGATCATACCCTGAATATGGATATCGATTGCTTCGCGGATTAATTCCTTGGCCTGTTCGGGCGTATCCTGTCCACAGGCAACACATCCCGGCAGGTCGGGCACGTAAGCGCTGTAACTACCGTCGTCGGCACGCTCGATCACCACCAGGTACTCCAGATATTTATGTTCATGTTCCATGGTTTATCTCGCCGTTTTTTATAATATGACGATCATTTCAGACCAGCCTGTTTCAGTATGCTGTTCAACGTTCCGGGAGGTACATCTTTACCGGCTTTGCCGGGGATAGTAACCCTGCCTCGCTTGGTCGGATGTTTGTATTGCCTATGCCCGCCTCTAGCGGGGACAAGGTACCAGCCGTCTTTTTCAATCATCCTGATAGTATCCCTGACCTTTATCGGCATTGCCTTACTTCTCTTGTCTTGGGTATTATAACCTATGACTTATACGGGCGAAAGCGGCAAATGTGGACGAATTGTCAAAGGGAAGCATCGCATCTCGGGGAATTCTGTTGTGATTTTTTTCATTGCCTCATCGCGGTCTTGCGGCGAGCGTGCCACCAATTGGGCGGTCCCGTCGCCCTGGCTTCCGACGCCTTTTCCGCCGTAGATGTGCTCGGCGATGTTTTCGGATGACAGGACTTTGTGAAGTAGCGGGCCGGCGAGTTGTTCCGGGCAGGACGGTGCGACTTTCGCGTCGAAGTTTTTCTGGGCTGCCGTCATTATTTCGCCGAGTTGGGCGGCATCGCCGCGGGCCATCGCACCGCACCCCCGACGGACGACTGTTTCGTTGTCTGCCCCAAGAGCGTCGCGGAGGTCGGCGTTGTCGGCGTAAGCGCCCTGGAGGTCGGCCAGAATCTTAACGGTGTCCTTTTCACCGGAAAGATCGACGATGAACATCTCGATCAGCCCTTCCGGGAAGATCGGTTCGATACGCACGTCGTCCGGGCCGGTGAAACTCAGCAGCACCGGCGTCTTTCCGAAGATGCACGCCTGGTCCATCCTTCCGCACTGGCTTCCGGTCAGTCGTTCGCCTCGATAGGCGAGGTCCATCAGTTCGTGCGGGAAGAGGTTCAGACCATAGACGGCGTCGAACGCCTTGGCTACGGTGATGCAGACAGCCGCCGACGAGGAAACGCCTTTTTTCAGCGGAAGGTCCATTTTATGGATGTTCAGTTCGATTCCGCCGACGTTGTAGTGTTTGATTACCTCGTGTGCGACGCCCGCGCAGTGGCGGAAGAACTCGCTGCTGTCGGTGGCAGCGGACAGGAGGTCCGCCGGTTCCAGCCGGCATCGGATACGGCGATGCCGTCCGGAGGGTCGTCCGTCCGGTGTAGGCAGAGGGGTCTCGACGATCAGTTCGTCCGCCGGTAACGCTGTAGCGCCGATACCCTGGTCGGTCCCGATGACCAGGCAGTATCCGACGTGTCGGCCATACTGACCCGCCCAGTCGGCGTGCTCGCCAAGCAGGCATACTCGCCCCGGTACAAATAACTCAATTTGATTTTCCTTCGATTTTTTCATCGTTTCTCGATAAGGAAGAGGAACTCGCGATTGGGTTCATCAGCCTCACAAATCCACTCATTTGTCCATTTCATTCCGGCCATTACATTCTTTTTGTAGTCAACTTCCACGACTTCCAGGAGTTTGCCGCTGTCTGTCAGCACCTGGTTCAATTCATCTGCGGTGGCTCTCCCTCCTGAACTGTATGAAAGTATAATCCAGCGGGCCTTTGCGGAACGAATCAGTCGTTCAATGGCTTCCACGACGACAAACCGTCCATTATCATTCCGCCGGAATTCTTCAAATACAGAGGTTGCCACCCTATCTGAAGTGTCTTTTCTTCGTTTGGCCTTACCGAATAATTCAGGGTTGTCATAAAGGCATATTGTGGTCCACAGGTGGTAATATGAAGCATACCTTACTCGTGAGGGAGGCATCTTCTCATTATTTGAACCGTAAGGCGGGTCAAAATACGCCAGGTCCACAGGCGTGTCAGGTACAAGATCGAAAATATCTCGCCGAAAGACCTGGTGCTCTTCCTCGGTAACAAAGACACTCGGTGTCTTGAGAACGAGATCGTTTGACGATCTTGGCGACCAATCCTTGAGGTAAGATACGAAGTGCCCAAGGGTGCTGTCCACCTTGTCAAGAGCGAGGATCAGGCTGGTCAAGGCAACGGCCCTTTCCACGGTCGGGAGGGCGAGGTTCTCGATTTCCTGTCTTATGGCGTCGAGTTTTCTCGTGTTGTGAATTTGCCAGGGTTTCTTAAGTCCATCCGCTTGAACCGCGCAGCCCCCATTGGGCCAGCCACCGTAGTTCTCCGTGAACCATCCGTCAATGGGCGGCAATGAATTCAGGTGATCGATCAGACCCTGATATGCTCCGCGTCCCTTGTCGTTGAGAAGGTAGCAAGTACCGAAGACGTTAGACCAAACGGATATGTCATTACACAGAACTCGATATCCACTTTTGGCGAATGCTTGCGAGACCCTCGTGCTGCCGGAGAAACCGTCCAATACAGTCTTGGCATCAACTTGCCTTGCTAATCGGAGTATATGGGGAAGGAGTTTCAGCTTGGACCCCGTATATTTGATGCCCTCCGTACGAGGAGCATCGACAACAACGTCGCTGAATAACGAGATCGTTTCCATTATTGCTTCAAACCAGACCGTTGTTTCAGAAGAGCGATGTCTTCCTTGATCTTTTCAAGCGCGGACGAGTGCCCGGCTTGCGAAGAAACCAGTGCATGAGAAAACAGTTTAACCAGAACAAGATTGTGCGAATAGTCAATCCACCCATTCGTGATACTGTCGAAGTACTTCAGCCCGTTCTTTGTGTGTGTCCACAGTCCACGCTGGAGCGCGTTTGCAGCAGCATCACCGTATCGGACTTCGCATATGTAATCGCCGTCACTGTCGTAAAAACGGTAAACAGGATGTTTTCTCCCTCTTCCCGCCTCTTCTCGTGCGATACGAACGGTGCGACGCTTTGCGCGATCATAATCAAAAACGAAAATGTTACAACGTAGTTTTTTCTCGTCGTATATCAGTGGCAGTACATTAATCTCGCCGAAATCGGTAAAGGCCGGATCCGCGAAAATCCTTTGTATCTTTTTTCGATTTTGAACAACTCCCTTCTCTTGCTCCAAGCGGGGAAACATGCGAAAGTTTTTGTCCGTTGACAACTGAAGTGGGCCGTCACCATAAGCCTTGAGGCTCACAGGAAATTCGGCTTCTGTGATTTCGTTGACGATCTTTATATCCTCTTCGTGTGATTTGGCTCGATATAGGTCCTTACCGACGTGTATCGACCGGAAATCATACATATACTGATTGATAAACTCTGCAATGGCAATTTCAGCAAGATCGCCGTGTGTTTTATTTCCAATAAGGCGCATCGTGAAGATGTTGCTTAACGTAGTGGTGATCAAATCGGGGTGCTTGCTTACAAGAAGGGTCAATCGCCTTGTAAAGTCTTTGTATGCGGATGTCTTGCCCATATCATTCCTTTTCGGCCTGACAGATGATTATTTGGTTTTCGATTTTACGGCTCGTCCTGTGAGTGCCGCCGGCAGGGCGTACATTGAAAATTGCGGATGCAACTTGAATGGATTATACAGCGGGTCGGCGATGAATGTAATCCGCCAACTCACCGACGGGATCGTTCGCCAGTAGCATTCCGCCAGTGTGAAGTTTCCGGTCAGCAGCAGGCTGAAGAAATCCTCCGGCAGGGGGAAGGCGTGGAGGTACGGTTCGTTGACGGCTCCGACCGTTGCGGCGACGCCGTTCTGGAGCATCTTGACGCACCATTCGTTGACTGTCGGCGTGCGTAAATGATGGGCCTCGAAACTGGCAATGTGCCAGGCGACCGCGCCGCGAGACCACTTGAACGCCGGTATGTATTTCCGCAGGCTGTACCATCCGACGTACAAGGCCGCGTCGGGACACTTGCCGCGAGCGAATAACGCCTTCTTCGTGTCCAGCACGACGGGGATTTTTGTGTGCTTTTTGACGATCTTTGCCAGAATCTTCAGGTGTTTGTCGTAGGGCGGATATTTCCCGCCGGCGTCGATGTAAAACTTCCCCTTCAAGCCGACCTTTTCGGTCTCGATTGAATCTTTGATTATGCGGAGCGCGTCGGCGGCGGAAGGCCCGTCGATACGCGCGGTCATGATTATCTCGGCCGGCGTGTTGCGCGGGCGTTTGGTCGCATTCGCCACTCGCCAGTTCATCGGATTGGGCCTCCAGTTGCGAAGCGAATGATTTCCCTGTTCCCAAAGCAGCGCCAGTTCGCTATCGACCGAGGCGTCTTCGACATCGGTGTTAACGGCCTTGATTCTCTTGTCGCAGTGTGAGTATGCGTTGCTGATTCCGCGAGTCCGAACCAGCAATTCGGTAATCCTGCGGGCTGTTTTGGGAGTTTCGTCCGAGGCCTTCAAGCGGGCCAGTTCGGCATTGTCCGCCGTCTTCTCCCGCTTTATCTGGTCCTTCTCCGTACCGCTGACGATTGATTCATCCGGCGTTTTTTTCAACCAGCGACTTGCACCGTATGTGTCCAGTTGAAGCGATGCGATCTGTCGCAGGGCGATGCGGCGTTTTTTTCTGTCGGTCAGTTTTTTGACCTCGGTATGTTTTTTCTTTAATTCGCTATCGAAGGTTCGCTTGAGTTTCGCAAAGGCCGGCGGGTTGTCGAGTCTCTCGGCTGCACGCGGCGCGAACAAGGCCCCGACCGGGCGAAGCGTTTTTGTTCGCTGAACCGGGAAATCCCTTCCGATGGTCTTGATTAATTCGGCGTTGACCGCCAGTCGTCCGTGGAGCCGCGTTCGGACGGATTTATATGTGGAGATGAGTTCTTGTTGCTCTTTGGTCATTTTTGTTCCGAGGACGCGGACCGGTACGCCCCACATCAGCACGATGCACTTTATCTGTCCCTTGAGTTTGTTTCGTGTGAGGAACTCTCGCAGCGGGTCGCGGATGTTGTCGTTGTATTCCCTGCGTGAGGCGATCGCCCCGGCGGTGGTCTTCAGGGCGACCATTCGTTTCGGGAGAATGTTGCGGGCCAGGCAGTAGTATTTGCCCAGTTTTTCCGAACCTCTGGCGTTGGCGTTGGTTACAACCAGGACTTCCTCCGGCCTAAGCGCCTTTGCAGTCGCCGGCGCAAGAACGCCCGTTGCCATAAGACAACATAATAGAAAAGACCGATGTTTTGTCATTTCACTCGCCACCGCCTGTGGACGATAAGTATCTTGCTGTAGGATTAAGGTGGGCTACACCTTATATAAGCGTACCAAAATCATCGTCCTGGATGTAAGGAGAATTTCGCGTTGTCGTTATCTTCTGTCAGTAGCCATACTTCCGAGGGGTTGTGGCATGTCGTCCTGGCTGGGATGATCGCGCTGACGGTCGCCGCCGGTGCGGGCGTGATGGACGCCTCTGCCGGTGGGTGGATAGCGCTTATCCTCTGCGGGATGGGGCTGTGGGTATGCTGGTTGTATTGGCGCGGAACCGAGGGCCGGACCGCTATCCCCGGGCACGTTCTTCAACCGTTCCTGGCTGTTCCGGTAATTATCCTGTTGATGCACATTCTCGCCGCAGGCCGGTTCGATTCCGAAAGCGGGAAGGTTAACCTCCTTGCCGAAAACGACAGCGGGCTGATGATACGGATGATGACGCTGGGTCTGTTGGTGCTGCTCGCCCAGGACGTCCTGTCGCGAGTGCATCGAATGCGATGGCTGTTGACGTCGGTCGGATTGATAGTGGCTGTCGGCGCGATATTGAAAATATCCAGCCAATCGCCAGGCCCCGCTGTTGAGGCGGTGGCTTTGGCCGGCTTGGCGGGGGTTGGCATATTGCTGACGCCATGCGCCTTGCCCTTCGGGTCTGAGCCTCAGGGTCGAAGACCGGGCAAGGAAAACAGGGTTGAATTGGTGATGCGAGTTACCTCGGCGGCGCTGCTGGCGACGCTGCTGATTGTTTCGCACCACCGGGCCGCCGGCGCTGCGATTTTCGCGACATGCGCCGTCGGCGGAGCCTTGCTGCTGTCGGGCGTGTTTTTACGGAACCATCGTCTCAAACTGCTGCTGATCGGAACGGTGCTTGGCATCAGTGGTATCGTGGCCATGAGCCGGCTTGACCCGGCAGCGGGTAAATGGATTTCCGAAGCGACCTTATTCGGAACCGGCGGGCTGGGGGATGTTTTACCTTCTGCCGGCATGTCCGGAACGGGTCTTCTGGTGGTTTCTGCCGGTTGGGTCGGGTTTTCGGCGGTTGTTTGTGGGATGTTGTCAGCCTTGATCTGGAGCCTGTACGTTTCGCGCGGCGCTTCGTCGGGGGATCAGGCCAGGGGCGCGATCTGGTCGGTCGTTGTCGTTTTGGCTGGCTGTGGACTGTTGGCCGGCGGCGGATTGGCGGCTCCGGTTGTCATCGTCGTCGCGGCTGTTACATGGGGGCTTATGCCGCACATTTTCGCCCATCCCGTTCGCCGGTACCACGGGTGGACCGTCATGGTCGCCTTCCTGGCCGTGATGGTGGTGCTTGGTCTTGAGAGCCGGGTCGGTCGGTCGGCATGGGTGCGCCCGTTGCTGAAAGAGTGCAGCGACGGGGTAATGCACCTGCTCGGCGCGTTTGGCCTGACGGCTGTGTTATTATGGCAAACCCGCTGCCGTTCATGGCGGCGGGCGATATTCTGCACCGCCGTCGGCGCGACAGCCGCGGCGATGGGTGAACTGGCACAGAAATTTCTCTCCACTCGCAGCCCACAACTTTCCGACGTCGCTTGGGACCTCGCCGGTGCTGCCGCGGCCTTGGGCGTCTTCGCCTTAATCTTCGCTGTAAGGCAACTCGAACAATTCATCTCCGCCAGGCCCAAAGTATCCTACGAAGGATATTTTTAATATGGGGACGCTGGGGTTGTTGAAAAAGTCTCCCATATTTCCGTGTTTCCCGCGTCAATCGCCAACCCGTTTCCAGGGAGTATGTCTTGCAGGATGGCGACCGTATCACGTGCATTCCTGTGAAAATAGAGGGATCGCGTGTTACATAACCCCCTGTTCAATTGAGGTCTGCGCAAGGGGCGTCCATCATTCATCTTTGGGTGGATGCCCTTTGCCGGGCATTCAAGGTCGCCGACTTCGACCCGTTCGGCCGTGAGCCAAGCGATGTGATTGAAGTGAACACCGAGAACATCGGAACTTTGAAACGGGTCTTTGTGGACAATCGCGTATCTCGCGTCAAGGAAAAGACTTGACAAATCCGGGATTTGTTGTATGATTCATAATACTTCAGCCCGTTTTTGGGAGCGGCGGAGTAGGCTGAATCTGTAAAGAGAGATTGTGCAGTGCTCTTGCTCACTCACATTTGCTTCAGGCCATCATTGGTCAAGTTCCCGCTGTTTGTGATTTCTGTGTGTTCGCTTTTTGAAAAGGAGATTATTAGAGATGAAGACTACAGTTATTGTAGGAGCGTGTGTTACGTTACTGACTTGGTTGGCCCTTCCCGCCGTAGGAGACGATCTATTTACAGGTTATAATGGTCACCAGTATGCACTAACCTCGAACCATGGTACTTGGGCAGAGTGCGAAGCAGAGGCTGTGGCGGCTGGGGGGCATCTTGCCACAATCAATGATTCCGGAGAGAACGCTTGGTTGACGGAATATATCAGAGACGCATACTGCCGTAATAATACAGCCGACAACCATAATGGTGCTTGGATCGGTCTTAAGTGGAATGCTGGTGACAAAACAAATCTAAATTCTTGGGGATGGGCTGACGGTACACCGGCGACCTACTGGAATCCCGACACACGCTGGGACAATGGTGAACACATGTACTTGATTGGACCACATCATCCTGTCGTTCCAGGAAAATGGGGCTTCAACTCCATTCACAATACGAATTATAACGATATGTTAATGGGAATCATCGAAGTCGCCCCGCCGCCACCCCGTGTAATTAGTGCTTTTGGAGAGTGGTTCGACACAGATAAAAAACATTTGCCTACCGAACTTCATGCGGGTTCTTGGGGTACAAACCACTATAATGATGAGAACGTTGATGGAAAGTACACGCCAGGTGAGGAATATGCTGAATCGGAGCAGCCAGAATGGGCACATCCAAGTTCATCATCTGACGACAGCTGCTGGATGGCGGTCGCTAATAATATGATTCGGAACTATGGCGGAGATGATCACTACCAAGACTGGGCTTTTAATGCAGGGATCCGTCACGATTCTGAAACACTGACGTTTGCGAATGAAGGGGATGTACGATGGGCGCTAAAGGACGCAGGATATCAATATAGTCATGGTGCAAAAGGGCCTGCGTGCTGGATGTCAGCCGGAGTTCTAGACAGGATTGGAACCGCAGAGACTTGGATATCAAAGAGATTGTCAGAAGGCAGCGCTGTTGGAATCGGAATAATCGGGACCGACATCGATCATGGTGTGACAATTTATAGTATCGACACTGATAACAAGACCATCACAATTGCCGATTCTGACAATGACTTAGGATCATACGATCCGGAAGTCGAAGGAAACTTCATTACAGTTAGCTACAGAACATCTTATAACAAGTTTGAGATTAAATATAAGTACGGTACTTGGGCCGAGGTTATATCCGCTAATGCGGTAAGACCTCTTTTCGTCAAGATAGTCGAAATCGTGAACCCGGATTTTGGACAAGTTTTGGCAACGGGTTGGAATGCTTATGGTACTGGTTTGGCTCAAACTGTGGCTTACCACAGCGATCCAGATAACTATGTGGCAGAACTAACGTCAGCCTCACCAGTGATGATCTCGCAAGTACTCGAAACCCCTTCGCAGCCCTTTTATTTGATTTTCGAGTATGAATTTACGACAACATCAGGGACTCTTGAGATATCTTTAGACTCAATCGTTCTCGGGGAGATCACGGCACCCGATGAACTTGCTGGAGACCTATCGACATTCACTCTCTACGTCTTGGACCCGACTATTCTTGATCTTGGGGAAGCCATATTTGAGTTCCAACTCAATGGCGAGGCAGGTTCTCAAGTACTGCTGGATAACATTACTATCCAACCTGTTCCCGAGCCGGCCACACTGTCGCTACTGGTGCTGGGCGGATTGGCGTTGATTCGTCGCAGGCGAAAGTAAGCTGTCTTTGTATCCAAACATTTGACCGGGCGAGGCCATAGTTAACAGGCTTTGCCCGGTTTTCTTTTGCGCATATCCCAAGGGTTAACTCCCCCAAGCAAAGATTTCGTCTCATACACATGTGTACCTCTGTGTTCGGCCAAAGTGTGTCGAACACTCTTCCATTCACCCCCTATTTGGAACGAAGCGGAGTCCCACCTTAATTTTCACGCCCTATGCCCTGCTCGCTTTAAAAAAAAGGGGGGACTCCGCTTCGCTCCGTCCCAGCCTACCGACTACTACTACTCCATTGCAGATTTTTCGCGGGGCGATTACTATAATGGGGTCTTTACGGGTTGGTCATATGGGAGCGAATCAAATGAAGCGGATTCATCTGGTGAAATTTCTGGCTGGGGTGTCGGCGGTTATCTTTGTGTTGGTTTTGTGGCGGCCTCCGTTCACCGCAGGCGCAGGGACAACCGAACCGGCGTCAATGCCGACAACGGCGACTGCTCCGACAACCGCGCCGGTGATACCGATGGTTCACTGGCACAGTCAACGCAAGTCTGCCGTCCAGCAGGCGAGAAAAAATAATTCCCTTCTGCTGGTGGTCTATATGGAAAACAGTTCGCCCGCCTGCCAGGCCTTCGAGCGTCTTTCGCTCAAGCGGGTGTCGGTGAAGCGGTTCCTGGCGTCTTTCTCTGCGGTGAAACTGGACATCACTACTGCCGAGGGAAGAAAACGCTTCGCCGGAACGGGCGTTACCGAAACGCCGCTGACGCGGGTCTTCACGCCGAAAGGCGAATTACTGGATAGTATCCCCGGCTGCATAATCCCGGCTTCGACGCTTCTGCGGAGGCTGGAGTATTCGTTGGACTACTGGGCCGCTTCCGGCGCGAAGCCCTTCACCTCTGCGGCACAATGGAAGGCGATACAGTCGCGCCTGAAACTTTCCACCCGCATCAAGACGGTTCCGGCCATTGACAAACTGTTGAAAGTGCCGGTCAGGAAACTCCCTGCCGGCGCTACTCGGGGCAGGCTGATTCTGGCGAGAGGCAAGGCGCTGATTTTCAAGAAACCGTCGCAAGCCGACAAGGACCTGAAAAAGGCATTGAAGTTGGGTTCCGGCGACGAGCAGGCGGAAGGCGAGGCGCTTCTTGAACTGGCGTATCTCGCCGAGAAAGGCGAACATTATAAAGAGGCCTACGATTATTGCCGGCGTTACATCAAGTCGTTCCCGGCTGGACCTGCCGTGGGACGTGCGTATTACACCAAGGCCGTTCTGGAGTTTCAGGCGCTCGACGACGAGGCCGGCGCACGAGCGACCCTCGAACACTTTATTCGCGAATATCCCAATGACCCCAAAACGGTTTCGGCGAAGCATCTTTTGAAGATGATGGACCCTGCCACCCCGATTCCGACTCCGGTTCCGGCCCCGACGACGACCCCGACGACGACTCCGGCGACGGCTCCGGCGATGGGTGCGAAGAAATGACCGGACAACGAAAAGAACGTGATTCGATGGGCGAGGTTTTCGTTCCCGCCGACGCGCTGTACGGCGCGCAAACGGCGCGGGCGATAGAAAATTTCCCCATCAGCGGACGGGCGATGCCGAAAGGTTTCATCGCGGCGCTGGGACTGATAAAGTCCGCAGCCGCCGTTGCTCATAAAAAGGCCGGCCGGCTTGACGGCGAAATCGCCGACGCCATCATCGCCGCCGCCGAAGAGGTAGCCAAGGGGAAACTCGACGAGCATTTTCCCGTCGATGTCTTCCAGACCGGTTCGGGCACATCGAGCAATATGAACGCCAACGAGGTAATCGCCAACCGCGCGATTCAGATTCTCGGCGGCGAAGTCGGCTCCAAAAGCCCCGTCCATCCAAACGACCACGTCAACATGGGCCAGTCTTCCAATGACGTTATCCCGACAGCGGTGCATATCTCGGCGGCGCTGGCGATTCATAACGAACTTATCCCGGCATTGAAATCGCTGTCGTCGTCCCTGGCCGAAAAGGCGGAGCAGTTTGACGCGATCGTCAAGGTCGGCAGGACGCATCTCCAGGACGCCGTACCGATTCGTCTCGGGCAGGAATTTTCAGGCTATGCAGCCGCAGTTGACGAGGCGACGAGAGTTCTGGGAAGGGCGATTGACGGGTTGTGCAAACTGGCAATGGGGGGAACTGCCGTCGGGACGGGTCTGAACGCCCCGGAAGGTTTCGCCGGCGAAATTTGCCGAATTGTGGCCGGTAAGACGCACCTTCCGTTCGGCGAATCAGCCAATCACTTCGCCGCTCATACTGTTCCGATTGCCGCTGTACGGGCGTCGGGAGCTTTGAAAACGACGGCAGTTGTCCTGTCGAAAGTCGCGAATGATATTCGCTGGCTTGGTTCGGGTCCGAGGTGCGGGCTTGGCGAATTGCTCATCCCCGCCGTCCAGCCAGGAAGCAGCATCATGCCGGCAAAGGTCAATCCGGTCATACCCGAAGCCGTTATCCAGGTCGCCTGCCAGGTCATAGGCCTGGACGCCGCCGTGGCTGCCGGGGCCTTCGGCGGGGTCGGAAGCATCCTTGAGATGCACCTCGCCTGGTCTATAATTGCCGCCAACCTGCTGGAAAGCGCATCGCTGCTGACCAATGCCGCGAAGGTTTTTAAGCAGAAATGTATCGACGGTCTTGACGTGGACGAAGCCCGCTGCGCCGAACTGGTTGAGCGGTCGCTAATGCTGGCGACGGCGTTAGCGCCGAAAATCGGATACGATGCCGCCGCCGAAATCGCAAA
Source organism: Planctomycetales bacterium (assembly GCA_030592655.1). Taxonomy (GTDB): domain Bacteria; phylum Planctomycetota; class Phycisphaerae; order SM23-33; family SM23-33; genus JAUWNJ01. Next base: position 23,356 of record JAUVIQ010000001.1, on the reverse strand, counting down.
ACAGGCACACGAAACCGGAATGACCATTCGCCAAATCGCGCTTCAGCAAGGCGCTATCAGCGAAGATGAATTGGACAAATTGTTGGACGTTCACGCCCAGACGGGCAAATAACCAAAATGAGGAGAAAGACGTGATTCGGATTGGAATTGTCGGCGCGGAAAATTCGCACAGTGCAGCCATTGCAAAGACGTTGAATATCGGTAAGAAGGTTCCCGGCTTTCGGATTGTTGTAATCTGGGGCGAGACGGACAAGTTCGCCGCCGATGCCGCCAAGGCCGGCGCGATCCCGAAGATCGTCAAGCGGCCAACCGATATGATCGGCGAGATCGACGCGGTGATTATCGACCACCGGCACGCGAAGTATCACCTGCCGGCGGCTGAACCGTTCCTGAAGGCGCGCCTTCCGATGTTCATCGACAAGCCCTTCTGCTATCGCCTCGATGCCGGTAAAAAATTCCTCGCGCGCTGCCGGCGTGCGAAGGTTCCGGTAACTTCCTTCGGCGCGATGCCGATGCAGAAATCCTTCGCGGATTTCCGGCGTGATACCAGGCGCGGCGGAGCCGTCCGCGCCGTCGCCTCCGTCGGGCCTTGCGACCTGGATTCGACCTACGGAGGGATTTTCTTCTACGGCGTCCACCAGGTCGAAATGCTGGTCGAAGCCTTCGGCACGGACGTATCGACCGTCAGCGTAGCCAGGGCGAGCAAAGGCAAAGACGCGACCGCGACGCTGTTCTTCCGGTCGGGCCCGGTTGCGACGATGCACTGCCTGGGCGGATGGTCGTCGGGTTTTCATATCTCCGCCGTCAGGGATAAAGGCCCGGTAGCCAGGAAAATAATCTCCGACTCCGACTCTTACCTGACCGGCATCCGCACCTTCTGCCGGATGTTCAAGACCGGCGTCGAGCCGCTGGACCACAAACGAATCCTCGCCCCCGTAGCAATCCTGGAAGCAATGGAAAAATCCGTCAAGACAGGAAAAGTTACGCCGGTGGTAAAAGTCTGACCATTGGAGAGATTGCGTTATGAGACTGACTTACGACCCGCGTTACAACATTGCCTACATGCGTCTGCACGAAAAGTCCGAACAGGTCGAGACAATACGCATAAGCGATGAAATCAACGTCGATATTGCCCCGGACGGAATGGTGTACGGTATTGAACTGCTTAACGCCAACGAACAATTACATGCCGAAGACGAAGGAAATCTTGTTCTGATTAACGAGGCCAGGGGAGATCGACAGGAAATCCCTTTGGGTAAATGAGCAGGGTTGCCGGGACTTCGTCCCGGTCTGATACTGTTCCCTATTTTCTCAATGAGTGGCGTCATATGGTTGGAGGCATCGCAATGCTCTCAATATCTCCAGGACGATGTTGGTTCGTTGGTGTAATGTTTCTCGTTATTTCTACGGCAATTGGCGTGGCCGAAGTTCGCCCTGATCCATGCCGAATATGTTGGCAGGGTCTGCCCAAGGGTATTGATTGGGGAGTTATCGGCCCGGCACGCTGGAAAAAGAACGGCAAGATTGGTCAGAAGCGTCTGGATGTCGGCGATCCACTTCCTGTCGAGGTCCACATCCGCAACAGGAGGGGGGTACCGAAAAGAATGCCGTCCCTCCTGTACCGTGATGCCGGAAAGGGCGGCCCGGCGTTTCGCAAGGGGATAAAGTTGTGTCTGGCTCGCGCGCCGTTCGATCCGAGAACACCCTACGCATATTACCCCCGGGACAATCACTACAAGCCGGTCAAACCTTCACGCAGCGAACGCTTCGTCGCAAAAGACCCGGGGCGTCTGCTGAAAACGGGAGAGTCGTTCAAGGCCTTCACGTTCGACCTTCGCGACTGGTTCAAGATAGATAAGCCCGGGTACTATATGTTCCATTTCGAGTTCGACGAACGTGATATGAACATGCCGCGGAAGGAGTACCAAGGGGCGGCGCAAGTCAGTTTCGGATTCATTCTGGGCACGCCACCAAAAAGACTGACATTTGCGGAACTGAACAAGGGAGTCGCGCCGTTCGGCGGCAAGGAGAACGAGAATCGCCTGCGGCGGCTGATCAGGGAAACGATCAGCCCCAAGCCCGCGAAGCCGTCGTCCAGCACCTCGAAACCCGCCGACCGACAGCCCAGAAAACGCGCTGCAACGCTCCCGTTCCCCGACGATTTTCCGAAACTCAGCCGTATTGGCTTCATGGGGGGGAACATGTCGGGTATGGAGTCGGATTTCACATGCCTGCACATTTCAAATCGGAAGTTGTTGAGCACACTGACAAAGTACGACCCGGCACAAGTGCGCCAGGAATTCGACAAACGCATGATCGCCGAGAAGGATTTGCCGATGAAGTTGCTGCTGGCTTCGGTCGCCGCCTCGTCGGGCAGCGAGAAGGCGGCGCTGTTTCTGCTGGAGTCCATGAAGGACACGGATTACCACGCCGTCAGGAACGTCCACTCCGCGCTGGGGTATGTGTTCTATTCCTACGGAAAGAAACAGCCGGATTGGATTGTCGAGTTGGTCATCGCGTCGCTGTCCGACCGTCGCTACGTTACCGGACTTAAAAAAACGAACTGGTCGTCGGAAACCTATTTCAGGATATCGTACCTGGCGGATGAATACGGAAATCTTACCTATGCATTAGGCAACGTGGAATGCCGAAAAGCGGTCCCCTTCCTGATCGAGATGGCCAAAAGGACTAAAGGCCGTCGCGGCCCGATTACGGCGCTGGGGTGGACCGGTGATCGAAGGGCCATTCCCATGCTGATGCACTTTCTGAAGATCGGCGCTGCCGAAGTGAACCATGAAGAAACATTTCTGCCGGACAAGTTCATACGCTCCGCTAACGCTTTGGCGAGCCTGAAGGCGAAGGAGGCTGTTCCGATTTTGCTTGAACGGATCGAGTATCCTGATGTCATCGAGGCGCTCGAACGTATCGCGGACCCTCGTATCATCGGCCCATTCAGGGAGTTGGTTTCGGCGAAGGGAAAGATTACCAGAAATGGTAAGAGCATACTCCCGAACCTCGAACAGCGGCGAGTCGCAGCCGCAATGATCGCGCTGGCACACCTTGAAGAGGGAGACTGCGTACCTCGTTTGTGCGCGCTTCTGAGCGAGAAGTCCCTCAGCGAGTTCCAAAGGAGCGACGTCGTGTGGTGGCTGGGGGGCCAGCGAGACCCCAGGGCAATTCCGTATCTTATCAAGGAGATTAAAACCGATCCCGATGGGGTGGCGGCCGATCAGGCGATAACGGTGTTGGCAGCCTTCAAGCACAAGGCTGCCGTTGAGGGTCTCATCGAATGCTTCGACGCTGACTTCAAGGGCAAGTGTAACTGGAAGAAGAGTGTATACACGCTCGATATGTACAGAAAAAACATCGCGGCCTCTCTGCGCAAAATCACAGGCCACGATCTTGGTCCTGACAAGAAGGCGTGGGCCAAGTGGTGGCGAAACAATAGCAAGGTCATAAAGTAGGGGACAGATGTACATTATTCCCAATACTTTGACGGTTCGCCGGCAATCCCCGCGGGACCGAGGGTCCGAAATTGGTATAAAATTGGTTCAAATCTCGCACAAGATTTACGCCGACATGCAGTGCCGGAAAAATTAGTCGCACACCCGGGAAAAGCCTTGAGGATTTTTTCATTGCAGTTTGGGCTTTTCGCCGACAGTATATCAGTAGTTTCGGCGTTTCCTGACATTATCATTTAATAGCGAGAACGTTATGCACAGAAAACGGCTGGGTATCAGTTGTATATTATTGTCCCTGGCGGTGGTGTTCCTCCTTGTCTGCACGGTATCGGCCCAGGTGCCTGTCGAGCGTGGTCGGCGCGTGTACGAGGAGCAGTTGCGGGTCGAGTTGGACAAGCAGCAAGCGGCAGCCAAGCAGATGGGTCTGGACGTCGTCGGATGGTTCAGTTTCGCCTTCTTCGATTACGAGGACGCCGCCGCCCGGAAACAGCGGACACTCCGACAATACGAATTGAGGCTTTGGGCGAACTATACCATAGCCGGTGTGCATACGTTTTATTTCCGCGGTAAGATGGGTTTCGACGATTGGAACAGCGGCGACAACCCCCGCAACAATTCAGGCGACGATTTCAACAAACCCGACGTGGAGCGGGCGTGGTACCGCTTCGATTACGACCGTCTGATCCGCAATCAGACCGGCCAGGATCCGCCCGCCGGATTCACGGTGCAGGTTGGTCGCGATTTTTACGAGATTGGTTCAGGCCTGGTCCTGGCGATGCCGCTGGATGCGGTAAAACTGACCGGAAGGGTCGGCGATTGGAGGGTGGAAGGTCTGCTGGGACAGACAATAGGCCACGACACACCCAACATCGATGATTCCCCCTCCGTCAAAAACCGTATGGACCGCTGCTTCTATGGTATCGAGGTGAAGTATTCCGGCTTCGACCGTCATGAGCCGTATGCCTATTACCTCTGGACCAACGACCATACCGATGTTCGCGGATATATCGACAATCAGGAGTACTCCTACGACAGTCGGTATTTGGGTATGGGAAGCCGGGGTAGCATCGAGCCGCTCCCGAACCTGCGGTACGGAGCGGAGATAGTTTTCGAATCGGGATATTCATATCCCGAAGGCGTCAACTCGCAGGAAAAAATCGACGCTATGGCCATCGACTTGATGCTGGAGTATCTCTTTCCTGTAAAGCGAAAACCCCGCGTCGCGTTTGAATATCTCTGGGGAAGCGGCGACTCCGACCGTCGCATCAGCAGCACCTCGACAATCGGCGGTAATCAGCCCGGAACAAAAGACAAGGCCTTCAATGCCTTCGGATACCGTAATACCGGTTTGGCATTCGCTCCGGCAATAAGCAACCTGCATATTTTCCAATTGGATTGCAGCGTGATTCCGCTTGAGGATATTGAACTGTTCCGCAAGATGGAAGTCGGAACCTCGGCGTTCTTTTATACCAAAGACGCTCGCGGCGGGGCAATTTCCGATACGGAGGGAGCGGCTTCATCCAGCTGGGTCGGATGGGAATGGGATACCTATGTCAACTGGCGATTAACATCGGATGTGTCGTTCACAATCCGTTACGGACTGTTCTTTCCGGGCGCGGCGTTCCAAAACGACCACTCGCGCCACTTCCTGTACACTGGTCTGACGTACAGTTTCTAAGGATTACCAAAAATGAACCGAACTTTTATTTTCTTTCTATCGGTAACAGTTCTGATGATGGCTTCATGCCAAGCCACCAATAACCGGCCTCAGGTCCAGGGCGGGGACGCAAAATTAGCCGCTGTCGATTCTGCGACCTATCTCGACGGCATCTCCTCTATGCCAACGGTATCGGAGGCGGAGGCGTTTAAAGGGATCATGCTGGTCCTGGCCGAACCGCACAAGGCAACATTCGCCGAGACGGTCGCCGCATTGCAGGAGCGGAAAATCATTGCCCGGAACTGGGATTTTCAGGCAGACAGACCCATAACCAAGGGTAGAGTCGCTTATATGACCTACCAGGCCTGCGGTCTCAAGGGCGGGTTGACGCTGTTTCTGACCGGACCGTCCCAAAGATATTGTTTAAAAGAATTACAATACAGAGGCCTCTTAAGCACTGGTATAACGTATAATACAGTTACAGGAATGGAGTATCTGGCTATTCTGGGGCGGATTGACGAATTCCGCCAGACAGGAGACGTAGTCGGCGCTTCGGCCCATGAAGGAGGTCTGGAGTAATGAATATCTACCTGCGCGCATGTCTAATTGGTATGGTCGTGATGGTTCTTACCGGCGCGAGTTTTGCGCAAAAGGATAAAACCGACGCGAAGCCCAAACCCGCCCCAAAACCCCAAACAAAAACCGCACCCAAAGACCAGGCGGGCGACCTGGTCAAACCGATGGTCGTTACTGTCAAAGAGGTTTCAGGCTCCGCTCACCGTCTTCTGGCGGGTAAGGACGATAAAAAATGGGTGGCCCTGAAGGTCGGCGACAAACTGGATGAATTGACCGTTATCCGCACCGGTTTTCGCACGAAAGTGGTGCTGACCTTCGCCGACAACTCTGAAGTAATCATTGACAGGGTTACAAAAATGGGTATCCGCGAATTTCGCAAGGAAGGGAAGGTTACTAAAACAACCCTGGGATTGAAGTATGGTTCGTTGCGAGCCATCGTTAAAAAGGCCGACGGTCCGAACAATTTCCGCATCTCCACGCCGACCGCCACCGCTGCGGCGAGAGGAAGCACACTTCGGATTACACACAGCGGCGACTTCGGCAGCGAAATGACTTGCGCATCAGGGAAATGGAGCGTTAAAAAGGGGAGCAAACACCGGAACCTGAAAAGAGGCGAAGGGACCAATAACGAACTTCTGGCGTCGATCAAGATAGCCAAAAGAAAGGCTACGCCCGTTGTTTGGGATGTTACCGGTGGTCTCAGCAAGAAAGAAATCAAATTCATAGTAACCTATGGCGGCGGGGGACGAGGCAGTTTAACCAGAAAACGGATCACTCGCTCAATTCCCCGTCCGCTGGCCAAAAAAATCTGCAAGCCTATCCCCCGTGTGCACGTCGGGGGTATGGACACGGGTGTCGGACAGTAACCCGCAACGGCGCTATCGCAATTGCAATATCGCGGCGTCCTGAGACCATCGGGACGCCGCGTCTGTTTTAATAGTAGCCGGTAGCCGGCCTGAGCCTCAGAGCTGAAGGTCGGCTACCGGCTACTATTTCAAAGCAGACTGGACGAACCGGTTGGCAGCGGAATATACTCGTGTCATGTCGTCCCGTTCACCGAAACTCGGAAGGGCTGTCCGAGGGATACTTCTAGGCCTGGGGGTAACTCTCATCGTCGCTGCAGCACACTTTGCAGGCGTGGGCGAGCAGGCTGAACGATGGGCGCTCGATTTCCGCTTCCGCAACCTTCCGACCCTCGCGCCGCGCGACGACATCGTTCACATAGACATCGACGATCAATCGCTGGAACAAATCGGTCGCTGGCCTTGGCCCAGACGACGACTGGCGCAACTGATCGAGGTGCTCAACACCTGTGGCGCCAAGGCCGTCGTGTTTGACATCATCCTTCCGGAACCCCAGCAACCGCGTTATGTCAAGGAAGGTTTTACCGACCTCTACACGGCCCAGACAGGTACGATCCTGAGCGCCGACGCGCCGCCGAAACTCATTCTGGACGACGTGGAATTCGCCGCTGCATTGTCGAACAGCCCAAACCTCTTTCTTGCAATGCACGTTGACATCACCGCCGAAGCCTCTCGGCGACGGGACAAAGACCTCGCCGAAACCTTCACCGACGTTGTGGCTACACGCCCCGCCGTTACGCCCGCCGAAATCGCCGCCGAACTGAACCTCGACCTGTCGGATGCCGAAGAAGCCCTCCCCACCGCCAAGGCCATTGCATATGACCGGCGAATCAAGGCATTGCTGCAAGACCGACCCGGACGATCGTTCAAAGACGTGCTCGCAAGGCTTACCGAGCGAATCAGCCCCGGAAGCAAGGATTTCGATATCGCCCGGCGGACCTATCTTCGCCGGCGTTCACTGCACGTGTTGAAGCGATTCACCCTGCCGGAATCGCCTCTCTCGGGCGGGACCTTCCCGTCAGGTCGGGCTGTTCCGCCGCTGGTAACGTTCGCCCAGTCAATGACCCACACAGGTTTTACGACCATCAAGCCCGATGACGACGGCGTTGTCCGCCGAATCCCGTTGCTGATAAAGACCGATAGCGGCGTCTTTGGGCAACTTGCCCTGATCGCCGCCGCTGAAACCCTGGCGGCCGACCACGGCGGAAAATACGAAATATCGTCCCAAAGCGGAAAAGTCATCATTACCAGCGGAGATGCCCGCAGGGAAATACCGGTCGATGCAAAAGGGTACATGCTCATCAACTGGATGCCGGACAGTCCAGACAACCCTGCCGCAAGGCATATACCCGCAACAGCCCCCGCCGAGGTCTGGCAGGCGACCGAATCGCTCCGGCATAACAAGAGTGTCTATCTAATGGCCTGTGAAAAAATATCCGTGTTGGCCCCCTACCTTTTCGAAGGCAAGCCGATGCGAAAATATTTCGTCGAGGCTACTGAAATATCGAGAAAGATTCATCTGGCTCATCAGTTACGTCGGTCGGCCCTTCTGTTCAGACCGGCAGACGTACCGGAAAAGCCCACCACACTGCTGAAACAACAGGCTGACCTTAATCAGACAATAGAGCGTGGTTGCCGCAAAATGCTCGAATTCATCGACGAGGTGCTCGTCGGAGCCGACGAAGCCGGAGGCCGGCCTGATGAAATGGAAAAAAAGGTTCGCTCGTTGCGAAAATTAATCCGCCAGGTCGAACAACAACAGCAGCATATCCAACGACAACTGAACGACTCAATCCGTCGGGTGCGAAAGGAAGTGGACGGTAAGGTCTGTTTTGTCGGTTCGGCGGCGACGGGAGCAGCCGATTTCATTCCAACACCGGTACACCGACGTGCTCCCGGCGTTGTCATGCATGCCAATATATACAATACGATACTCTCGGGAAAATTCGTCCGCACACCCGCAGGGTGGGTCTCGGCGATCCTGATAATCCTGGTTGGAACGCTGATGGCGATGGTTACCGCCACTCGCGGGCCGATCGAATCGGCTATTGTGCTGGCGGCGGGGATTGTGGGTTATGCCTTCATCGACGCCAGCGTATGGAAGGGATGGGACTACTGGATAGTGGCGGCTACACCGTTTGTTGCGATGCTGATGGTCTTCACCGTCGTTACCGTCTATCGCCAACTCACCGAGCAGCGCCAGCGCAGGCAGATAACCAGCACCTTCAAACAGTACCTGTCGCCGGCGATGGTCGATGAACTGGTTCACGACCCGACACAGGCCTCGCTCGGCGGGCAAAAAAGGCAACTCAGTTGCCTGTTCTCCGATCTGGCGGGGTTCACCACGATTTCCGAGCGGCTTGGGGCAGAAGGAACCGTCGGCCTGCTGAACCGATACCTCGACCGCGTCGGCGAAATCCTCCAGGGCCGATACGGCGGGACGCTCAGCAAGTACGAAGGCGACGGTATTTTCGCGTTCTTCGGCGCGCCGATCCCCCAGGACGACCATGCCGTCCGCGCGATACTCTCGGCCATTGATTGCCAGGCGTTCCTTCCGGAACTGAATATCGAACTGCATAGCGAGCAATTCCTGCCCGAAGGCGCTGAACTTTCTGCCCGGATCGGAATCACCGCAGGGGAAGTCTTCGTCGGGAACATGGGTTCGACCCAGCGGGTCGCATATACAGCCATCGGCGACGCGGTGAACCTTGCCGCCAGGCTTGAATCGGCAAATAAATTCTTCGGCTCGCGGATTATGATCAACGAACAGGCCTGGAAGTCGGTTGAGGATGTACTTGTCGGCCGGCCTTTGGGAAAAATCATCGTTGTCGGAAAGACCGAACCTGTGTCTGTCTGGGAGCCGCTGGCCCGCCGGGCCGATGCCGACGATAAACTCCGCAAATTCGCCGAGGAATTCGCCCGAGGCGTCGAACTCTACGCCGCCGGAGATTTCCAGGCATCGAGGAAGCAATTCCAGACCGTCCTGGCTGAACGCGACGACCCTGCCGCTCGACGCTACCTGCAACTCTGCGACCAAGGCTCCGGCCAGTCCGACTTCGACGGCATAATCCGCCTGGCGGAAAAGTAGAGTCCACGAATTGCACGAATAAAAAATGTAACCGTTCAGACAGTGCTTGGTGTTCCCCTGAATTGAACCATGCCAAAAAACGAGTCAGGACTTCGCGGCAACCTCGGATTCGCCGACATTGTGATTGGCCTGGCGGGCCAGGGCGAACAGGAGGTCGGAAAGGCGGTTGAGGTATCGCAGTGCGTCCGAGGCCTCGTGAGGCTCGTCGTCTCGCAGGTCCAATGCCGCCACGACAGCGCGTTCTGCCCGGCGGGCGATGGTCCGCGCCAGGTGCAGCCGGCAGGCGAGTTCGCACCCACCCGGAAGGATAAAATCCTTCAACTCCGGCAATTCCCCGCAGATTGCGTCAATGCGTTTCTCCATCCGAGCCACCGCAGCGTCAAGCGGAGCGGGTGGCACAGCACCGACAGAAAACAATTCTGCCTGAACGGGACCAAGAGCATCGACGACCGAAGCGTCCCTAACGCGTCTGGCTTCAGCCAGGCAGAAACCGACAGCGGCATTGAGTTCGTCCAGACTGCCGACGGCTGAAAAGCGTGGGTCATCTTTCCTAACCTTCTCGCCGGCCCCCGGCAGCGACGCAAACCCCCCATCACCGCTTTTTGTGTACAATTTCATCACACACATTCTACAAAACCCCGCAGGAACAATCCAATAACGACGGGTAAAAGATAGGGAATCGGAGCAATTAAATGCTCCGTGCCCGTATCTTCCTCGCCCTTCAACGGTTGCCACAACACCGCTTGAACTTCCTGCCACTGCCGCAAGGACAGAGGTCGTTTCGACCAATCTTACCGTGTTCCTTTAGATGCTTCGATATTCGTCGCTTCGCTTGCGAGACAGCCATTGCTTTGATTTGTGACCGTTGTTCCTGTGGGATATCCTTGAGGCGCAGTTCTTCCCAGTCAACACTCTCCACACAGCCCTCAGCATCACAAAAAACGCTAAGCAGTAGGCGACTCGCTACATTGGCTCTGGTCATCCACGCAAGGGTATACTCCCGCTTGTCATCCGCCGACAACGCCTGAATGCCTGGCGCATCACAGAATACCGTGACACTGCTTTCGCCTTGGATGTGAAACGGTGACGGCTGCCCACGCTCCAGGCTACGTGTCAGCGCCTTCTCAAAGGCGATTTCGAAGTCATCCCTGGATTCCTTGGGCATGTCCAACAGAACTGAGGCGCAACGACACCGACCCGGTAAACCCTTCGCATTCAGGCAGGCGATGATCTCGCTCATGCGCGTGCTGACGGCCGGGTATGGCCTTTTCGCCTGTTCGGGCTCGCATTGCGACTGGAAATAGTACTCGTCAATCTCCTTACGGTAACCGTCCCAAGACCTTACCTCAGCACCAAGGTTGCTCGTAAGCACTTGAACATGTCTGACATAGTTTAAGTGTGCCAAGTAAAGGCCTAGATGGTCCAGTTCGTCGTTGACGTGCACTAGGGGATCATGTTCAGCCTCGTATCTCTTCTGTATGAAATGGGCAAAGAAGATCGCTGAGGGGAAGATGTCTCGATAGACACGGAGATCATCTATCGCCAAGGAGCATACAGTCTCCGGTACTGTGATCCCGACAGCCTTCAGTTCATTGATCTGATAGGCTGCGGTGGTGAGCGCATCCAGAGTAACACAGAGCGGGATGACGACTCTGAACCGACCATGCGACAGTGTGGCAACCTCGTGATCCTGCTCATTGTACACGGCGACCGTTTCACTGCTACGCAGGTACTGGAGGAACCTGGTCGCTTGGTCGGCAGGCTTCTTCAGCAAATCCTTGATCGACTTGAGATACGCCGGAAAATCTGTCAACGGTGTGGTCCAAGTAAAGGCTCCGCCCTTGACCTCTACGGCAAGCAACATGTCGTCGTAAATGAGCAGCCCGTCCAATTCACACCGTTTGGCCTTCCCGGTCTCGTCTTGCTTCCACGGATAGTACAGCGACCGGTACACTATGGCTCCCGGCAGAAGTTCCTGTAACAGTTCAATCGGGCGTTGCTCTGATGCCTCTTTCTGACGATCATTCCACTTGTTTACATAGTCTGGGTCGAGCCGGCATATCAGCCGCTGCATGGCCCGATACACGTCATCCATGATATTGATCAGTTCAAAGCAGTAATGCTTGCCGTCAATCTTCAGGAACGGTCGCCATTTTGTCGGGAACACGCGCAGCGGCCAACCGGTATAGTCGCCGGGTGCGAAGAACGTCTTGTCCTTACCTGGCTCCAAGGACAACTCATCCAGCAGTTGCGGAGGCAAGTTCGTGAACCGCTCAAGCTCGAACAGATGCAGCCCCATGATACGACCCGCGATGGATTCCATGCGCTGTTGCCATTCAGGGTTCTCTGCAAGATGCGCCATCAGACCGGGCAGGTCAGGTTCCTCCATCGCGTCGAGTTGCTGCATCGCTTTCTGGTGCTCTTCATACATGTCCTTGATCGCGGCGATGTTGTTGCGCATCAGGCTGTGATGGATTCTACGAATTCCGTCTACGAAGTTGCCCACCGAGATTCCAAAGAGCTTGCGGAATTCATCATCGTGTGGGCCAAGGAAGTCCTCTAGGAACTCCCAGTCATGGGCCGGATAGCGCAGCGATCTGACGAACGTAGCGTGCATCTGAGCCTGCACGCAGAAGAAGTCGTAGTCTATGTCGTAGTCCGGCTGGGTCGCTTTGAGCCGTGCGCTATTGACGATATGAAACGTCAAAAACAATGACTGGTAGAGTTCCTGAACCTCGTCGTGCAGTTGCTGCCATCCTTCGTCGGTCAGTTCAACGGTGGCCTGAGCGGGGGGAGTTGAAACGATCACGGCCTGGACGTAATCGATCATCCGGACCATGATGCCGTCTTCGAAGGAATATTCGTGCTCCGACATCTTGCCCAGCATGGACGCGCTCATAGCCCAGTAGCCGCGCTGCAGAAGAGTGAGTGGGTCATATTGCGAGACCAACTGCCTGATGCGCGAGACGCGGTCGTTGATCTCCGAAATAACCTGGGGATACATTGATGCCTGATGGGCCTCAATCTGTCGCTGCTGCTCCGTGGTCCGATGGCTCTGGAATTGGATGAATCGACCGTAGCGGGCGATGGTAATACCGGCGGCTTCGAAGAAGTCGTCGGGCTTGATCGCCTTGCGCCTTCGCTTACGTTTGTGGCTCTTTTTCTTTGTCATCTATCCCCTCCCCCGAAAACCCCGTAAGACTGAGTTCCGAGGACACCTTATTTAATTCAATACGGTGATAACCAGTGAAAGTCAAGAATTGAGGTGCCCCCGGAACTTTGACTCATTCTGGTTGGATCGGGGGGGGGGGGGCGTGATGTTTTTGAGGTCGCATTCTGCGACTTCATCGCTTCTTTTTGCGTTCTTCGCACTCTGTAGCGTAGCCGATGGGTTTTCGTTTGGGTTCGGGCGGCGGTTCCATGAGTTGTCGTATGGCTTCGACCAGGGCGAGAATCTGGTGGTCGTGTTTTTGGAGGCCTCGTTCCAGTTCTGCGAGTTTCTGGGCCAATTGCTTGTGGGTCGAGAGCATTTCCCGGAGTTTTACGAATGCCCTGACGACGTACACGCTCACCTTGACCGCCCGTTCGGTGTTCAGCACGCTTGCAGCCATGATGGCCCCGTGCTCGGTGAAGGCGTAGGGTAAAGTTCGTCTGCCGCCACGGCCTCCTTTTGAGGTCGCAATTTGTGACCTCAAAGCGTGACTTATACCAAGTGTTCCGTCTCCGCATCTTGCCTTGAGAGGTGGTCACAATTTGTGACCACCTTGGGGATTAAGGGTATGAAGCACTTAATTCCGAATCCTCTGTTCCCCGTCGCCCGGCAGGAAAAAACATCTCCGAAATGCTCCTTTATGCTGGCGAAAACGTCGTGAATCTGCGAGAATACCGAGTCTTGTTGAATCGCCGGAAAGAAGGGCAATTCTTCGCAAAAGCAGACACTATTTTATAGGAGAATTCATGGTGGCCAAGGATTCGGCCGGTAAGAAAAAGAAGCCCGTTTATGACGAGAGCAAGATTAAGGTTCTCGAAGGGCTTGAGGCTGTTCGTAAGCGTCCGGGTATGTACATCGGCGACACAACCCCGCGAGGGCTGCATCACCTCGTCTGGGAACTCGTCGATAACGCCATCGACGAAGCAATGGCCGGAAGGTGCAGCAATATCACCGTTCGGATAAACGCCGACGGTTCATGCACAGTCATCGACGACGGCGTAGGCATACCCGTCGGGCCTCACCCGACGCTGAAAATCTCCACGCTCGAAGTGGTGATGTGCAAACTCCACGCCGGTGGAAAATTCGACCACGATTCCTACAAGGTCTCCGGCGGGCTGCACGGCGTCGGAGCCTCGGTGGTCAACGCGCTGAGCGAATGGATGGAAGTGGAAGTCTGCCGCGACGGAAACGTCTATTTCATGGAGTTCCGGCGGGGCAAGAAGCAGGCGAAACTCAAAAAAATCGGCAAGAGAAAGAAATCCGGAACGCAGATTACCTTCATGCCGGATTCGGAAATCTTCCCCGACAGGAAACTTCGTTACGAAGTGCTCTCGACCCGTCTGCGCGAACTGGCGTATCTGAATGAAGGTCTGAAAATCAAACTTATCGACCAGACTGAAGAAAAGGAAGACGTCTTCCAGTTCAACAAAGGCCTGCTGGCGTTCGTCGGGCATCTCAACGAGGGTAAAGACTTGCTGCATCGTCCCATCGTCATCAAAAAGGAAGACGAAAAGACCATGCTCGCGCTGGAACTGGTGCTCCAGTATAACGACGGATACAGCGAGACGGTCTTCACCTTCGCCAACAACATCCACACCGTCGAGGGCGGAACGCACCTTTCGGGCTTCCGCTCGGCCCTGACCAGAACGCTCAATGCCTACGCCCGAAACGCAAAACTGCTGAAGGAAAAAGATAAAGTACCCTCCGGCGACGACCTCCGCGAAGGAATGACCGCCGTTATCTCCGTAAAAGTCGCCGAGCCGCAATTCGAAGGGCAAACCAAGACAAAACTGGGAAACAGCGAGGTCGAGACATTCGTAACGCAAACGGTCAACGAGCAGCTCGGAACCTGGCTGGAGGAGCATCCCCGCGAGGCCAAGCGGGTTATCACCAAGGGCGTCCAGGCCCAACTGGCGCGCGACGCCGCCCGAAAAGCGCGAGACCTTACACGACGAAAAGGCGCCCTTGCTGGCGGCTCGCTACCGGGGAAACTCGCCGACTGCCGAAGCAAAGACGTCGCCAGCACCGAACTGTTCCTGGTCGAGGGCGATTCAGCCGGCGGGCCTGCAAAGCAGGGAAGAAATTCGGCTACACAGGCCATCCTGCCGCTACGGGGAAAAATCCTCAACGTCGAGAAAGCGCGTATCGACAAAATACTGTCGTTCAACGAAATCAGGTACATGGTCTCGGCGCTGGACTGCGGCATCGGAAACGATGAGGTGAACGTCAGCAAGTGCCGATACGGGAAAATTATCATAATGACCGATGCGGACGTTGACGGCTCGCACATACGCACGCTGCTGCTGACGTTCTTCTACCGCCACATGAAGCCGCTGATTCTCAACGGGCGAATCTTCGTCGCCCAGCCGCCGCTGTACCTCGTAACACGGAAAAAACACAAGGAATACGTCCTCAACGAATCCGCTATGCGGGATACGCTGATTAACCTGGGACTGGACGGGACGTCCTTCCAAATCCGCAGCGAAAACGGAAAACAGAAAAAGACCGAAATCAAGGGCGCGAAACTACGCGAACTGGTGGAAATCCTCGACAAACTGGCCGAGAAGATACACATCCTCGAACGACGAGGGTTGAGTTTCGCCGGCCTGATGGACAACAGGGAACAGAAGAAACTACCGACTCACTGGCTGGTCCTCGACGGGAAAGACATTTTCTGCCACAGCCAGAAGGCCTTCGACGAGACACTTAGTAAGTACACCGATACGCTCGTCGAGGATGAATCCGACCCCAACGGGGCGGGCGGGGCAGGCAACGGAAATGGTAACGGCAACGGTAACGGCAACGGCAACGGGGATGGTAACAGCAACGGGACAAGCGGCCGGCCCAGGCTCCAGAAGAAGGCTGAACTCCACGAAGTCAAAGACATCGAAAAGATCATCTCCAAACTCGCCACACGGGGGCTTGACATCGACGATTATTTCCTCGTCCGCGAAGAGTCCGTTACCGGCGAGAAGCCGCCGGCGAGGTTCGCCCTCGTCAGCGAAGACGCCACCATCGAGATCGACAACATAGCGGGCATAACCGCCTCCCTGCGCGAGCTCGGCTCAAAGGGCATGGAAATCAGGCGTTTCAAGGGCCTGGGCGAAATGAACGCCATCCAGTTGTGGGAAACCACGATGGACCCGGAGGTACGGACGCTCCTGCGAGTCCGGGCGGAGGAGGCAGAAGAGGCAGAGAGAATGTTCTCGGTCCTCATGGGCAGCAACGTCGAACTCCGCCGCGAATTCATCGAAACCCACGCACTGGAAGTCAAAAACCTGGATGTGTGATTGGCCACAGAGACACAGAGAGCGCAGAGTCTAAAGGTTTTTTAGGCGGGTGGCGTAGCAGCGGCTCGCCTTTACGCTACAGGACATTGGGAGAGATAACGTAAATGACAGACATCCCCTCCGCATCGACAGTGACTACCACCCGCCTGCCGCCGGGTTGGTTGCCATTGCGAATCGGCACGGGCCTGCTCATCGCCGCGACGGCAATGACAGCGTGGTTCACGTGGGACATGTGTGGGCTTTATCTCCTCATGGCAGAGATGGCGGCACCCGAGAGAATGGAGTACGTGAGCAGGACACCTTGGCTTCTTCGTGCGGCTGTGGCGTTGGCGGCCGGTTCGGTTTTGTGTGCTGTGGTGGCGATGGTGCGGGCCAGGGGAAAGTATCGGGCCGTCGCTATTATCGAAATCATCGCGGCGGGAACATTCGTCTTGCTCTATCTGATCGCCCGAACTGAGTGGTCGCCGGCTTCGCTGCTCCTGCCCCTGGTCGGTGTAGAAGTACCGGCAGGCGGGTAGCCTTCTCGTAGAATAGAGGCGGCGGCTTGTTTGGAGAGGAAAGAATGTCAGCGGAAACAGGAACCTCAAAACATATTGAACGCCGCACCGACCGGCTACTCTGGATTGCCCTGGGTTCGGCGGTTATTTCCGCCTTTATTTTCGCCTTTTTATGCCTCTGGACGGCGAAGATATATCTAAATGTACACATTGCAGGTGGGATTCCTTTTCCTGGTGAGCAAATCGGCAGCGTTGCCAGGATTCGCCTTGGAAGCATGGCTGTTGCGACATTGGCGGCCGTTACGTTGATTTGTGCGATGTTGGCCTTACGGCAAGCCGGGGGACGCCGCGCAACGCTTGCCGTGGTGGAAATTGCCCTGGGTGCTTTATCTCTGCCGTTGTTGTTTCTTGTATATTGGGTGGCCTGGTCATGCGCGACCACGCCACCCGGTCCTTACTCGCAATAGAATCAGCAGCATATGGTTTCTCGATGCCGAACAAGCAAATGATTCAACGGGAGATTAAAGTGAAGAAGCCACCTCTGAATGATAAGACGAACCTGGAGAACGTGGTCATCGCCGATGCTGGTCTGTTGCCGGAGGAATTCCTGTGGGATGTATTTAAGGACTATCCACAGAAGTTAGTGGGGAATCTACGAAAGCGTTTGGAGGATGAATTCCCGAAACTCCGCGAGAAGATTAATCGCAACAGCAGGTATCTGGGATACTCTAAGGGCCGTAGCGACGCCATGTACGTGTACGTCAGAAAAAACAATCTTCTTATTGATATAAGGCTTTCCACCGACCTGTCTGACGACTTGAGGCGACGTGGTTTTGAAGTAAGGCCTCGCAACAATTATCAGGCCAAAGTCGGCTGGCTGACCGGGCTGATCGTGCCGCACGATACGGATAAGTTTGATGATATCGTCAAACTGGCGATTGAGGCCCTCTCTGGGAAATAATACTGATAACAACCGGGACGGTTTCCGACTTTCCAGCCGCGTTAGCGGTGCCTTTCTTAGCCCCAGGCGGAAGCCTGGGGTGAAGGGACGCACAATATGCACAAGCCCCATCGGGGCGTCTTGGCATCATTGACGCAATATGCGTTGCGATTAGATAAGACGCCCCGATGGGGCTTGTTTTGCTGGGCGAATTTGTCCACGGGCTACCCGCCCGTGGCTAAGAAAGACGACCCGATGGGTCTGAAAACAGATTGAACCGAAATGGCGGGCAGGGGTGAAGGCGTGGACGCATCGGCCACGGCACTTGCTTCTGATCATGCCGCATGGACTGTAACATAATCGCTTTCGGTCGTAGGCTCCGGGACAGGCTCACCGTCCTCATCCATGCCTCGGATGTGCAGGTCGATGGCTTCGGCGATAAGACGCTTGGTTTCCTCTAAAGTATCCCCACAAGCGATACATCCCGGCAAGTCCGGCACATACGCCGAGTAGTTACTGCCTTCGGCCTTCTCAATACAAATCAGGTATTTTCTTTCCATAGGACACATTAGTTTTCTCACCTCAAACCTGCTTGCTTCAACACACTATTCAGCGTTTTGGGATGTACGTCCTGTTTGGGCTTGCCGGCAATTGTTACCCTCCCCTTTTTCACCGGATGCTTGTACTGCCGATGGCTACCCTTCTGCGTTATCTGGACCCACCCGTCTTTCTCGACAAGCCTTATTATTTCCCGAATCTTCATTCTTTATTCTGCAATCACACTATAAACATTATCGTCTTTTGACGATGTTTTGTCAAGATAGACACTATCGTGCAAATCAAGCGGCTTGACAAATTGGTCGAAATAGTCTATACTTCAGTATAGACAGGAGATTGTTATGACTGCTACGGCGAAGTTGTTTATGAACGGGGGCAGCCAGGCCGTCAGGCTGCCGAAAGAGTTCCGCTTCGAAGGCGACGAGGTTTGCATCAAACGGGTCGGCTCGTCGGTGATCCTCTTTGAAAAGGATCAGGCGTGGAATTTAATGCGCGAGGCGTGTGGTCAGGTAACGGATGACTTCATGGCCGATGGTCGTGACCAGGGCGGTCCTGTCGAGCAAAGGGAACCGCTGTGAGCCGCTTCATGCTCGATACCAATATTTGCGTTGAACTGATCCGTGGTCGAGCCGAAGCCCTCCTGCGGAAAATGGAACAATTTGCAATTGACGAGATCGCTATCTCCAGCATTACCCTGGCGGAACTTCAGTATGGCGTCGAGAAATCCGCAAACCCCGCCAAGCACAGTTCGCTACTCGCAGATTTCTGTGCCCCGTTGGCGATTTTGCCTTTTGCCAATCAGGCAGCAACGGTGTATGGCCAAATCCGCGCTGCCCTCGAACGTGCGGGTAGGCCCATCGGCCCGCTGGATACTCTCATCGCCGCCCATGCCATTTCGGTTGGCTGCACGCTTGTAACCAATAACCAGCGAGAATTCAGCCGAGTGGATGGACTGACGGTCGAAAACTGGACGTAACCGTTCAGGCGCAATTGAAGCCTACGGTTAGCCGCGAGTGGGAACGAGCGGGTTTGACTCAACGGTGTCGGCGAAATATCCCGCTTCCTACCGGTCGCGGCTAGCACGCCAATATAAAAATCTATCCGTTCACGTCCCCAGGGGATTTCCGCTTGCGCTCCAATCTGCGCGCGCAAACGCGAACGTAAAAATCGGGGAGACGAAAAAATCAAAAAAAACTTTTCCCATAGCCACCAAGGACTTATGTCGTCGCAATCCGTTTTGTGTTCGCGTTTGCGCGCGCAAACGCGAACGCAAAAGTTAATATAGAGACCCGGCTTCGTCCCCCCTGGGACGGCGAGCAGACGCCAAGGGACTACGCCGTGGCAAGGGGCGATATAGCGCCCCAGTGAAATCTTTGACAAGTGAAGACAGACCGGAAGACCGGATTACCGGAATACCGAGGAATCCGCAATCCACAATCCGCAATCCACAATGGTATGCTGGGCCGTTTAGGCAAGACAGGCAAAGGTGAATTTTTCAAAATGGACGAAAAAACGACCCCGAAAACCGCAAGTTCTTACCCATAAAGGACTTATGGATTTTGCAATTGGCCCGAATTGGCCCGAATTGGCCCCAACGGTTCCCAATTGGCCCCAATGGTTCCCAATGGTTCCGTTTCGGCCCGAATTGGCCCGTTTCGTTCCGTTTCGGCCCGTAATGATTCCGCTACGGCGCGAACAGTTTGTTATTCTTCGCGCTTGAGCCGATGGGTCAGAAGTTCGTCGCGGCGTTTTTTGGCGGCTCGGAGGTATCGCTCGATACCGCGTGCGTCGCCGATCTCGACAAGATCGCGGATGCGCATCAGTTGCTCGTCGGCTGCGTCTATCGCCGCCAGCAGCGGCTTGCGATTGGTCAGGATAATCTCCCGCCACATGGCAGGGTCGCCCGACGCAATCCGCGTAGTGTCGAGGAAACCCCTGCCGGCCAAGGGTAATTCAGCCTTCTTTTGACCTGCGACGATCAGAGCGGCCAGGACGTGCGGAAGGTGCGAGACCCGCGCGACGGCGCTGTCGTGGGCCGACGGGGTCATAGTAACGGTCAGCCCACCGAGCATTTTCCAGAACCGCTCGACCTTTCGCATCGCCGACGGGTTGGTGTGCTTGGTCGGCGTTACGATACAGGTCGCCCCGCTGAACAGGTCGGCCCTGGCGAATTGCACGCCACGCCGCTCACCGCCGGCCATGGGATGGCTACCGACGAACAGGCCGTCCCTGCCGAGAATGGACTCGCCCAGGCGAACAGCCACTACTTTGGTCGAGCCGACATCCGTAACGACGGTCCGGGACGAAGTGGCATCCCGCATCGCCAGCAGGTGTGCTTCGTAGGTCTCCAGCGGCGAGGCCAACACGACCATGTCCGCCCCGACGACGCCCTGGGCAACAGACAGTGTAGCCTCGTCAATCGCACCGGCAGCCAGGGCACGGTCGAGGGAGATTTTTCGCCGGCCAACGCCGACAACGGTAATTCGCTCATCGGCGGCTTTGACGCCAAGACCGATCGACCCGCCAAGCAGCCCGACACCAACGACAGTTATTTTCCTATGAACAGGTTTTTTCATAAAACCATTTTGCAATTGCCAATTGCCTATTGTCAATTGCCGATTGAAAGAATCGCTCAACGGAATATCCGAGCAATCGGCAATCGGCAATTTTTTCTTGTCTGTTTCGGCAAATGGACTTATCCTGTTGTAGTGGAGATTGAGCGTTGAAAGGGCGCTGGAGAGCGTCCTTGTTTGGTATTATAGGATATATTCATACGGGTCTGGTGTTTGTGCCGGGCCGTTATTGAGATTGAGTTATGCCTCCGGGTCTAAACGGTTCGCAAAACGGCGATAGCGAGTACCTGCTTGAGTTCGAGAAGCCATTGGCTGCCAATCGGCGTCATATCGTCGAACTGGAAGCCGACCAGGCCGGTACCGGACGCGACCACAGCGGCGAGATTCGCGACCTCCGCGCACAGTACCTGTCGCAACTGAAGAAGACCTACAGCAACTTGTCATCCTGGCAGACCGTCCAGGTCGCCCGCCATCCCCGTCGTCCGCTGGCGGGAGATTACATCGAGCGGATCGTCAAGGATTTCGTGGAACTGCACGGCGACCGCACTTTCGGCGACGACAGCGCCATCAGATGCGGGCTGGGACGAATATCCGCTGAAAAAGTCGCGATCATCGCCCAGCACAAGGGACGGGACACCAACGAAAAAATCAAATGCAACTTCGGATGCGCCCACCCGGAAGGATACCGCAAAGCCCTCCGCGTAATGAAACTGGCCGAGAAATTCTCCCTCCCGATTGTTACCCTGATTGACACGCCCGGAGCATATCCGGGCGTCGAGAGCGAGGAGCGTGGAGTCGCCGAAGCCATAGCTGTAAATCTTCGCGAGATGAGCCGGCTTCGGACGCCGATTGTCTGTCTGGTCATCGGCGAAGGCGGATCGGGCGGGGCGTTGGGTATCGGCGTCGGCGACCGGGTAGCGATGCTCGAACACTCGTATTACAGCGTCATCAGCCCCGAAGGATGCGCCGCGATCCTGTGGAAAACCGGCGAAAAAGCGCCCGAAGCCGCCGAAGCAATGAAAATCACATCAAAGTACCTGAAGGAACTGGGTATCATAGACGAAGCCGTTGCCGAACCCCTCGGCGGCGCGCACCGAAATGCCGCCGAAGCCGCTGCGAACGTCGAACGATATTTCGTCCGAAGCCTCCGCGACCTCCGCCGATTCAACCTCGACGACCTGCTCCAACGACGATACGAACGATGGCGAAAAATGGGGAAAGTCATCAAACTCCAACCAGCAACGCCGCAGCCGGCGGTAAAAGACTGATATTTTCCTCCTCGCAGATTTCCTCGCGTTGATTAACCGCTAAGATCAAAGGCCGGATATGGTCGCCTGGATGAAAAACTGTAACCTTTGAAATAACAATAATCCCGCCAGCGCACTAATTAATCACAAACGGTATAAATCCCTATCCGAGCAGTTTCTCGCCTATCATTCCGACGAGGAATCCGAGCGTCGCGCCCAACGGCGGGGTCCAGTGCCGACGCATCCGGGACTGCGGCGCGATGTCCTGGAAGACCAGGTAAAGGATTCCGCCGGCTGCAAAGAGCATCAACCCACCCACAACCTGCGGATGGGACTGCAGAAAGACATAGCCGGACAACGCGGCGACAGGCCCCAGCACGCTCAAAAACAACAGGGTTCGGAGTATCAGGGCTGGACGTGCCCCTCCGCTGCGCAGTTCACGGTAGGCGTTAAAACCTTCCGGGAGATTTTGTGCACCGATAAACAGGGCAAGGAGTATTCCGAGGCTGTGCTGATGGGCGAAAACAGCGCCGAGCGCGATTGCTTCGGGACCGAAGTCCATGAGCATCGCCATGAACTGTGCTTTGGAACCTCCCCGACGGCTGACGCTCTTGTCGAGAAGCATGAACGCGAATGCACCCGCGCAAAAAAGCACGCTTGCCGTAAGCAGGTCCAGGGATTTCAGTCCGGCAGGAGCAAGCACAAACGCCACGGCTGCGACAAGAACTCCACCGCCGAAGGCGACAATTCCATGCACTATCTCGGCCTTCAATTCACCTTCGCCGAATCGTTCCAACTTGGCCAAGGCCGCGCCGACGAACATAGCGAGGCCGGCGAGCCAGGAGAATAAAACAACTGCCGACATCGGGCTGGATATTATGTCATGGATAGTCAATGATCACCTGCTGGTTTTGTCGAAACGGACAAGGCCGGGACCACTGCCCTGAGTAGCTGCTGCCTATCCTTCAGAAGGAAAGAGACAACCGCTCCGTCCGATGTACGCCACACCACTACGCAGCCGGATGGATGCAAACGTGGACAATCGGGTCGGTCCTCTCCTTTTTTCCAGCCGCCTGTGAACCAGTAGGTTGAAAGGGCCAGGAATCGTCCATCGGGGGTGAACGCCAAATCACCATAGCCAGTTTTCTGATAGTAACCTTCTTTTATGATCCTGGTACGCTCCTTGCTCGGTTGCGGGAGAAACAGCTTTCTGATCGGTTTTCCGGAAGCAACGTCCCATAAGGTAACGGCGTGCAGCCAATCATCGCCAATATTCGTGTAATACATGGCGAGCGTCTTGTTGTCGTCACTCAACAGAATGCCTGCGGTCCTATCAGATGAATACGGCCAGCGGTGAGTTACCCTGAAAGTTGCCGTATCTACAAATACCATCTC
>JAUVIQ010000059.1 GCA_030592655.1 Planctomycetales bacterium | reverse complement strand
CGCCCTTATCGCCCACGACCACTGCAATGTCGGTAATCCCCGCCTGGCGGATGAAATCCACCAGGTAAAGAATCAGCGGACGGTTTGCCAACGGCAGAACCGGCTTGGGCCGAACCTGCGTAAATGGATCAAGCCGCCGACCCTCGCCGGCGGCAAGTAACAATGCTTTCATTTCGGTTCCCTCAAATAGCGTCTGCGTTAATTCTCCGGCGCAAGGGAGTACCTCATACGTTTTTAGCGGGTATAAGTCAAAATTAAAACCGGGCGAATTTCGTAAGATATATTACTTGAAATTCTTACTTATTAATGTAAGAATAAAGCGAGTGGGAATTATATAATGTCTTATGAGCCGGGAGAATCACCATGAAGATTACAGCCAAGGGCCAGGTAACGATCCCTGTTGACATTCGCCGGAAGATGAAACTGCTGCCCGATACGGAAGTGGATTTCGCCATTTCCGGAAAGCAGGTGGTTCTCCGTAAGACTCAAGGCCGCCGCAGGCGGGGAAGCAGGGTGGTTTCGGCGATGCGGGGGCGGGCTACGAAAAAAATGTCCACCGACCAGATCATGGCGCTGACGCGAGGTGAATGATGGCCGAAGTCATAATCGACTCGAACATCCTGCTGGACGTCCTGACCGAAGACGCCGAATGGTTCGCCTTCTCGGCCGGGATTATCGAAGAATACGCCGAAGACCATACGCTCGTGATAAATCCGATTATTTACGCGGAAGTGTCTATCGGATTCGACCGGATCGAGGATCTGGATTCAGCCTTGCCTGCCGATAAGTTCCTTCGCAGACCGATCCCATCGGAGGCGGCGTTCCTGGCCGGCAAGTGCTTTGTGAAATACCGTCGGCGCGGCGGCCCGAAACGCTCAACTCTGCCGGATTTCTTCATCGGCGCGCATGCCGCCGTCAAAAAAATGCCCCTCATAACACGCGACGTTGCCCGATATCGCACCTACTTCCCGACGCTGAAAATTATCGCTCCGGAATCATAAAGCAAGGCGCTGTGCCCGCGGAATGTTTCCGTTTGTATTCGGTAGGTCGGTTGGCTTACCCTACTGACTCTTTCATGAAGGAGCAAAGCGATGAACAGAATGCTGCATCTTCTCGTGTTTGTGCTTTCGGTTACAGCCTTTCTTGGTTGCGATAAGCCGTGGAATCCGTCGGTGGAGGACTTTCCACTTGCGCCGATGCTTACAGAACCTAAGCCGTGGAACATCGTAACCCCGAAGTTATCTACCAGGGAGATCGGCAAAGTTGACAAGAGTGGCCCTCATATCGAGATCAAGATACACATCCTTTCCAAGAGGCACAACCTGCCCCTGGTCGAGTTGCCCGCTGGGAAGAACTACCAGGTCTTGCCGAAGGGGCAGTTCGAGAAGAATTACGTACTATACTGCCACTCATCGCCCCCGACTCCTTGGCCTGCCGGGCTTATGATTATTCCCGGGCAGGAAGGCTCTATCGTCAAGCCATGGAAAACAGTCTGGATCACGGACTGGGCTTATAAGCCCAAGGTACAGGCGGGGGAACTTCCCTTTCGGCATGTGGTCAGTGAGATACAGTCGGGGGTGGTCATGGTTGTGTCCGCTCGCATCGAATCCGGCGAGGTTGTGCTGACGAAAATTCATGCGCAGACATCGTCGCTTTATGACTATCGCCGGTGTACGGGTGTTGTGCGTGCCAAAGGAGAGGATTGGACTTTAATGTGGAACGAGCCAATTGTGCTTGTGGACGAATGCAGGATAAACAACGGCTGCAAGATTCCGCTGAAACCGGGCCAACATCTGCTCGTGCCGTTGGCGCAAGGCTTCCAGCAGTGCCCCCCTGCAACAGTCCGTCTGCTGGTCAAGGGCGACGCCGTTACCTCCGAGGCCAGCGTCTCTTCTGGCCGAGAGGAGGTGTTGGCCCACAATCCGTTCGTGCTGGTAATCTCTGCACGGATCGTCCTGCCGGAAGAGAAGAAGCAGGACGCCAAACCCGCGGATAAATAGGTTACGCCACCCACCTTGAATCTGTGTAATCCATGCCTGCCGGTAGGCGGGCGTATAATCCGTGGACTATTTTTTCTGCTTTTTCTGTATCTTCGCCCAGGTGTCGCGGAGGGAGGCGGTTCGATTGAATACCAACTTATCTTCCGATGAATCGGGGTCGGTGCAGAAGTAGCCTAGTCTTTCGAATTGGTATCGACTTCCCGGCACGGCGGCGGCGAGGGATGGTTCGACGCGGCAGTCGGTCAGCACCTCGAGCGAGTCGGGGTTCAGGTTGGATTTCCAGTCGGCGGCGGAAAAAGGGGTACAGACACCTGCGCTCGTTCCTCGCTGCGGAGTCAGTCCCCCTTTTTCCTTTAAGAGATAATCATATAGCCTCACCTCAGCGGGGATGGAATGTTCTGCTGAGACCCAATGCAGTGTGGCTTTGACTTTTCTGCCGTCGGGCGAGTCGCCGCCGCGGGTGGCTGGGTCGTAAGTGCAATGCAGTTCGACGATTTCGCCGTCGGCGTCCTTGATCACGTCGGTACACGTAATGAAATACGCATACCGCAGGCGGACCTCTCTGCCCGGCGCAAGCCGGAAGAATTTCTTCGGCGGCTCCTCCATAAAATCTTCCCGCTCGATGTATAACACCTTTGAGAACGGCACGTTGCGCGTACCGGCTGACGGGTCTTCGGGATTGTTTATCGCTTCGAGTTCCTCGGCCTGGCCTTCGGGGTAATTGTCGATGACGACCCGTAGCGGCCGCAGGACGCCCATCACGCGGGGGCTGCGCTTGTTCAGGTCTTCGCGCAGGCAGTGCTCCAGCAGCGCGATATCGACCGTGCTGTTGAACTTGGCTACGCCGATGCGCCGGCAGAATTCGCGTATGGCTCCGGGCGTGTAGCCACGGCGGCGCAGGCCCGAAATCGTCGGCATGCGCGGGTCGTCCCAGCCATTGACCAGCCCGGCCTCGACCAGTTCCAGCAATTTCCGCTTGCTCATCACGGTGCGGGTAAGGTTCAGCCGGGCGAACTCTATCTGCTGCGGGTGATAGACGCCCAGCGCATCAAGGAACCAGTCGTAGAGCGGGCGGTGATTCTCGAATTCCAGCGTGCAGACCGAGTGCGTGATTTTTTCGACCGAATCCTCCAGGCCGTGTGCCCAGTCGTATGTCGGATAGATGCACCATTCGGAAGCCGTGCGGTGATGCTCGGCGTGGAGGATGCGGTACATAATCGGGTCGCGGAGGTTGACATTGGCCGAGGCCATGTCGATTTTCGCGCGCAGGACGCGCGAGCCGTCGGGGAACTCGCCGGCCTTCATTCGCTCGAACAGGTCGAGGTTTTCATCGACGGCGCGATCGCGGTGCGGGCTGTCCTTGCCGGGCGAAGTCAGCGAGCCGCGATATTCTCGCATCTCATCAGCCGAGAGGTCGCAGACGTAGGCCTTGCCAGCTTTGATTAATTGCACGGCGTAATCGTACATCTGCTGAAAATAGTCCGAGGCGTAATAGAGGTGTTCGCCCCAGTCCCATCCCAGCCAGCGGACGTCTTCGATAATCGACTCGACGTACTCCGCCTCTTCTTTGGTCGGGTTTGTGTCGTCGAACCGCAGGTGGCAGAGGCCGCCGGGGTTTTCAGCGGCGATACCGAAGTTCAGGCAAATGGATTTCGCATGGCCGATGTGCAGATACCCGTTCGGCTCCGGCGGGAAGCGCGTAACGACGCGCCCATCCCATTTACCGCTCTTCAAATCATCAGCAACAATCTCACGGACAAAGTCAGTCGGCCTGGCGGAATCGTTATTATTCGAATTTTCGTTTTCGATCATTTTTTAAATCCTGCAATGAATAGGGCTGGGAGATATTGCAAAAAACCCGCTTTGGCACTAGGTTAGCAATAAACGCCGACACAGAGGAGACTTTTTTCACAAATGGATACTATCAAGACACGATTTGCACCGTCGCCGACGGGTTGGCTTCACGTCGGCGGGGCGAGGACTGCCCTTTTCAATTACCTGCTGGCGAAGCAGGCTGGCGGGACTTTCCTGCTGCGCATCGAAGATACCGATCGCGCACGACACGACGAATCCGCCGTCGAAAAAATTATCGAAGACCTCCGCTGGCTGGGACTCGAATGGGATGAGGGCATCGAAGTCGATGGCGATAATGGGCCTTATCGCCAATCCGAGCGGCTGGAGATTTATACCGAGCATATCGGACGTCTGCTCAATGCGGGCCAGGCGTATTACGCCTTCGAGACGCCCGAAGAACTCGATGCGATGCGAACCGAAGCCCGCGCGGAAAAACGCAACTTCCGCTATCCGCGTCCAGACCCGCTGCCGACTGCCGCCGACGCCGACAAGGCCCGCGACGAAGGTCGCCCCGTCGTCGTGCGGTTCAAAATCCCAGGCCGCGACGTAACCATCCGCGACGAGGTCTTCGGCGAAGTAACCGTCGCAGCGGCAGAGCAGGACGACTTCATCATCGCCAAAACCGATGGTTGGCCGACGTATCACCTCGCCAACGTCGTCGATGACGCGCTGATGGGCGTCAATTTCGTCTGCCGAGGCCAGGAGTTTCTCAGCCAGACCTGGCGGCACGTGCTGCTGCGCGAGGCGTTCGGATTCGCCGAGCCGCGATACGCCCACCTGCCGCTGATTATGGATATGGCCGGGCGGAAACTCTCCAAACGCGACGGAGCCGTCGAAGTCCACGCATTCCGCACCGCCGGTTATCTGCCCGAAGCGCTGGTCAACTTCATCTCGCTACTAGGCTGGAACCCCGGAGATGGCCGCGAACGACTCACGATGGCCGAGATGATAGAATCGTTCAGCGTTAATCGTATCAACAAGGCCAACGCGAAGTTCGACCGCGAAAAATTGTTGGCCTTCAATACCGACGCCGTCGCAGCCGCCGACGAAGGCCGCCTGCTGGCCGGTTTCAAGGATTACCTGTCGCTGAACGAAACGCCAATTCCCACCGACGATGATTCGTTACTATTGCACCTGCTGCGCATCAATAAGGGTTTTCGCACCTTCGCCGACATCCCAACCAAGTGCGGCGTGTTGTTTGTGGCTGACGATGCTTACGATTACGATGAAAAGGCGGTCAAAAAAGTCCTCGCCAGGGGCGACGGATCCGGCTATGCGATGCTGGAATATCTCAAGGCGAAACTCGCCGATTGCGAATGGACCGAAGAGACGCTCCAGGCCCTGATTGAAGGCATCTGCGCCGAAAAATCCATCGGAATGGGCAAAGTCGCCCAGCCGATACGGGTGGCAGTTACCGGCAGCACCATCAGCCCGGATATCTACAATACACTGGTGATATTAGGTAAGGGCAAGACCATCGCGCGGATTGACAGATGTATGGCGAGGAAAGGGTAAGTGCCGGGGTTTTATACTTGAAATGCTTAACAGATACGGACATACAGTGGAATTGGGGGTAACTTGAGAAAGTGAAAAAGTCGGACATCATCGGGGAATTTGCAGTTATTTGGGTTTTTACCAGCGCTAAGGCGAGCGTGGTAATCGCCTTCATCATGTTCGTGATCGGTGACGTTTTTCATCGGTTCGATATTAACTGGCGGCACTGGCTTGGGGCGATAGCCCTGGCTGTCCTGTATGCTTTTCTCCGCACGGTGGTTTACATTCGTAGCGGACTTGCAGCGATGAAGAGTTTGGGGCCGATGAGCGAAAAGGTCGGCCACGATTTCTTTGAAAAATCTTCTTCTTTCGCGCACAGAAAACTCGCTGACGTCGTGCTTCGTTGTCTGCCCGACGAGATTCCCCCGACTGACGTTAATCCGCTGGACCATATTCATCAGATCGTTCCGGACGTCATCAGGGTCAATAAGTCGCTACGCAGTGAGCGGGTCGGATTCGGGCTTTGGATTCGCGACGGCCAGAACATCCTGGAACCCGCGGGAGCATACAGCTACGGTGAACGAGGTGGCGGACTCACGGGGTTGGAACTGGGTGGCTCTTTCGCGGTTCTTCGTATGCACGGGCGTGAGATCCGGGCCATCAGGTACGGAGGTCCTTTCTGGCGGTTCTTCCTGGACGGAGAATTCATAGGTTGTTGTTGTCACACGGCCCGCTTTGCCCGGGATGACTTGCCTTCAAATCGTGGGGTTATAATGCGTGCCGATCAGAGCGTTCTAGCCATGACGGAAATTCCCACCCAAAGCGGCGTGATCGGAAAGACGCCGATGTACGAACTGCTGGAATTTGAGGACGGCCGGTCTTCCAGGTTCATCGCAGGAGAGTTCTGGGGGCGAGTTAGAGCACGAGTGCTTTTTTCTAAAGCGATTCGATCACTTATAAAATGGAAGTTTTCTCTGGATGATCCACCTGACCCTGAAACGAGGGCAATTTTCCCAAGAGATGAAAACCCAACCGTTGGGCAGTTGTCGGAGACGGAACGTGCGCTTGTTCTTGCCTTTGCAACGGTAAGGATTGCTCAATACGTCCTGCAGGAACCCGATACCGATTCGTCTTGATGATAGCCAGCAACTAAATAAGGGATAAAGATGGCAAGGTTGAGGTTCGGAAAAATCATCTGGCTTGTCTTTTTGTGGGCTATCTGCACGTGTGCAGGCGGGATGCTCCTTTCGATCTTGTTATTGTTCTTTGGGATGGGGCCTGATAGTTGGAGGGACATGACCTTCTGGGAAGTTGCCCGGTGGAATCTGGCGGTTGGTCTATTCGGGCTGGTGATCATCATTCCGAGCATCCGTAAGGCGTTACGGGATGCGAAGGAAAAACCTGACAACAATGGGGGTCCTGAAGATTAGTAGCCCGTTGCGTAGCGAACAGGTTACAATGATAAACAGCATGTAATGGATGAATAGTAATGAAACTGACAGAAGAAGAAATGTTAAAGGTGGAGAAGCTCCTGTCTGGTTTCGAGAAGCGAGCCAGAACGTCCAAGTGGTCTCGGTGGGTATCTCTTGCGATACCATTGTTCCTCCTTGGATCGGGGGTTTATCTTCTTAGCATGTGGCATCGTGTTTCCGGGCTTCAATCCGCTTACGACGGCTTGTTGCCAGAGGGGCAAATCGTGGGATCGGATGTAGAGCGCTACGTCGAGATGCAGGTCATCTTTTTGTGGTCGAACCTTATGATATACGGCGCGGGCTTGCTTCAAATAGTCGTGGGGATATCTCTGTCAATCAAGAATGCCATGGATTGGAATAAAGGAACCAGAGATCTGCTCATCGCAAAGATACTTCGCAGTAAATGGGAAGATGAAAAGGCGAATTATGACGCGGCAATTCAACGTGATAATTGAGCGCGACAGCGAAGGGTACTTTGTCGGATCGGTACCGGAACTTGCAGGTTGCCACACACAGGCAAAGTCGCTGTATGAACTGATGGAGCGGGTACGGGAAGCCGTTCTGCTGTGTTTGGAAGTAACTACCGGGGAATGGGGAAAGAGATGAAGCAAACATCGCTCGTTAGTTTGATTGTCGTTCTGGTCGGCCTGGCTTTTGCGGCTGGGAGGTGCTCGTCAACGAAAAGTTCCTGTCATGAGTTCCACGAGAAGACAGGCGAGAAAAAAGCTGACAAAGCCCCGAAAACCCCGGTTTTTCCTTCTGTTCGGTGCTTGCCGAATTGTACCGACCCGGGAATGGTTACCGATAGCGATGTCGGATTTTACAGGAGCAACTTTGTCGTTGATATTCCCCGAAACCACAAATTGCGAGTCGTGCGTCGAGTGTACGTCCATGGGAAATTCGACAAAAACCATAGTTACGGATGGTATAGCAAAAACCGTCAACCCGGCGGAATCGAAAGGAGCTTTTTGACGCTGGGCGTTTATGACCCGGACGTCCTGAGCCGCGAAGACTCGGAATGGATGATGATTGACACACAACGTGAGAACAGGTGGATTAAAGTATCCGACAAAAAAAGCAAAAGCGGCATGGTTTTTGTCTCGGAACAGAAGTTGAAAATCGGCAAGGATGTTACACTGGGCGAGATTTTTATCGGCAGGGACTACTCTGCACCGGAAAAACCCGTGCCGCTGAAAATCACGCTGGAAATTCGACTTGAAGCAATAACGAAAGCGGATAGTGATGATTCTATCGAATTCTTTAACGTTACCGATGAGCAGGGCAACTAAAAATCTAAAATCGAAAGTCAAAAATGTCATTACTCGTTACAGGAAGTATTGGAATCGACACTGTTGAGGCGCCTTCGGGTAAGGTCGCCGACACCTTGGGCGGGTCGAGCGTTTATTTTTCATACGCTGCGGGGTTTTTCGGGCCTGTGCGATTCGTCGGCGTCGTCGGCGAGGACTGCCCTGACGATTTCCTCAAACCCCTGCACGACCATCCAAATATAGATATGGCCGGCCTGGAAATCCGCGAAGGCTCCAAAACCTTTCGCTGGCATGGGAAATATCACGAAGATGTCAACGAACGCGACACGGTGGCGGTCGATTTGAACGTCTTGGCTGAAGCAGGGCCGACGATTCCCGAAAAATTCCGCGACAGCAGATACGTATTTCTGGCCAACACGCATCCCGCACTGCAGACAGAATTGCTGGAGCAACTTACCGCCCCGGAACTGGTCGTAGCCGATACGATGGACCTGTGGATTAACGCCGAACGTGAAAGCCTGATGGGCCTGCTGGAGCGAATCGACGGCTTGGTGCTGAACGATTCGGAGGCGAAGTTGCTGACGGGCGAGCCGAACGTCGTCCAGGCCGGGATGGAAATCGCGAAGATGGTCCGCCGATTCGTCGTCGTCAAGAAGGGCGAGCACGGAAGCCTACTGTTCGCCGACGGGGACGTGTTCACATTCCCAGCCTGGCCTGCCGCCGGCGTGGTGGATCCGACCGGAGCGGGCGACAGTTTCGCCGGCGCGATGATGGGTTTTCTGACCGCCCAGGGCAGTATCGACACGGCAACCCTCCGCCGGGCGATCGCCTGCGGAACAGTAACTGCCAGTTTCAACCTCGAAGATTTCTCGCTGAATCGGTTCTTCCAAATCAGTCAGGCCGACATCGAAAACCGCCTGAAGCAGTTCGAAGAATTGACAAGATTTTAAGGTGATTGTGTATGTCCCTTCGCACGTTTCTTGCACTGCCGCTGGACGAGACAATTATTGAGAAACTCGTCGAGGTTCAGCGGTCATTGGCGTCGGCAGGGGCGCGCGTGCGGTGGGTAAAGCCTGAAAATCTTCACCTGACGATAAAATTCCTCGGCGACGTTACAGATGAGCAATTGAGCGACGTTTGTCAAGCGGCTGAAGAATCGGCCCGGCGGGTTGAACCGTTTAAGTTTTCCGTCGTGCGAGTTGAATCCGTCCCACCAACCGGGGCAATGAGGATGGTCTGGGTCGGTATAGACGAACAGACGGGCAGATTAGAGAAACTTCACGAACTCCTGGAAGAATCTTACGCGGCGATGGGTTTCTCGAAGGAGAACCGTTCGTTTCGTCCTCATTTGACTTTGGGGCGGGTCAAAGGCGGGCGGAACGTCAAGCAACTCCGCGAAGCAGTTTCCGAGATTGAAGAAACCGACTTCGGTATCGCATCAGTAAATAAACTAATCGTCTTCTCATCGAAACTGACGCCCGACGGACCTGTCTATTCACCGATGGCGACGGTCAATTTTGGCGAAAATTGATATTAATTCGCAGGCGCTTGCTAAACAGTCGAGAGGGGAGTAACTTACCAATCAGAGTTTTCTAAAGAATCGCACTTGCGATACCCGAACATATACCTTACAGTCCTTCCGGTATGACAGGACTGATTAAAGGTAAGGAGAACAGCAAATGGCAAAATCGTCCGGTGGTAACAAGTCAGAAGCCGTTGCGGATCAGCGGCGCGAAAAGGCGCTCGAGACGGCATTGCAGCAGATTGAGAAGAATTACGGCAAGGGCAGCATAATGAGGCTTTCGGACGATCAGATTGTTCCGATAGACGGAATATCGACGGGTCCTTTGAGTCTGGACCTTGCTCTGGGCGGGCAAGGGATGCCTTGTGGCCGCATATGCGAATTGTACGGCCCGGAGGGCGGCGGAAAGACGACGCTGGCGCTTCACGTAATCGCCAACGCCCAGGCCAACGACGGCGTGGCGGCATTCATCGACGCCGAACACGCGCTCGACCCGACCTGGGCGAGGAAACTCGGCGTGAAACTCGACAGCCTGCTAATCTCCCAGCCGGACACGGGCGAACAGGCTTTGGAAATATGCGAGATGCTCATCCGTTCCAACGCCGTCGATGTGATAGTTATCGATTCGGTCGCCGCCCTCATCCCACGGGCTGAAATTGAAGGCGAGATGGGCGCATCGCACATGGGTCTTCAAGCGCGCCTGATGAGCCAGGCGATGCGGAAACTCACCGGCGCAATCGCCAAGAGCCGGACCTGCGTAATCTTCATCAACCAGATACGGATGAAGATCGGCGTGATGTTCGGCAACCCGGAGACGACGCCGGGCGGACGGGCGTTGAAGTTTTATTCATCCGTGCGCCTCGATATTCGTCGGGTCTCGACGATTAAGGAAGGCGACCGAGCCGTCGGAAACCACGTCCGTGTGCGTGTAGTCAAAAACAAGATCGCCCCGCCGTTCAGAACGGCAGAATTCGATATAATGTTCGACGGCGGAATCAGCATCGTCGGCGACGTGCTGGACCTCGGAGCCGACAACGACGTCGTTACCAGGAGCGGCTCATGGTACAGTTTCGGCGACGTCCGTCTCGGGCAGGGCAAGCCCGCAGCCATTGCCTTCCTCACCGACAACGCCGACTTGTACGAAGAGATTCGCGCCGCGGTGATGGAAAAACTATCTTCGCACGCGGATAAAACATAACCGGATTGCACGCGGAATGCGTCTCAGCGCGAAACGGCAAGCCCCTTGCACTGCAAGGGGATAATGTGTTCCCGGATATTGCCGGACATCCCCTTGCAGTGCAAGGGGCTTCCCGTTTCGCGTTTTTTTATATAAGGTGGGGCGATTATGAGCAAAACATCCAAACAAATTCGTCGTGAATTCATCCAGTTCTTTGAGGAGCGCGGGCATACGTTTGTCCCGTCCAGTTCGCTGCTGCCGGCAGACGACCCGACGCTGCTGTTCACCAACGCCGGGATGAACCAGTTCAAGGACGTATTCCTCGGCGCGGGTAGCCGACCCTATAGCCGGGCTGTCAACTCACAGAAGTGCATCCGCGCCGGTGGCAAGCACAACGACCTCGAAGACGTCGGGCACGATACCTATCACCACACCTTCTTCGAAATGCTGGGAAACTGGTCGTTCGGGGACTATTTCAAGGCAGAGACGATTGGATGGGCGTGGGAACTGCTGACGGACGTATGGGGACTGCCTAAGGACAAACTCTGGGCCATTGTCTTCGGCGGCGATGAGAGGCTCGGTCTGGCCCCTGACAGTGAGGCCGAAATCCTCTGGCCTAAGGTTACCGACATATCGGCCGAGCGGGTGCTTCGCGGCGGGATAAAGGACAACTTTTGGGAAATGGGCGATACCGGACCGTGCGGGCCTTGCACGGACATACATATTGATCTGGGCGAGGGCGCCTGCGACGGCTCGCGTCATCCTGGCCGGAACTGCGGGGTCAACGTTGAGGGATGTGGGCGATTTGTCGAATTGTGGAGCCTTGTGTTCATCCAGTTCAACCGCGACGCTTCAGGAAAACTGGAACCGCTGCCGGCAAAACACGTCGATACAGGCCTGGGCTTTGAGCGCGTCTGCGCCGTCCTTCAGGGTAAAACCGATAACTACGCCACCGACCTGTTCGCCCCGCTGATGAACTCGCTGGCCGAGACGACCGGCGTCCGCTATGGCCAGGGCGACGAGACGGATATAGCGATGCGAGTTATCGCCGACCACGCCCGCGCCTGCACCTTCGCCATCGCCGACGGAATCCTGCCGAGCAACGAGGGACGCGGATACGTCGTTCGCCGAATCCTCCGCCGGGCAGCGAGATTCGGACGAAATCTCAACCAGCACGAACCGTTCATCTACAACCTCGCAGCCGTCATCGCCGAGCAGATGGGCGATTTCTTCCCCGAAGTCGCCGAACGAGTCGGGCAGGTCGCCGAAACAATCCTCGAAGAAGAGGTCTCTTTCAATCGCACGCTCGATAGAGGTCTCGACCTCTTCAACCGGGCGGCGGGGAAAGTCGTAGCCGACGGGAAAAAGCAAATCACCGGCGAGGTGGCCTTTGAACTGTACGCGACCTTCGGATTCCCCGTTGACCTGACGCAGTTGATGTCGGCTGAACGGGGATTGACCGTTGATATCGACGGTTACGAACGAGAAATGGAAAATCACCGTGAGATTTCGTCAGCCGGTGGGGCGTTTCAGGTCGCCGCGATTACGGGGCTGCCGGAAACGGACGATTCCGCCAAATATGACGATGAGCCCATCGCCGCGAAAATTCTCGGATGGGTTGTCGGGAAAGATTTTATCTCCGAAGGGGCCTTGTCCGAGAGCGCTGAAGCCGCCGTTGTGCTGGATAAGACCAGTTTTTACGGCGAGTCCGGCGGGCAGGTTGGGGATGTCGGCACGCTAACCGAATTGGACGGAGGCGGAGTCTTTTTAGTCAACGAGACCAAACTCGTTGGCCACTGCGTCTTGCACGTTGGACAGATGAAGGAAGGCACGCTTTCAGTCGGCCAGACCGTCACAGCCCGGGTGGGCCAAGCACGTTATGACACGATGCGCAACCATACAGCCACTCACCTGCTCAACTGGGCGTTGCGGAAGGTTTTGGAAGGGAATATCGACCAGGCCGGCAGCGTGGTCGCGCCGGAGAGGTTGCGATTCGACTTCACTTACGGAAAGGCCGTTACGGCGGAACAACTCGCCGAGGTCGAGCGGCTTGTTAACGGGCGAATCCTGGCCGATGAACCGATTTTCGTAAATGACGTTCCGCTCGCCCAGGCCCAAAAGATTCCGGGCGTCCGTGCGGTGTTCGGGGAGAAATATCCCGACCCGGTCCGCGTAGTCAGCGTCGCAGTGGACGATCCAGCCAACGATGCCGACGAAAGCACGCTTGTGGAGTTTTGCGGCGGGACGCACCTTCAGCGGACTTCCCAGGCGGGATTCTTCAAGATTCTTTCGGAAGAATCGGTCGCCAAGGGTGTCCGTCGAATCACTGCCGTTACGGGCCACCAGGCCGTTAGCCACATCCAGCGGCTTGACGAAGCGGTTTCGTCGGCATCGTCGGCCCTTCGCGTACCTATCGAGCAGATTTCCGAGCGGATAACCGCGATGCAGGCCGAGATAAAGCAACTCCGCAAGAGTCAGGCGACGCTTGTCGGCAGCGAGGATTTCGGGCCTGACTATGTGGTCCCGACGCCCGAAGGAGATGCCATGATAGGCGAGGTTGCCTTTGTTGACTCGTCGGCGATGCGGAAAATCTGCGATATGCAGCGACAGAGGGGCGCAGCGGCGGTACTGCTCGGCGGCGTTGATGAGGGCAAGGTTACGCTTGTGGCGATGGTCAGCGAATCGCTGGTCAAGACCGGCGGGATAAAGGCCGGCGATTGGGTTAATGCAGCGGCTGCTATTGTCGGTGGAAAAGGCGGCGGGAAACCCACGATGGCACAGGCAGGTGGAAAAGACGCCGAAAAACTTCCCGAAGCATTGAAGGTCGGCGCGAACTGGTTGCGGAAGAAAGTCGAGTAATCGTAACAATCAACTGCGCCTGTCCGTTGTGATAGATGTTTTTTCATTGACAATTCCGCTCCATGCCTATAGATTCCCTCGACGTTTAGTGGATTTTTTTTACGAAGGATTAAAATGCTACCAGCACAAAAATTAAGTCGTTCCCGTACCCGCGCGCGTCGTAGCCACCATGCGATGAGCGGTGTGAACCTGGCAGATTGCCCTCGTTGCAACAAGCCGAAACTACCCCACGCCGCGTGTGCCAATTGCGGTTATGTCCGACCGGGGCTAAGTCTGAAGATCGAGAAAGAGGGCTGAAACAGATGCAGATCGGCGTTGATGCCATGGGTGGGGATTTCGCGCCCGCCGGGGTCGTCAAAGGCGCTCTGGACGCCCGGAGTCTGCTCGGCGACGACGATCAGATCGTGCTGATCGGCGACGAGCAGGTCATCCGCGAGCACCTCGCCAAAGCCGAAGGATCGGATAAGTTCATCCGAATCGAACACGCCGACGAGATCATCGGGATGGACGAGTCGCCCGTCGAGGCGCTGCGCCAGAAACCGAACAGTTCGATTGTGCGTATGGCGACCCTTGCCGCTAAGGGCCGGTTGGATGCGATAATATCGGCAGGTAATACCGGCGCGTGCGTCGCGGCCGCTCAGATGCGTTTGCGTCGCCTTGACGGCGTGCACCGACCCGGAATAGCAATCGTCATGCCGACATACGCCGGCCCCGTAGTCATGTGCGACGTCGGCGCGAACGTCAACTGCCGACCTCAGCACCTCTACCAGTACGGGCTGATGTCCGTGGAATACGCCCGATGTATCTG
>JAUVIQ010000139.1 GCA_030592655.1 Planctomycetales bacterium | reverse complement strand
GAGCAGTTGACAATCGAGCGGGTCGGCCTCGGCGATATCGACGTAAAACGCCCCTTCGCCCAGAGCGCCGCCCGTCAGCACTTTACGGAGCAACTCGGCGACTTCGCCGACCTGCCTGTCGCTGCACCGGCTCAGAAACGACATCCCCGCGAGGTTCCTCGCAAGGCGAACGCGGGAGGAGATTACAACGTCTCCGAATTGACCGGGAGACTTCTGCCAGTGCGCCAGGCGTTGCGATAGGTCCGTAAGGTTCACTTGGCCTCCTCATGGAGTCCGTCTGAAAGATGCCTGATGCGGTCGCGCAGGGCGGCGGCCTCTTCGTAATCCTCGCGCCCGACGGCTTCGGCGAGCTGTCCTCGCAGGCGAAGCAGTTCGTTCTGCACGCGCTGACCCTCGGCTGCATTGGCCGGAACTTTCCCGACGTGGCAGGAGTTACCCTCGTGCGAACGCTCCAGCAACGGTACCAGGACATGCTCGAAGGCCTCGTAATCGTTCGGGCAACCCAAAAGCCCGTCCCGACGAAACTCCAGGAACGAAATTCCGCAAACGTTGCAGCGAAGGTCGGAAAATTCCTTCTCGGCTGACGATTGCAGCATCAACTCCTCAATTACCTTGGAGATGGGCAACTGGGCCTTGATGGTGATTCCCTCATCCGAAGCGCACTGCTCGCAGAGGTGGCGCTCGATCTTCTGTCCGTTGGCAATCTCGGTCAGATGAACGGTCGCTTCACGCTGGCATTTTTCACATTCAAATTTCATCGGTCTTGCTCCGTTGTAGTCCGTTTCGGCGGGCCGGTACGATTTATCGTACGCTCCGGCAGCGCCGTCCGTCAAGGCAAGTAAGTTCGGATAATAGTGTAAAGAATTATGTGTAAGTTTGAAGCCCTGGGCACTGCCCAGGGATAAGATGCTGAAACTTATACATAATTCTTTACGCTATCCGTTCGGATAAAACGCTGCCTCGCAGCCGGGGGCCTCGGTTACTCGAACGCAGTGTACCGACCGGGAAATCCGCTCGGCCAACCGCCCTGCCAGATATTCGGCAAGACATTCAGCCGTCGCCGCAAAATCCGGGGGCAATAAATCATTCAGGTCCCCACCTTCCAACTCGCCGGTGATTTCGGCCAATGCAGACTGGACAACGGTAAAATCAACCACAAAGCCGTCGGTATCCAGCCGATTGGCCCGAAACGCCGCCGTTACAGACCAGTCGTGCTTGTGGGACGGCTCCATTGTCCCGTCCGGCAGCGCAACGCTATGCCGCGCGGAAAAACAAGTCGATACGCTAATCTCATAAACACTCATGCACTTATTTTACACACATCGAGCGGATGAGAGAGGAATTAATTGTTATATCTATGCGAAATGTGAAAATAGTGGGTAGGCTGGGAC
Organism: Planctomycetales bacterium; assembly: GCA_030592655.1. GTDB lineage: Bacteria > Planctomycetota > Phycisphaerae > SM23-33 > SM23-33 > JAUWNJ01. Next base: position 7,132 of record JAUVIQ010000139.1, on the reverse strand, counting down.
GGAGCGATAGCGGAGTCCCACCTACTTTCTAAAAATCAGACCAAGCAAGAAACAGACCGAGCATAAAGAGAATTGCACCTATTATGCCCAGCAGAATTTTCTTCTTTGCAGATGGAGATCGCCACGCAAATATCACACAGACAAATGCACCTATAATGCTCGGCACAGCAATAACCCAATTTTTAAAATGGGCTGCCAGGGACTTGGCACCGCATCCAAAGCACGTATCGAAGTTCGGGGGAAGCGGATAAAGGAATTGGAATGTTCCCGTGCTCTCAAGCAGCTTAATCGGTGGGTAGAAGATAAAGTACCCTACGGTGTTGCAGACTTCGTTTTCCGATATCCAGAGAAAAACACTTGGTATCTTCGCTGATCCCTCTACGTACGTCATGCACTGCGCAGCTTTCGTGCAAAACAAGAAAATCATCACGTAAGCCGCAAAGGCAAGTGCAATCCTTCTGGCCCATCTCCAAATCTTTCGCTGCTTTTCCATGTGTCGCACTCCGCAGGGTAAATAGGAAACAGGGGGCGTTAGCCTATTTTAGTCTTTTCTCCCTATCATTCCAATCAGTATCAGCGTCAATCGGCAATTTGTCAATCGCAGCACAGGTTAGCGTCCACTATTGCCATGATCTGTTCCTTTTGCTTTAAGGTTTATGGATTACCTGTTTGTTCTGCCTCGCGGAGTGCTTCCTCGGCGGGCACTTTGCACGGCTTACCATTACGATTAATGATCACGTATTGATCGAGCTTGGCCTTGTAGCGAAGTTCATCCCGTACAGCCTTACGCAATAAACGTTCACCACGCATGGCTTGTTCGTGTGTTTCTTTATCAATCATTGGTATTGCTCCATTATTGTCTTATAGGTGGTTTCATTTCGCACAGTTTGTCGTCCCGATTCGTCCTGCTCGTAAATCAATTCCGGTGTCGGGTTTGAGTTGTCGTAGAAAAACACTTTGTCGCACAATGGGATATACAACCCGAACAGGTTTTGAATGACGCGCGTGTATCGCCGATAAATTGCGTCAATGGAAATATCATGGCCACCGTGTTCGACACGTTCCCGAACCCGATCTCTTGAAAAATCGGCGCTGGGAATCCATAGGAAATAGAGAACGATTTGCCAGCCACTTTCCCGAAGGGTTTTCAATAATTTAGCATGTCCGCGACCGGAAAATGTTGTCTCAAACGCAAAATCCTCGCGCCGGTCAATATTGTCGTGAATGGCTTGAAGAAACAACTTACCAGCCGTGATCCGGGACTTTGTCAGATTCAACGGAGACAGCCCATGGGCAATCATGTCGGCATTGATAAAATCGTTGCACCCTGTCAATTCAAGCAAATACCGCATGGCAAAGGTCGTCTTACCGGCCCCATTCGGTCCGGCAATGATATAGCAAACGGGTTTTCTGGCGTTCGTCATTCGGAACCAGTCCTTTTCCCTATCATTCCAATCAGTATCAGCGTCAATCGGCAGTTTGTCAATCGCAACATAGGTTAGCGTCCTATTTCCATAGTAGTGGTTATTACAACTAATGTTACCCCCAAATCTGCCCGAGAAGCAAATATACGTATTCCAGATAAGTTACGCACTACTTGCACTATAATCAAGGATGCCCGGACATGGCCCAAAACAACTCAAAACCTCGCACCAGCGTGATCGTGTCGCTTCCAATTGCACTGCTTCTGATAGCTTTCTTCTTCACGCCCTGGCTGAAAGTCTCCTGCGACGCCGGTCAGTTCACCAAGTCGATGCAGGGGTCCAACGCTACGGGGATGCCGATGACGGCGCAGACCGGGGCCATCCCCGAAATAACCGCGAAGATCGGCCAAGCCAGCGGATGGGAACTGGCCGGAGGAAATATCTCGCTGGAGGCTGCCTATGCCCAGCAGAACAACCCTGTCGGTTCCGACAAGCCACCCCTCAAGAGCAGGACCTGGCTGTACCTGGGCCTGGTGCTGCCTGCCCTGGCGCTGGTTCTTGGCTGGTTTGGGGTGAGGGGCAAGGCAAAAACCGGAACGGTCGGCACGTGGTTGCTGCTGATTGGGATCGCCGGGACGGTGGTTATTCTTATGGCGGCGTCCATCGACTACGTGGACGACGCGATAGACGACATGCAGGATCAGATCCCCAAGGGGAGCTGCGGCGGCGGGCCGACGCCCTGTCCCACTGGCCTGCGAGAGGCCAGAAGCCAGATGAAGAAAATCATCAAGACCAAGGGCACTGTTTGGCTCTGGGGTTCGCTGGGGATGTACGTTCTGCTGGCGGGCTGTGGAATCGCCGCTCGAAGTACGCCGCTGGGATTCGTCGAGGAAGAAGAAGACGAGGAACAAGAGAGTATGTCGGCTCCGGCGTTCGATAACTCGATGCCATACGAAGGAACCCACACCCCGAGCCAGGAGGCGGCGGTTCCGGACTTCGGCCCGGATTTGAATCCGACCACCAAAGAACCCCCTCTTGAAAAATAGGCTGTCGGTATGGGGAATTAAGGGGACGTGAATTAAGTCCCCTTCAATGAAAAAGACAATGTCCGATGCCGGGGACAGAGCCCGGCCCAGTTTGGGAGTATCACGATGCTGGTTGGACCCGTAGGTAGCGATTCATTTAACCCGTATTTTTCTGCTTCCGCCCTCGGGCCGGTAGAGGAGCCGCTCCAGGCACCTGTCCCTTCGCTGGCCGAGCCCGCAACCGAGACGATCGAGTTGCCGGTGGTGGAGCCGGCGGTGATAGAGGGCAACGAGGAGCAGGTCGAGCAGGAGAACCTGCCCGGAGTGCTGCGGCTGCTGATAGACGGTCACTTCAGGGGCGTGGCGGACATACGTTTGCGGATCGTCTTCCACGACGAGTTGGAGGCGCTGCAAACCGAGGCGGCCAGGGCCGCCTCCGCAGAGGCCGCAGGCGCCCTCATTGAGGCTGTGGGAGTTCGGCTGGATGAGTTGGCCTCGTCGGGCGCCTTGAGCGAGGAGCAGGCGATCGCAGTTGGCGAGCTTCAGCAAGCGTTCGAACAGGCCGTGGACGAGGCCGTCGAGCAATCCAACACGGCTCCGGGCGTGGACGAAGAGGCGCTGACGAACGGGCTGCAGTCAGCCTTTGACGGTCTCACGGACCCGTTGGAGACACTGCTGGCGCCCTCGGCGCCGACCGAGCCCGCCGACCTGCCTTCCGAGCCTGTGGTGGCCGAGCCCGCCGACCTGCCTTCCGAGCCTGTGGTGGCCGAGCCTGCCGTCGGACCGTCCGTACTGGACGCCCTGAAGGATGCGTTCGATGCCGGCATGGTTCAGGTCAACGAGGCACTGGTGGCTTCGTCGATCCTGTCTCCGCCGTCGCTGCCGCGAGGTAACGGTGTGGCCTACGAGAAATTCCTTTCCATTTACGAGGAACTCACCGGCCCTGCCGAGCCGACCGACGATACCCAAGACCAGGCTGAAGAGATCGTCGGTATCATGGATGCCGTGGCCTAGCCCGGATTCCCCGTAGGCCGCGGAGATAAGAGAAACCGTGAATTAAGGTATCTGTCCCTAATGGCCCCACCTTCTGAAAAATAGGTTAGCGAGGGGTTGTTGAAAAAGTCGTAGCGACTGTCCCCAATTCCGTATCCTATTATCCTGTCGGATTTGCAGGCGTCGATTTGGCTTGGAGCCATTTGCGGAGGCGGTAATACGCCCAATGCTGAACAAACGCAGAAAAAAGAAGGCCCCCGCCGATAATATACTTCGGGTAACCAGCATGCTCGGGCGACAACGGAGCCATGACAGCACCGAATGCCATCAGCCACAGGATCATGTTAATCCATATCGTCCAGTGAATTGCGGCGAGCTTGCGGTTTGACATGACTGGCTCCTTATGCTGACTTTTGTGAAAATGGGGGGCGAGAACCTGTTTTCGCCTTTTCTCCCTGTCATTCCAATCAGTATCAGTGTCAATCGGCGGTTTGTCAATCGCGACATAGGTTAGCGTTTCCTATTGCCACGAGATGTTCCTTTCGCTTTAAGATTTATGGATTACCTGTTTGTTCTGCCTCGCGGAGTGCTTCCTCGGCGGGCACTTTGCACGGCTTACCATTACGATTGATGATCACGTATTGATCGAGCTTGGCCTTGTGGCGAAGTTCATCCCGTACAGCCTTACGCAATAAGCGTTCACCACGCATAGCCAGTTCGTGTGTTTCCTTATCAATCATTGGTATTGCTCCATTACGGCATTGATAAAATTACTGCACCCTGTCATTCCAATCGGTATCAGTGTCAATCGGCAGTTTGCCAATCGCAAAATAGGTTAGCGTCCCCTATTTAGTTAATCGCCTTGCTGTGTTTCCATCCCCAGTAATCCCACAGCCCACCCCAATGGCGCTCGACTACGGTCAGGCGGCTGTCGGTAACGTGGACTACCGCGAAACTCCGCCAGCTGTGCTTCGGCGAGCCGACGTTGTAAATATCAAAGCCCTTCCACTCGTAATGCGAAGATGCGTGATAGTGGCCATGAAAAATACCAATCACGTTGAAACCCTCCATGGCCTCGGCGAACTGCTCCTTCTCCTCATCCCCGAACCAGTTGGAATCCGAGTACGGGCCGGTGAACGGGAAGTGCAGAAAGATGATAATCGGGCGGTCCGTACCGGTATCGGCGAGGTCCTTCTTCAGCCAGAACAGCCCCTTCTTATTCGGAGCTTCATCCAGGCATATCGTGTGCAGGTCGCCGTGATTCCACGAATAATACAGGCTGCCGTGGCGTGCGCGGACCTTCTGCATGACGATCCCGTTATCGCCGCTCCATCGGTCGTGATTTCCGGTGCCGGCATAGACCGGGAACTTCAACAGGGCGTCTTTTCCCGTGAATCCGTAGTGGCTCTCGAACTCCTCCCATTCGCCCTTTCTGCCGTTGTCCGTCAGGTCGCCGGCGACAATCACCCATTCAGGCCTGGAAACCTTCCCGCCGATACCTCCGGGATAAGACTTCCCCGCAACAGCGTTCATCGCGCGTATCTGGCGCTTGTTGGTTTTTGCAATATCGCGATATCCGAAGTGCGTGTCGGCGGCAACGATGAATGTTACGTCCAGGCCTCCCCGGCGCGGGGCTGGGGCAACGTGCGGATTGTAATCGGCCACCTTACGCGGCTGCGTGCACGACAATGAAGGGGAAAGCATTATTCCCGCTGCCAGAACACCGGCAAGAACAATGCAGACGAGCAATATCAACGAGGCCTTGTGTTTCACAGCATCATTATATCAAAAGCAGGGATTTGGGACTAGGGATTTGGGTTTAGGGGGAAACAGAAGAAATATATCAGGGCGTAGGTTTGCCCTAGCGGGGTGATTTCGCTAGCCGCGACCGGAAGGGAGCGGGGTTTCGTTCCCGAAAAGATTACTCGTCCACGGGTTTTGGTTTGCGAAACTCGCGCCCGGCGGCTGGCCTCGGTTTCATCAGCATTTCAAGACGTTTGGAAATAATCTTCTTGCGGTCTTTTTTGCGCTGTTCAATCTCGGCCTTCAGTTTGGCGAGTTCCTGGGCAAGGCGTTTGACCTTATATTCCTTAACGGCCTGGTCGTTGTCGAACTGCTTGCCGAGAAGGTCGCGGAGTTTCTTTTTCAGTTTCGCTTTTTCGCCCTGGTCGGTTGCCTGGATAATTTGTCTGTGCATCCTGAAGATAGCGATATTGAGGCGATGCTTCGCCACGGCAGCGGCCTGTATCTCCTCAGGAAGGTGGCGAACACGCTTGTATAACCACCACATCCGACGAAGCGCACGCCGGGCCTGACGCGGGTTCTCCTTGCGGAGCGATTGAATCCGCTCGTGCTCGTCGGGAAAATGCTTTTTCGCGAAGGCCAGCACCTCCTTGACCTTCTCCTTTGTAAAGCGGTCTTCCTCGAAGATTCGATGCATGGGCCGACCCTCGCGTGCTCGGCGTCGGCGGAGAGGTTTCCGGTCGTCCGCGACGCTGCGGGCGCTCGTCCCCGAAGTCGGTTCGCTACCCGCTCGCAGATACGCCGGTACAATCACCGCCGCTGCCACAATGGCTGTTATCAATGCCGCAAGTCGTTTGTTTACCATGGCGAGTCTCTCTTTCAATCGATACCGTATTATTACAAGGGGGCTTCCCCATTATACTGTTCTATCCACGTTTCCGGGCCGTTGTCGTCGAGGAATAATTCTTCCATCTCCTGCTCGGCCGACGCCATCGCAAGTTCGTCTGAAAAATCATCATCCATCAGCAGCGCGGTTCTGGCATCGTCCAATTCATCGGAAAACGCCTCGACGCGGAAGTCCAGATCGTCGTCGGTGATGGTATTATAAACAAACTGTTCGCTGTTGTCAGGGCCGGTCGGGTACTGAGTCAGCGTGCCGGGGGTTTTCGGTTCCGGCTGCATGATAACTACCGCGACGATAACGGCAGCCGCTACGGCAGCGGCTGCGCCTGTCCAGCGTAACCACATCCTCACGGGTTTGCGCTCGCGGAGGCCTTGCTTCATACGGGCGTTAATCCGGTGGAGCGTCCCGCCCGGAAGGTCGATGTCCATCGCCATACCGACAGCCTCGGCGTCGGCGGATATTTCATCCGCCAAAGCCTGCTGGGCTTCGGTCAGGACAACGTCCTCACCGTCCAGCCGGCGTGCGATGAGTTCATAATCATTATCGTTCAGATTCATCACTCGTCTCCAGCACCTTTCGCAGCGTTTTCAATGCCCGGTGCACCCTCGCCAGTACCGTACCGACCGGGCAGTTATAGATTTTCGCAATCTCCTTGAAACTCATATCGCCGAAATGCCTCAACAGGATCATTTGCCTGGACTTCTCCGGCAGCTGCGCCAGTGCGGCATCCAGGGCGCTGCGGTTCTCGCCGGCAAGGAGTCCGGAATCGACCGGGCAGTCGGCTCCGCTGATTGTCTCGCCCAGGCCGACCTGCTCGTCGTCGCCGCTATCCAGCGACATCGGCTTTGGCCTGACCTTAATCCGCCGGATGCGGTCCCGGACGAGATTGGCGGCAATGCGAAACATCCAGGGCTCGAATTTGCCACGATCATCATATTCGCCTATCTTCCGTACCAGGCGCACCATTAATTCGCCCACCAGGTCTTCGGCATCGTGATGCGACCTGGTCGCCCGGAAAAAATACCCGTAAAGCCGTTTAGCAT
>JAUVIQ010000053.1 GCA_030592655.1 Planctomycetales bacterium | reverse complement strand
TACGCTGCTGGTCTGTCCAGTGGCAGCAAACCCGCTGACCAATATCGCACCCTGCGCAACGGCATAGACCTGCTTGTCGGCTCCCATAAGGGGCGTCATCAGAAGCGTACCGCCCTGGAGGCTGATCGTATCACCAATTGCCGAAACCGTAACGGTCATCCTGCTGCCCTTGCGAGCGAACGGCAGCAATTCCGCCGTTACTATCACGCTGGCAATGTTCTTGCTGGAGACGTCATTGGGTTCCAGTACCAGCCCGGACTTTCGGAGTATGCTCGCCAAGGCCCGCTGGGAGGCAGGCGAATCGTCGCCCGTACCATTAAGCCCGACCACCAGCCCATAACCCAGCAGCGGGTTGCTTCGGACGCCCTGGATATCGACGATATCTTTTATCCGCTCCGCCCGCGTAGGCAGGGCGAACAGCAGCAGCATGATGACTATTCCCGTTAGAATGCGTCGCATAAGTCTATTCCTTCCATCAGTCCCGATTAGAACGGATTGAGCAGGTTGAGTATTCGCCCGAACCAGCCCGGTTTGGTGAAGCGTTTTTCACGATAACCGTCCTTGAAAGCAATCTTGAATTCCGCCACTTTGTCGCTGCGAACGGTGTTTGCGAAGGTAATATCGCTGGTGCGGACCACGCCGCTGACCTGGACGACCTGTTTGTCGTCATCGACCTTGCGCTCCCTCGTACCGACGACAACCAGGTTCCCGTTGGGAAGCACGTCGGCGACGGTAACGGTTATCTGGTCGATCATTGTCCGCTCGTTTTCGTAGTCGGCCTTTCCGTCGAACTTGTTCTCGGCGCTCATGTCCACGTCCGCTTTCGTAAGTTTAAACATCCCGCCCGTGGCGGTGTTGATTGCTCTCATCAAAGGAACGTTCGTCTCGACGCCGGCCTTGCGGGAGGAACTCTTTTCCAGGTTCCGCTCGGACTTGTTGTCGATTGTAGTGCGCTCGTCGATGACAATCGTCAGGATGTCCCCTATCCGGCTGGCGGTATCGTCGGCGTGTAACGGTTTGGGCGACTTCGCCTTGGCCCAGATGGAACCTGCCCATGCGACGCCGGTAAAGAGCAGAATCGAGAAAATTGACGCGGTAATTAAACGTGTAGTCTTCATATTTCACCTCTTTCCATAAATCGGCCTGACTGTTCCGTCGAAGGCCACCCTTGCTGTAATGATTCGTTTGCTGTCGGTGTTTTGGACCTTAATCAATTCGCCTACCCGGCCGTCCGACATGGCCTTGCCGACGCCCGATATCACAAACCCCAGCCCGACAATCTTCATCTGAACGGTCTGGTTGCGACGGATAACAAGAGCGGGTTTCGGTGTCTTCACAAGTCCGGGACGAATAACCGCCCCCGCCCGTATGTCGCGTGAAGCCATCAGGCCGAAGGGACTTGTCCACTCGCGGGCCGGTTTATGCTCGACGCTTACGATCCTGATAGTGGTGTTCGCCTTCGTGAACGTCTCGCCCGAAGTGATATTTTTAATCGCGACCGCCTGTCGCACGCGATAGACCGGCTTGAAGAGTATTTTCACCTGTCCGAGTTCGCGTTTTTTCGAACCGACGGCTGCGACTATAACTTCGATATACCTTTTGGACTTCGCCTTGCCGAGGCGGGGCTTGAGTTGAATTTTATCCTCGGATGTAACTTTCAGGTTTTTAGGCTGACGGACGAGTCGCCATGAACACCCATCCGGACCGGGGCGGGTCTTTTTCAGGAACGCTTCGGCCGATTTGATCAGTTTCGCCGCTCCGAAGGTCTTTTCGTCGAGCATGACGACGACTTTTGCCGCCCCTGTAATCCGAATCATCCTCGGGCCTATACCTGTAGTGGCGAGGCGGGAGAGGATCGTCCGCCGGTCGATGGTAATCTTCTCGCCGGAGAACGGCATCCTGCCCATTTTGATATCTGAAACTTTTTTGCAAAGTTTCGTGTCGCTTCCGCGAATTACGCTGATTCGCCCCATGTTCAGCGACTCGCCGCGAACACGCACCGTCCTCGGAAGGTGCATCCTGATAGCCGGGGCTTTCTTCGGCGAAGCCGGACATATATCCCAAAGCAGCAATACTCCAAGCAGAAGAATGGCTGATTTACGTATCATTGCGTCTCCTATGCGATCAGACGATTGGCGGTAGTGAGCATCTCGTCGCCGGCCTTGATCGCCCGCGAGTTGATTTCGTAAGCCCGCTGGGCCGTTATCAGGTTGACCAGTTCGGTAACCATCTGGACGTTTGATTTTTCGAGGAATCCCTGCTGGAGCGTCCCGGATCCGTCCTGTCCGGGCGTGGTCGTGGTCGGCGAACCACTGGCAGACGTTTAAGCCAGAAGGTTCCCACCCTCGCTCGACAATCCCGACGGATTCGCAAATCGCACCAGCGTAATCTGTCCGATCGACGTGGTGGTCGTACCGTCGAAGACCGTAACGGTTCCGTCCTTACCGATACTTATCGAGACGGTATTGGGCGGGATGCTGATTGCCGGTTCCAACGTGTCTCCGCCTGATGTTACCAGTTCGCCGTCGGCGTTTGCCCTGAGCGAGCCGTCGCGCGTGTAACGAGTCTCGCCGCCGGGGCCTGTTACCTGGAAGAATCCGTCGCCCTGAATGGCTATGTCGAGGCTCCGCTCGGTGCTGACCTGCTCGCCCTGGGTGAAGACCTTCAGCGTGGAGGCGGGGCTGACGCCGCTTCCTATCTCGAATCCGCTTGGAGCCGTAACGCCCGAAGCAATTTCACGCCCCTGTTCTATAATCTTCACATACATCAGGTCCTGGAAATCGACCTGGCTGCGCTTGAACCCGACCGTGTTGATGTTGGCAAGGTTGTTGGCAATGACATCGACTATCATCTGTTGAGCCGTCATTCCCGTCGCAGCCGTTGAAAACGCCCTTAACATATCTGTCTCCTCAAATAATCAGCCCATTGCGACTTGCAGGATATTTTTCATCCGTTCGTCGTGGGCTTTGATGCTCTTCGCGTTGGCTTCGTAAAGCCTGGTAACAGTAATCAAATCAATGAGTTCCTTGACGACGCTCACGTTTGAACCTTCCTGGAAACCCTGTTGAACGCCGGGTTCTTCGGCCGATTTCGGATTAGCCGATTTCGGCGCGCTGAAACAATTTTCCCCAACCGGAACAAGTAGTTCCGGTTTGTCGAACTGGACGATTTTGAATTGTCCGAGGGATTGTCCGTTCGCGGAAATCCACCCGTCGGACGAGATACTCACAGCAGTCGGCCCGACATTTGCCGGAACGGTAAGCGGACCGCTCTGACCGGCTACGCTCTGACCGTTCGAATCCACCATCTGCCCCTGGTCATTCAGGCGGAAGACGCCGTTACGCGTGTACATCTGACCTTGGGGAGTCTCAATGACGAAAAAGGCGTTCTTACCGGCCAGGGCTACGTCCAACGACCTTCCCGTATGAACCAGTCTGCCCTGCGTAAAATCAATAGAAGGCTGACTGGTAACATTCAGTCCGCCTTCGACCGTCGCTTGAACGGTAGCCGCCTGCCTGATCAACTCGACGCGTCGTTTGTATCCTACGGTGTTGGCATTGGCGAGATTATGGGTAATGACCCTGTAACACTTTCCCAGGGTGTCCATGCTCGAACCAGCCGCTTGTATCGAACCGTTCATCTGCGTCCTTTTTCTCCGTGTAACGATACCGGTGTTTCATTGGTTTGGTCGATTCCGGTTTTGCGCCGGTTCGCCGCGATGTTGGTTTCGCAAACAAGTTCCGCCAGTTCGTCCGAATTCAATCCGACCAGTTCAATCGCCACCATTTCGTTTCCATTCTCGTCGGTGAAGGTCCGCCTGACCTTCCCGACGCCCTGTATCCGGCGTCTCTCGTCGATTTTCACTACGACGATTGTTTTTTCATCGATTTGCGCCCGCATCGGCATCTCTATCAGAAGCCCCGACCCGCCGATTTCGACGACAACTGCCGGGACAAAATGAGGCGATTGAAGATCGGGCGTATCCTCGCTGAAAGGAAACATCGCCACCTGGGCGGGTCTGTTCGTCGCAATACGGGGAAATCGCCGGAGGTTTATTATTCGAATGTCGGCGGAATGTCCCAGCGTTACTCCATCGATATCGCTGCGAATCACGGTCGCGTCGAATTCCCATGCCGTTGATCCGACGGGGCATCGCACGACCCAGACCTGACCGAAATGCCCGATAAGAGGTTCGCCAGCCTCAACGAGAAATTCCGAATCTCCGGTGCTTACGATGGTCGCCTCGACGGAGCCGACCCCGCCGGGCTGGATGATATAGACCCTGCTCCCCGGAGCAATCTGCCGGCTTGAACTGATAGCCTTCGTACCGTCGTCGATGATTTGCTCAAAACCCAGTTTCTTTCGTAACGACCCCAGCATGGTGTTGAGGTTCGCGCACATCGCCTCGGACATTGCCGCGACCTTGGCGCTATGCATCAAGCGGCCAACGCCGCGATTAAACACCCCGTCGGCATTGAATATAGTGGCGATATTCTTCACGCCCGAAAGCCTGGCGATGTGCATAAGCAGTTTTATTTCTTCGTCTCTAAAACCGGCCTCGTCGCCGGCGCGACGGAACTCGGCTGCCTTTCGACGCATCCGCCCATACTTCCAGACAGCGGCGATTACAACCACAGCCGAAAGGGCAAGAGCGAGAATTATCAACACCCACCACACCCATCCCGACGACTTGTCGGCCGACGACGTGAAACTCCGCGCCCCCTTCCAACGGTCAACCGCGGAGACCTCAAACATCAAAGGCCTGAAGTATTCGGTTATGGATAGGCATCCGTGCATTGGTTATTACCCGTTCGGTTAGCGGATCAGGTTCGCCAGTTCCCGCAGCATTTCGTTGGCTACTTTGATAGTTCTGGCGTTTGCCTGGTATCCGTTCTGTGCCTGGATGAGGTTGACGAATTCGGCGGCTACGTCCACGTTTGACTGTTCCAGCGATCCGCCTCTGACGGTTCCGGCGCCGCTACTCATGCCCCTGGTAAAAACGGGGTCGCCGGAGTTACCCGAAGAAGTAAAGTAGTTGTTACCCAGGACCGCAAGACCGGCAGGGTTCTGGAAGACCGCCATTCCAATCGATGCGATATTCTTGGTAACGCCGTTGGTGAACAGACCTGAAATGATGCCTTCCTGTGTAACCGACATGCTGGCCAACTGGCCCGATGTATATCCGTCCTGATCGTATATTGAGACACTTGCGATACCGACATCCTCACCGGAAACGGTAATCTGTCGTCCACCGACCACTCCGAAGTCCACTTCAATGACTCGCACCGTACCGGGAGCGTTGCTGAACGTTACGCTGAATGTCGGATCGTCCGGAGGCGTACCTTCAATACCACCGTAGTTACCGTTTTCCTGGAATGTTATTCCGCTGATCCGCCTATCGTTCAGAGCATCGACTTCACCGGTTAGAGAAGTAATAATAAGGTCCCAATCGCCGGTGCTGTTGCTGATAAACGAGGCGCCGAGGTTATGACCTATACCTTGTGAATCGAAAATTTCGATACTGACATCCCGCGAAGCCTCGCCGCCCGCCTCCAGAATCTGGAAATACCTGGGCATCGTAAAAGTTCCGGTTGGGACACCACCGCCGGTACCGGTGAATTCCAGCATCATATCCGTCCGGCTGTAACCGGCGGCATCGTCGGTCAGGCGAATCTCGCCGTTGAAGACAGATGCGGTAGCGCCGCCGAAGGCTCCATTTATCGCCGTCAGCAGGTCCCCCACTTCCGCCGTAGCCGCGTCGGCGATTATATATGTGGCGCTGACAAGAGTACCGTCGGAATCGGCACCGGTAATCTGAATTTCGTCGCCATCGACAAGACCGCTGGTCTGATTCAGGTCCGTCAGAAGCGTGGTGACTGTAACCATTTCGCCTGCAGTGTATTTCAATCCGCTACCCAACACGTTGGTTGTCGGACTCGAGGTGTCTCCGTTCAGGTTTCCCGAAACGCTGATGTTCGCAGTGGCCTGGGCTTCGAGTGTAACGTCATAAGGAATTTTGACGCTGTCGTTTGTCTGGAACCCTTCCTCCTCGCCCTCGGTACCGAAACGCTGGACGCGATAGCCCGTTCCGGGATCGACCAGGTAATAATCCGAATCGACGGCGAACGAACCGACACGCGTAAAGACGTCGGTTTGACCGTTATTCAGGACGAAATACCCCTCGCCCTCAATGGCCATGTCCAGCGGTTGGCCCGTCGTAACCAGACCGCCCTGATTCATGATTCGGTCCACGCTGGCGACCTGCGTACCGCTTCCGACCTGGATCGGGTTGGTTCCGCCGGTATTCTCGGTCGGCTCGGTCGCTTCTCGCAGCGTACCGCTGAGCATGTCGGCAAAAACGGTCCTGCTACCCTTGAAACCGTACGTATTGACGTTGGCAAGGTTGTTGCCCGTTACGTCAAGCATCGTCTGGTGTGCCTTCAGACCCGAAACGCCCGCTAATAGTGCATTACCCATGATTTATCCTTTATCAAAAGAGTTTCTGATTTTTTCGTTTATTCGCTGATGGACTTGATTTCGTCCAGATTGACGCTGTATTCGCCCACGTTCAACAGGGCGGCTCCATCGACAATGTTCACGCTGTCAACCTTACCGGCAACGGCGTTGACCGACCCGTCGGGGAAGAAGGAAATCGTCTTGCCGATTAGCGCAGTCGCTTCGTTGAGTTCGGCTGTGAGCATTACCTGCTGGAACCTGCTGTCGATATTCTCCAGATGCTCCAGCTGCGAAATCTGCGCCAATTGAGAAGTCATCTCCGTGCTGCTCATCGGCTCCAGCGGGTTCTGGTTCTGCAATTGCGTTATCAGCAGGTTCAGATAATCAACGCGAATACTTTCAGCGTTGCTGGTTATTCCCGATATAGCGTTCATAAGTGTTCTCCTAAATCCAAACGTTAATCGCGTCGTCTGTAAGCATGGTCATTCCCCGCGACGTCTCTTCAGTCCCGGCCAAAACATGCTCATCCGGGAGCAATTCACTCGCGGATACCTGCGAATTGTGGTCCTGACCGTCCTGGCTCCACAGGTCGCTCTCATCACGCAGTTGCGAGTAAAGCGACGAATCGCCCGCTCCCTGCTGACTCAGCGAAAGGTCCATCTGTTTCAACTGCACGCCCGCTTCAGCCAATCGGCTCAAAAGGGCGGGAGCCTCTCGCTGAAGCTGGGTGAGCGTTTGCGGGTTATCCACTCTCAGTACGCCGCGAACCTCGTCGCCGGTAACGTTCAGTCTTATGCTGACTTTCCCCAGTTCAGGGGGATTCAACTGGATGACGACCTGATTACCCTGGCGGGCGGCGCTCGCTCGCAATGCTTCGACAACCTGATTTACAACCGGCGACGGCGACGAATTTCCCGGAGAAACTGTCGGCGTATCGGTTGGGTTGAAGCGAACCGGCTCGGTAGCAGCGCCGAGATGCTCTAAAACTTCCTGTTGGGTTTGGCCGCGCCCAGCCTGATTCTGACCGACAGTAACAACGGGATCGCCGAGGCTTCGTAGTAAGGCGTCGATTTTAACCCCCGTTTCCATCTTCTCGACAGACTCGTCTGATACATTCGACGTAAGACCTTCCGTAGAAACCACTTTTCGCCCGGAAGCGGAGGTGATGGGAGTGCTTTTATTCCCGGTTGCGGGGGCGGGAGTGCGGATTGCCTCGGAAATCTGCTTCATTCCCTCTGCCAACGCCGGCAGGACAGGCCCAGCCGGCGATGACAATACCTGCTGATTTTCACCTGTCGCTTCAAGCCCAGCCTGATGCGATTTACCCGCTTTTTCCGCAACGGCATCAGGCGAAACCGCATCAGCCAAAGCCTCTTCGACTTTGACGGGCGTGCTGAAAGGTAACGCAACCTTTTCGGCATTAAGAAGCATCTCGCCGGTGAGTTTATCGCCGACTTCGGATGTAGCCGATGCCTGACCTTCAGGGACAGGCTTATTCGCAGCCGGGACGACCTGTGTCTTGGAGAGTATGGATGCCCGGACCTGTAATGAATCAGCATCGCCCTTTACGGCATTGGCCTTGCCCGCGAGCACGATATCGGGATTCCCGATGTCCTTTTTAGTAAGGACTTCTGCCGCCGATTCGCCGACGGCGACCTTTGGGGGATTGCCGGACGCCTTAGCGGATTGAATAATCTCTGAAAAAACCCTCGGACCTGAAACCGCTGTAACGACAACCTTCTCGCCCTTTTTGACTTTGGCGGTCTTGCCGCCAGGAGCCTTCGGACCGCTGTGGGCATTGCTCTTTTGGGTGGTATCCGGAGCGTCTTGGGAATTCGAAGTCTTCCCGGCAGACTTCTTGGCCTGTGCGGGCTTTGCTTCGGGGTTTGTGGTTTTGTCGGCTTGGTCTGAGGCGGAGCATTTTGGCTTTGATGAAACCTCTCCCGAAGGCGCTGCTGACACTGCCGGCATTATCAGATTATTCAGTGCTATGCTCATATCAATTGTATAGAAAATTCCTTTCGTAGGCCCATCATTGGAGCAACGTGCGTGCCAAAGACTTTGGGAGGTACCAGAAATGATTCTAATGTGCGGCTTGAAAGAGACTTACGAAATACAGATGCGATTTTTGCTCTGTTTTTTTATCTACAGACGAAAGCGAAAAAGCGGAAGATTTTTCCGCTTGAGAGGAAGATTCTTCCGATTACACCGCTATTCGGGAATATGTGGGAAAACCCGCGATAGTTCTTCAAGCGAGGTGATTCCGTCGCGGACTTTTTTCAGACCCGCATGGTAAAGCGTATCCATCCCAGCCTCTTCGGCTGATGATATGATTTGTCCGGCATCAGCGCCGTTTCGCAGCATCGCCGCGACATGCCCGTCAATATGAAGCAGCGAAAACAACCCCGTCCTGCCGGCATATCCGGTTTGTGAACATTCGTCGCAACCGGCTCCGCGATAAAGAACATGGTGACGGAGGCAATGTTTTACCTCGGAGAGGCGCTCGGCCGGCGAAATGCCGGAAAACGTGGGTTCCGTTACCATTTTCCTGCACTTCGGACAGATTTTACGTACGGTTCGCAGATTGATTACCGTCAGCAAAGCCGACGCCAGCGTCCATGACTGGGCGGATTCCAGCATCATTTGCATCGCAACGGCGGAATTTCCGGCGGCGAATACCCCCGCCAGCACCAGTTTCCCGTCAATGACGGCTTCGATCGCGCCGACAGCAGCAGCACGGTCGGGAATGTCGTCGATAAGGATTACATCGACATCCTGATCGCGGGCGGACCGCAGGACATCGGCGACGGTGGTAAAACCCTTTTCGCCGTTGACGCGACATCGGCTGACGCCTTCGAGCGGGAATTCGCTTCGACTTTCCAGCGCGACAACATCCTTATCTGTGGTGTTCACCTCGGCAAGCATCGCCCGCAGCGTCGTGGCCCTTCCGCTTCCGGGCAATCCTGCCACCAGGATAAGTCCGCACGGTTCGTCCAGCATGGCCCGCAACGACGAGAGGTCATATTCGCCAAGACCGATCCCATCCAGGGCTGGGGCGTCTTTGACTCGCGGAGGAACGCAAATCACCAGTCTTTCGCCATGCACAGTCGGATGAGTCGCAAGGTGAAAATCCTCCTGCACTCCATTGATGTCATGACGAAAAGAGCCGGCCTGGGGACGGGCGACTTCGGTAACCTCCAGCCCCGCAAGGTTTTTTAAATGCGCCACTAAGCGTGGCCCGAGTCCCTTTGGAAGGTGCGACTTGAAATTGGGCTTGTCGTGCAGGAGGCCGTCGATTCGCACACGCAGCGACAGTTCGTCCCGGCAGGAGTCCAAATGGATGTGGCTTACCCGCTTTGTGACGGCGTCCCGGAGCACCGCGTCAGCCACCTGATCGGCGGGATCGGCCTGATGGGATTCGCTGTGTTCGATCTCTTCGGTAACCGCAACGGGCAAAACCCTGTCCCTTTGAGACGCGAACGTTTCTTCGGGCGCAAGCGTCCCCTGGGGACGTCCCTCGCGGGGCGGTTCTTCGGGCGAGAGCGGACGTGATTCTTCCGGTGAAATCACACGCGGTGATGGAGAAACTGTTTCGGGTAACTGCTCGCCGGAAGCATCGGAAGCGACACCGGCTATAATCGCTTCCATATCGATACCACGGTTCCTGAGGAATTGCACCAGCCCTTTTTCGGAGATGCGTACCTGCTCGCCGGGCATATCCCTGACGGGCAACCAGCCCTTTTTGATCCAATCGACAACCGCCGCCTCGTTAGCGCCGAGCAGGTCGGCTATCTGACGCGTATTGAAAAGTCGCTCCAGCATTCGCTGCCTCCCTTCAAGTTTCCGACAAAACTCCCGAAAACATATTAATGATGAGGTTATTCGACGAAAAATTCAAGGAACATAAAACTGAATATTTTCTCCAGTGCTCGCTGGCGACGATATCGATGGCGATTACGCTGGTGATACTGGACGCAGTTTCCAACGCGGCAATCGTCGGCGCTCTGGGGGCGAGTTCGTTTATCATCTTCACCATGCCGCACAAACGCGTCTCCGATTCGCGATTCCTTATCGGCGGATACCTCGTCGGAATCGCCGCTGGCACGCTGTGTTACTGGTCAAATCATCTGATTGCCATCAGTCAAATTGAATTCATCAGCGAATCCACAGACACCGTTTTCTTTGCCTCCATAGCGGTTGGATTGGCTATTTTCCTGATGGTTATTACGAATACCGAGCATCCGCCCGCCGCCGGGGTGGCGATGGGACTGGTGCTGAATGAATGGAGCCCGCAGGTGCTCGGCGTTATTCTGATGGGCATCGCCTACATGGCAGGAATGAAGAAACTGCTCAAGCCATACATGATTGACCTTTTATAGATATAAGCGCGCAGGTCCCCGGGCCCCTCGGGGCAATATCCGGTTTTAGAGCACCGCAACGATGGCCTTTCGCCGGCGCGGGCCGTCGAACTCACAGAAGTATATCCCCTGCCAGGTTCCCAGCACCAGTTTGCCTTCGCGGATGAGCACCTGCACCGATCCTCCCAGCAGCGCGCTCTTGACGTGTGCAGCACTGTTGCCCTCGCCGTGGCGGTAGAATGACTGATGCCAGGGAACAGCCACGTCCAGGGCGGCGAGGATGTCGTGGACGACCGCCGGGTCGGCGTTCTCGTTGATGGTTACGCCGGCAGTGGTGTGAGGCACATAGACCGTTACCACACCGTCGGCGACGCCGATTTCGCCGACGGCCTCTGATACGCGGTCGGTAATATCGATCATCTCGTCGCGGCTGCTGCTGTGGATTTCAATAGTTTTGGTTTCCATAATGCTACCAATACAGTAACAGGAAACAATTTTCAACTATTTGAGAGGCGGTTTCACCAATGGGGCGGCTTGCAAACGAATCCACCGAAACCATCAGGGAACTTATCTTGGAATTGGGCCTTACGAATTAATACATTGGGAAGGATCCGCGCCTTATCGGCTGCTGCACGCAGTTCCACCGCAGCGGCTCGTATGGGATTTCGGGACGGGATATAGACGACTACCTGTTTTTCAGGCGAAATTTCCTTAATCAGGTTAACCGCCGGAACCAGGTCCGAATCGCCACTGACAAGGATAAAACGGTCGCACGTATCTTCCCAGCAATCACGAGCCATTCTCAGTGCAATATGAACGTCGGTTCGTTTTTCCTCCGGCATCTTGAATAACCTTTCGCCGGAAAAATCACATGCCTTTACGCCGCACGCGATAGTTTTGAGTTTGAATTTCCCGAAAATGATCTCGACTTTAGGCAGCGTCGCCAAGGCGCTGAGATAGGTCATCTGGTGGGCGCGATGTGAACCCGACATCTCAGCGGTAAAATAATAGACTGTCTGAATATCATCATGCGGACGAAGCAGTTCAAAGTACCGTTGCAGATTAAGCCACTTGAATTTGGTGTCTTTTACCGCCCCGTAGTAAAGATTGAAGCCGTCAACATAAACATTTGTCCGCATGTTACTTGGCCCCTAAAAAAAAGGACAGCCATATAGGCTGCCCCAACCGGATATGAAAACCGGGGAGTCGTCTTTGGTACCACTGATACCACTACTATTATTGTATATCGATACTTTCATCAGTCAGTCAAGTCCAAAAAAAATAAAAAATATCTCACTGCTTACTTTGCGTCCGGCGACGAGAAACAGACACTTAATCAAAATATACACTTTCACTTTTCCGCCGGTGCGGTGGCGGTCGCTGGGGTGGTGGCCGGGATAGTTGTCGGCGGGGGCGGTTTTTTTATCAGCGAGTAAAGGACGATATTGGCGGCGATGTCCCTGGCGGCCTGGGGCATGTAACTGAAGGCACCGTGTGCGGTGTGCCCGTCGAGCGTGTCGTGGACGCCGTAGGGGGCATAGACAACAACGGCCCGTTTGTGCCGGATGAACACCAGAAGCGGCGAAGGCGCTCGTTTTTTGGCGTCCCTCCATACCTTCGTTCTCGGCAGGGATTTCAGCGGCGGGCCTCTGAAATCGTCGCACTTTCCAGTTACCAGCGGCGATCCCGGTGTAACGGCCCCGGAGGCCACGTCCAGACCGTCGAAGAGTTTTTCAAGCATAACCGCCGCCGAACGATTGAACGGTTTTGACCCGCCGACGGCGTTGACAAACAACGTCCCGCCGGCGTCGAGATAATCCCGCAGCGCCGACAGTTCGGCGGCAGTGAGAGAAAACTCCCCCGATCCGGTCATCCAGGCGAGGTGATGCCCTCGGAGTTTATCGGCACAGATGCCCACGCCGTCGCTGACGTCAATGGCGACGCGGTTTTCGGCGGTGAGTTTTTCCGAGAGATACTTCAGCGCGTAAGGCTGGGTCCGTGAGTTTCCGCCGTGCTTAAGCCAGGCGATCCTGGCGCGATGGCGGACCTTGTCGCCTCTCGCGACGAATACAGGCCTCATGCGCATCCGCAGCGAGTTTGCGCCTGTGGCGTACATGAAGAAGTTCACGCCCAGCATGTGATCAAGTCTGCCTGATTGTTCCGCCCGCCGATGCCAGGCGCATGGGAAATCGCGTTTGGAGATCACCGCCAGCAGACGCGTGCCGTCGGAGACGCCCCACATCTGCGCCACCCTTGGTCCGTTGGAAATCTTAAATTTCGCCGAATATATCGGATGATCCTCCGGCAGAGTCTCAAGTCTGTAATTCCCGCCGGCGACTTTACGCTGCTCGGCGTAAAGGTTTTCCAGACCTTGGCGCGCGGATTTCAGAAAGGCTGCGCTGTTGTGGCATGGAACGAACAGCAGTGTCCCGCCACGGAGGCTGTATTCGCGAAGTTTGGACCATTGTGCGGGCGTGAACTCAAGCGCGTCCGTTCCGGTTATCAGAAGCAAAGGCCCATCCAGCAGCAGCCTGACGTCGTCGGCTATCCTGACGACCTGCCATCGCATGGGTCTTTCGTAGTTTCGTCGCATGTACTCTGCGAAATGCGGCATGTCGCGGGTGTGGAAATTCCAACTGTTTTCCCTTCCGTGGGCGAGTTTGTTGAACGTCAGCGGTATCCGCCCTCTTGCCAGGAACAGCAGTTCAAACGACGCGCGGACTAACGGTCCCCATTCTCCGCGGTAACGGCGTCCGCGCGGATTGGGTTCGGCCAGTTTGGCTGCACCAACGGCGAACCAGTCCATATCACCGATGAATTTCGCGCCGCTGGCCATTCCGACCCGCTGGACGCAAAAGGCAAGGTATCCGTCATTTATAAAATCATCCTTGAGGTTTTTACCCAGGTACGCCCAGGCTTTATCGAGTTTTTTGCTGTGGAGATAAGGTCGGCAGGTGTTCGCCAGGACATCCTGACAGATGTACAGGCTGGCGATCCCGGCGGTGGTCATACTCACGGTTGAGGGCGTATCGACGCTTTTCTGTCCGCTGTATGTCCAGCCGCCGTCGGTGCGCTGGCGTCTCAGCCAGGTCTTTTCGACCAGACGGATGAGGTTCGGCTTGATTTTTACCCCTGCGCGGTCGGCCTCCCACAGCGCCAACAGGGCGAACTGGCTGCAAGAGTTGTCTCCTTTGCGTTCAGGCCCTAAGTACCCCCATGCCCCATCGGCCCGCCGAGCGCCGCGCATCAACCACTCGACGTCCTGTTCCAGACAGGCGCGGTAAGGAGACTTCTTCGCCTTCGCCACGATCCGGCTGAAGACCATCGCGCGGACTGCTATGACGTACAAATTTTTGGTCTTAAGATCGACCAGGTAATCCAGACCCTTTTTCATTTCGGGTTTATTGTGTCGTTCGCCGGCCTCCAGTAGCGCAAACAAAACAATGGCGGTGTCCCCTCCACCAGGATTGCGACTATAGCGTCGCCAACTTCCGTCGGGCTTCTGGTTTCCCCAAAGGTATCGCTTGACTTCGGTTATTACGCGATCCACGTCTTCATCGGTCACCTCGCGGAAAGTTTCCGCCCCGGCGGCCGAAACCATAATGCACACCAGAAAAATGATGAAAACATTCCTGACCACAAGCCTGCCTCCCTGAATTTATTTACGTCGTTTTTCGATCGCCAAGCCCAGGCTTTCACGCCCTTTGCTTGCAGGATACCGCTTGACCAGTTTTCTATAGATGCGCGTCGCGCCGGATCTGTTTTTGCTGAGGTAGAACCCCCCGAGTCTGCTCATCAGCCCCGGAATCAGGTCGTGCGAGCCGCTGATTTTCTTCATGTACCGCTCCATCTCGGACGGGTATCTCGACGATTCGGCTTCGCGAAGCGCCCGCATGGCCCGCTTGAAGAAAGGATACATTCGGGCGGCAACCGGATAGCCATCGACGATCTTCAGGTAATGCTTCGATGCTTTGATGTAATCCTCACCGGCGTTGTACATCGACGCCAGCATCAGTTCGATCGCCAGTTTGTCCCTGCGTGTGTAACAAGCCATTCTCAGTTTCGCCGCAAGGACAAGCCCCGCTTTCTTCATCTTTCTTTTGCCAATGGCTTTACCAAGTTCCGCGAAATCCAGCATGAGGCTCAGGTCCCGCCAGGTCTGTTTTTTTGCAAGATGCACGTTAATCGCCCTAACCGCCCCTTCCGCATCGTCGCAATAGGCCAGTAGATTG
>JAUVIQ010000171.1 GCA_030592655.1 Planctomycetales bacterium | reverse complement strand
GTTCGCGGGTTCCTTGGCGTTACGATTCAGGATGTGGATAAGAAACTGGCCGACAGTTTCAAACTGCCGGGAACCGACGGCGCACTGGTAACGCGGGTTATGGAGGACTCACCCGCAGGTAAGGCCGGAATAAAGGCGAAAGACTTCATCATTGCCATCGGAGAAAAACCGGTCAAGGACGTCAACGACTTGCGCAACCGCGTGGCGGGTCTGCCTTCCGGAAAGGAAGTCGAATTCACCATATACCGTGACGGGAAGAAGATGACTGTTTCAGTGAAGAATTAAAGGGGATTAAAAGGGGCAGATTAACGAGTTCCGGGGGCACAATACTTAATTATAAGTTCCGGCGGGCGGGTGGTAGGGAGAAGGATTGCTAATGTTGGGTGGCACCTTTAAGCGTAGCGACACGTAGTGTCCCTATGGGAAGCGGAGCTTGTGGGTGCTTGCATCGCAAGACAAACGGCGCCTTCAGGCCACGTGGTCAACCATTAATGCACCCACAAGTTTCCGCTGCGCTCCAACTTGAAGGTGCCACACTCTAGCAGCAAATCGATTAAATAATTA
Source organism: Planctomycetales bacterium (assembly GCA_030592655.1). GTDB lineage: Bacteria > Planctomycetota > Phycisphaerae > SM23-33 > SM23-33 > JAUWNJ01. The sequence goes on along the minus strand of JAUVIQ010000171.1, from coordinate 6,215 downwards.
GGCTTGTCTTGCCGATTATTAGTACGTATAATAGTGTTACAGTAGTACGTACAGGAGAATGCGGCGATGCCGAAACTTACGCTCAGCGCTGATGACAAGGTAATCAAGCAAGCCAAGCGGATTGCAGCCAAAAATCACACAAGCGTCTCGGCAATGTTCAGCCGATTTGTGCGAACACTGGCCCAAAAGGACAGACCGCCCGCCCAGGTCGGCAGGATTGCACGGAAGGCCTCCGGCATCATCAAGTTGCCCAAAGGCAAGTCGGAACAGGACGTTCTGGCCGATGCACTGGCGGATAAATATGGGCTGCGACGATGAATGTCTTTATCGACACCAACGTACTGCTGGACGTCATGCTCGAACGCAGGGGCTTTTATCGGGATTCGCTGACGGTCTGGTCGCTTGTCGAGCAGGGGAAAATCGCGGGGCAAATCTCCGTCATCAGTTTCAACAACATCTACTACATCGTCCGCAAGATCAGAAGCCGGAAAACCGCCGACCGCGTACTGGCAATGCTCCGTGATGTATTCACGCCGGTAGCCCTTGACAGCAAGATACTCAACCAGGCCATCGCCGCCGGATTCGGCGACTTCGAAGACGCCATCCAGTATTACAGCGCCCTGCACGCCGACGCATCGTGCATAATCAGCCGGAACCCGGACCACTTTCCGCAGTCCGACCTTCCTGTCCTGTCATCAGCCGAATTCCTGGCGGCTTATTCCCTGAAGTGATCCATTCTGTGTAACCAGTGGACTACGAATCATCTCCAGGTGTAGATGAGCGCGTGCATTTATAGTTCGTAATTCCTCACCCGGTCCATTTGTCGGTTTGCAGCCTCGGGGTCGGGCGTGTCGGTAACGGTGTACAGAACGCCGCCGGTCAGTTCGTGCTTATCGAGCGCGTCGCAGAAATCACTGTACGCTACAGTCAGAACCAGCGGCATGTCGCCGACCCGCCTTTTCAATTCCGGCAGGATGGAAAAGGACTGCTCGTAGCCCTTGTCGTCGCCGAGGTAAATGGCTTTCAGTCCGGGCAGTGTCGAGACCGCCTCCAGCAGGTGCCTGCCGTTGCCGTGGATATGCACCACGCCGCCGTCGAAGTGTTTGAACATCCGCTCGACCGGCCCGCGTCCCCATTTCTCGAAATCATCGACGCTCATCATGTGGAACGGGTCCACGCTCTCGGAGACGACCCGCCCACGCACCCATCCGACCATATTGCTGCACGTCCCGCCGGCGACCAGGCCGACATGCTCGAAAAACGCTTCATGGACGGCGACGTTCAGATCGAAGGCGAAATCTATGGCCTCGGCCACCTGGTCGGGAGTATCCAGCAGGGCCAGGTACGTATTGGTCGCTCCGACCAGTTCGAATACGAAGTTCAGGCTGTCGATAAGGATCAGGTGGCTGATTCCGAACTTCCCGGCAGCGGCGCGGGCGAAGATGTCCATCTGCTCGACGTAACGGCGGAACCAGGGATGTTGCGGGTTGAAGGTCAGCCCCCTGCTTTCGGACAGGTCGGAAAACAGCGGTGGGACCATCGAGGAAATCCAGCCGGTCCCCGGATCGCTCAGAAACCGCACCTCGCCGCCGAATAGTCCGCCGTAGAGTCCCTGGTCGAACTCGCTGAGGTAGGCGGTGGGCACGGAGTCGTCCACGACAGCGGATCGCTCCAGAAGGTGCTCGTCCCAGAAGGCTGCACGCTGCTTGGGGTCGGGGTAGTCGCAGAAGCCGGCAGGGTTCCGCTGCGCGAAGCGGTCCAGCGCCGAGGTGTGGACGTTAAAGATGGCGCAGATGGCATCCCGGGCCCGCTGCTCATAAAGCGCTTCCAGCCTCTTATGCGTCTCCCGCCCGCCGGCACAGTAACTCAACGGAAAATCATCTTCGCCGATTGTCTGCATGCCGCAATATTACAGCACCTTGCGGGTCTTGGCAATCCACAATCAGTCCACAGATTACACGGATTCTTTGAGAAATCTGCCGTTCGACTTCGCTCACGACAGGCAATCAGATTATTCTTTCACGTCGTATTCGGCGTCGATTACGTCGTCGTCTCCGGGTTTCTTTTCTTCCTCGGCGGGGGCCGGTTTGCCCTGTGGCGCATCGGCGCCGGCGGACTTGTACATCTCCTCTGCCACCTTATGCGAGGATTTTTCCAGATTTTCCATCGCACGCTTGATGGCTGATGCGTCGTCGCCCTTGAGGGCTTCACGAAGTTGCGAAACGCCCGATTCGATATTGCCCCGATCTTCAGTCGAGACCTTCTCGCCCTGGTCCTTGAGCATTTTTTCCGCCTGGTAGGCCATCGAATCGCCGGCGTTCTTGAGATCGACCACTTCGCGGCGTTTCTTGTCTTCCTCGGCATGGCCTTCGGCGTCTTTACGCATTTTTTCAACCTCTGCCTCATCCAGGCCGGAAGAGCCTTTAATCTCGATGGACTGCTCCTTACCGGTGGCGGTGTCCTTTGCCGAGACGTTGATGATACCGTTGGCGTCGATGTTGAATGCCACTTCGACTTGCGGGACGCCTCGCGGAGCCGACGGGATTCCGGTCAGGTTGAACCGGCCCAGCGTTCGGTTGTCGCCGGAGAATTCGCGCTCGCCCTGGAGGACGTGGATAGTTACCTCGGTCTGGTTGTCGGCGGCGGTGGAGAAAATCTCCTTCTTTTCGGTCGGGATGGTCGTATTCCGCTCGATGAGTTTTGTCATCACTCCGCCGAGCGTCTCGACGCCCAGGCTCAGCGGCGTAATGTCCAGCAGCACCATCTGCTCTTCGACCTCGCCGCCGAGGATGCCGCCCTGGATGGCTGCTCCCATAGCCACGGCCTCGTCGGGATTAATCGTCTGGTTGGGGTCTTTACCGAAAATTTCCTTGGTAATCTCGCGGACGCGCGGAATTCGCGTCGATCCGCCGACCAGAAGCACCTCGTCGATGTCGCCGGCGGTGAGTTTCGCATCGGACAGAGCCTGCTTGCAAGGCCCGACCAGGCGATTGAAGACCGGCTCGCCGAGTTGCTCGAATTTCGCCCGCGTCAGCGTCATTGTCAGGTGCTTGGGACCGGCGGCGGTGGCTGTTATGAACGGCAGGTTGATATTGGATTCCATCGCCGTCGAGAGTTCGCACTTGGCTTTCTCTGCCGCCTCTTTGAGTCGCTGAAGCGCCATTGCGTCTTCGCGCAGGTCGATTCCTTCGAGTTTTTTGAACTCGTCGGCAGCGTAGTTGATGAGTATTTCGTCCAGGTCGTCTCCACCGAGGTGTCCGTCGCCGTTAGTGGCGAGCACCTCGAAGACGTTGTCGCCGATGTCGAGGATGGAGATGTCGAACGTCCCGCCTCCGAAGTCGAACACCGCCACCTTCTCGTTCTTCTTACCTTCCATCCCGTATGCCAGGGCGGCCGCTGTCGGTTCGTTGATGATCCGCTCGACCTTCAGTCCTGCGATTTCACCGGCGTCCTTGGTGGCCTGACGCTGCGAGTCGTTGAAATAGGCCGGGACGGTGATGACTGCTCGCTCGACCTTCTCGCCGAGGTAGTCTTCTGCAGTGCGTTTGAGGTCCTGGAGCGTTATCGCGCTTATCTCAGGCGGGGTGTGATCCTTGTCGTGCACGTGGACCTTGACCAATTCATCGGGCTTTCCGACGATTTCGTATGGAACGGTCTTTTCTTCGCTGCTGACCTCGTTATGTCGCCTGCCCATGAACCGCTTGATTGAGAATACGGTATTTTTCGGGTTGGTTATCTGCTGGTGCCGTGCGGGCTGGCCGACGAGACGTTCGCCCTTGTCGGTGAAGCCGACCACCGACGGCGTCAGGCGTGAGCCGTGCTGGTTGATCAGGACCTTGGCCGATCCGCCTTCCATCAGGGCGACGACGCTGTTTGTGGTTCCGAGGTCTATTCCGATAATTTTCTTCGATGCCATTTTTTACTCCTTTCGGGCTGTGGGCGCACAAAGCCCGCAACCATACCTTATAAATGTGGAGCAATGCCCGTGCCATGCAGGTAACACCTTATTTTGCAAGGCGTTAGAGCGTTACCCGCTCCGGGCGATATGTCAAATCGACCGCTTAAGGGGCGTTTTTATCTGAATTTGGCAGTCCAGCCCACGGATCGCAGTCCGCGGGCTTGGATTATGGAATACCCCCAAGGGGACTCGAACCCCTGTCGCCAGGATGAGAACCTGGTATCCTAGGCCACTAGACGATGGGGGCGTCTATTGGACGGGGAATACTACCAGATTGGATACATCAATTTCAACCCCCGAAAGCAACTTTTGTCCGCGGCGCGATACGGCTTGTTGCAGATTGCCCCCGACGGGCGTAAAGTAGTTCCGTTATGGAACTGCAAATAATCAAAACAGACAAGCCTCTGCGCGACAAGGCGGTGCTGGCCCTTCGGGATAAACTTCGCGCAGGCGGGTTGACGGCGGTCGAAGCCGGACAGGTGAACGTACCCGCCGCTGTGCGGGAAATCATCGCCGACGTGCAGACTCGCGGCGACCGGGCCGTCATCAAGTGGACGAAGAAACTCGACAAGGCCGAACTGACTCCCGAAACGTTGCGCGTATCGGCGAATGAAATATCAGCCGCTTACGCCGAAGCCGATAAGGACTTTCTCGCCTTGGTGCGCCGGGCAGCAGCCAATATCCGCGAGTACCAGGAGCACATCCTGACTCACTCGCCGGAACCACTGAAGCGAGCAGGCCGAAAACTGGGCGTGCGATATATGCCGATTAAACGTGCGGCTGTGTACGTACCGGGCGGAAAGGCGGTGCTTGCTTCGACGGTGTTGATGACGGTCGTGCCGGCCCAGGTGGCGGGCGTGGGTGAAATCGCCCTGGCCTCACCGCCGCTGACCGACGGCGACATCGGCCCGATGGTGCTGGCCCTGGCGGGCGAACTGGGCGTCTCGGAAGTCTATCGCGCCGCTGCCGTTCCACTCCTTGCCGCACTGGCGATCGGTACAGAGGCAATTCCCCCCGTCGATAAAATCGTCGGGCCTGGAAACGCATTCGTCGTTGAAGCCAAGAGGCAGTTATTCGGACGGGTCGGTATCGAGAGCCTTCCCGGTCCGAGCGAGGTTTTGATCGTCGCCGACGAGTCAGCCCCGCCCGGCTGGGTCGCCGCCGACATGCTCGCCCAAACCGAGCACGATCCAGGCTCAGCCGTGCTGGTAACAACATCGGAAAAACTCGCAAATTCCGTCGTTACGGAAATTGATAAACAATTACCAAAACTGGAACGAAAAAAAGCAATCGAGGCGGCATTGAAAGAGTATTCGGCGATAATCGTCGTGCCGGACATTGACGTAGCCTGCGATGTCGCCAACGATTTCGCGCCGGAGCACTTGCAGATAATCACAGCCGATGACGATGCCGCCCTTGCGAAAATTCGCAATGCCGGAGCGATATTCCTCGGCGCGTTTGCGCCCGTGCCGCTGGGCGATTATTACGCAGGCCCGTCGCACGTCCTTCCGACCGGTGGGGTGGCGAGGTTCTTCGGGCCGTTGTCTGCCAATGATTTCCTAAAGGCTTCGAGCGTCGTCCGCTATGACGCCGATGCCTTAACTGAAGATGCCGACGACGTAATCGCCTTCGCCAAACGCGAAGGACTCACCGCACACGCGAAGGCGGTGGAAATAAGGAAAAAATAAGACCGTCACAGAGGCACATGGTTTTGAAATGAGTTACTTTCGTGAAAATATCGAGAAAATGGTCGGATACGTTCCCGGCGAGCAGCCGGCAGCGGGCGAGCGGGTAATCAAACTCAATACCAATGAGAATCCGTATCCGCCGTCGCCGAATGCGTTGGAAATCCTGTGCAGCCTCGACGGTGATGCGCTTCGACGGTATCCCGACCCGACGGCTACGCGATTCCGCAAGGTTGTCGCGGAGGTTTTGGATGTTCCCGTCGATTGGATTATCGCGGGTAACGGCAGCGACGACGTGCTGACGATGATCCTCCGCGCCTGCGTAGGCCCCGACGAAGCCGTGGCATACGCCGTGCCGACTTACGTTCTCTATCGGACGCTAACGGAAATCCAGGCGGGGCGGTGCGTCGAAGTTTCATACGGGGAGGATTTCGCACTGCCCGCTGACGCGCTCGCAGAAGCCGCAGCCGCCGTTACATTCGTCGCCAGCCCCAACAGTCCGTCGGGAACGTCCTATCGTCTAGGCCCGCTGATCGAACTGGCCGGGGCGGTCCCAGGCGTGCTGGTTATCG
>JAUVIQ010000093.1 GCA_030592655.1 Planctomycetales bacterium | reverse complement strand
TCACGCGGAGAAAAGAAGGTCCTGGGCAAACTGCTCCATGGCAGCAAAACTATCGAACTGGATAACGCCAACCACGCGAAATTCAGCAAGGCCATCGCCGAGTTGAAAAAAGTCCTGGCCAATGAGTACAAGGGGAAACTGTTCTTTTCCAATCTCAAGTGGTTCATTCCGGGCGTGGTAATTTCGGTGTTGACGGTGGTGGCGGCGGGACTGGTCGGGATTTTCGTCGAGCATAACCCAGCCGTGATGTTCCTGTCGATCTGGCTGGCGGCTTGGAGTGTCGGAGTGTTCTTCCTCGTCCGGCAGGCGATAGTTACATGGAAATCAGCGGGCAAAGACAAAAAAAAACGTGTAACCAAAAGCGGCGGGATAATCTTTGGCGCTGCGATATTCTGCATTCCCGAGGTGGTCGTTCTGTGCGTTCTTATGTGGATGACATCCATCTGGATACTGCCTTTGCTGCTGCTTTTGGGATGGTGTAACGTGCGATTCTTTCACCTGCTGAAGCGTCCTACGGTCGAGGGCAGAGCCGTGATGGACCAAATTGAGGGATTCAGGATGTACCTCGCCACAGCAGAGCAGGATATGCTCAACGCAGCCCATCCGCCCGACAAAACGCCGGAACTGTTCGAAAAATTCCTTCCTTACGCCCTCGCGCTCGATGTCGAAAACGATTGGGCGGAGAATTTTACGGACGTTCTCGCCCAGGCAGCCGTCGGCGAGGGCGGCTACAGCCCGACGTGGTATCACGGCGCTGCCTGGAGCACGATGGGGGCGGCAGGATTTACCTCGTCCTTCAGCAGTTCATTCAGCAGCGCTTTGTCGTCGGCGTCGATGGCTCCCGGTTCCAGCGGATCGGGCGGTGGGGGATCCTCCGGCGGGGGAGGCGGAGGCGGCGGGGGAGGAGGATGGTAGGGCGACGGAAAAAAAGAATATTGAATAATGTGCGTAGCACCGCGTAGCGATACCACGTAGTGGTGCTACGCACTACGTACCACTGCGTGGAACAGGGAATTTTGAATTTCGAAGTGGAAGAAAAAGAAGAAGAAAAAGAAGAAGAACAGAATAGCGGGATTTCTGGGATTACCGGATTATGGGGATTGTAATCTTGCTAAAAGAAGAAAGGGGATTGCGATTTTGCTGAAAGAAGAAGAGGAAAAAGGAGAACATAATCCATTTTTGAGTGTATAGTATTTTCCTGGCGAGCAACACCGGGGCCGGTGGCGGAATGGCAGACGCTGGGGACTTAAAATCCCCTTCCCGTTAAGGGAGTGCGGGTTCAAATCCCGCCCGGCCCAGTTTGACAAATGAATATTGAATACTGTGCGTAGTATCGCTACGCGGTGCTATGCACATTATTCAATATTCTCTTTTCCTTTGCATCCCTGCCTGCTTTTTTGTGTATCATCTCCGGTATGTCGAAGAAATCTTCAGACAAGAAGGGCGACAAAAAATCCCGTGGCCCTCGGGTGAGTAATCGGCGCGCGCGGTTTGACTACGAGATACTCGAAAAAGTCGAGTGTGGCCTCGAACTGCTCGGCACCGAAGTCAAGAGCCTCCGCGACGGTAACGCATCGCTGGAAGGCGCGTTTGCGCGAATTCGCGGCGACGAGGTGTATTTGAGCGGAGCCAATATCGTCGAATATAAACAGGCCGTCGGGACATTGCAGCACGACCCGCTGCGCGACCGGAAATTGCTTCTTCACCGTCGCCAGATTCACAAACTCCAGACTCACGTCCTCCAGAAAGGCCATACGCTCATCCCGCTGGCGTTGTATTTCAAAGCCGGCTGGGCCAAGTGCGAACTCGGCATAGCCGTCGGCAAGCGATCCTACGACAAACGCCGCAGCATCCAGGACCGCCAGCAGAAGCGCGACATCGACCGCGAAATACGAAGAAGCAGGTAGTCTATGCTCCGTCCGGAGCCTACTGCTACCGGATCCAGGCCTTCTTGTTTTCCAAGTCGTAGCCGATGCGGGCGGTAACGGTTCCGACGGTAACGTCCAGTTCGATGCGGCTTGCTCCGGGGACGGGTGAGCCGACAAGCGAAAGCCTGACCTTCGGAACCTTCCCTTCATACGGAACGACCAGCGTAACGAATCTGACGCCTGGAGTATCGGAAGTTTTCTTGATGCGAAAGCGGAACGCCCACCTCGGCTGCTTTTTCCCATACTTGAACGAGACTTGGCCCTTCTCCTCTTCCAAAGCCATCGGCTTCTGTGCCAGGCCGCGGATTAACACGTTTGTGCCCTTCTTAAAGTCGGTGCGGGCCGAGGGTGCGGACTTATCGAAGACAGCCTTTCCCGGTGCGAGTTGGAAATGCAAATCGACGTTACCACCGGCCTTTCCGATAGCGTCATCGACGAGCACGAAGAATTTTTTCTTTACGAACAAGACGGCCCGGCGGTGGGTGAGGTTTTTGTAACTGCCGTTCTCAACGACCAGTACGTCGAGGTCCTTTCCGGGTTTCCAGAGTCGCAGGGCGGGTTTGTAGTCAGTATTTTCACCGTCGAGCGTGAGCGTCTGGTGTACGCGGGTTTGCCGGAACCACGCCCGCCCGGCAGGGTCGCCGCTGTAGATGTAAGTACCGGAGTCGGGCATCAACCGCCGCCCGCCCGCGAACAATTCAAACGTGCCGTTGTCCGGCTGGCAGTGCCAGTAAGGTCCCGGCCCGCACTTGAGCACCAGGCAGACGGCGTTTTCATCCCAGCCGCTCCGCATCGAATAGAAGCAGCTGTCGGTCAGGGCATAGGCGGTCTGCTTCGGCGGTGTGCCTTCCTTACCGGCTGTGGCGACGTACAGGAAATCCTTCCGCCCGAAAACGCCGGCGTATTTCTTCAGACTTCGTCGCACATGCACCGGACTGGAAGTGTCGCCGAACTGGGCGCTCGTACCGTCCGGGAAGCCCAACTTCATCAGCACCTCGGCCATTTTTTCCAGCCGCCTGTGGTATTGGTCGCCGAAGTTCTCTGCCAGCCCGTTCATCTTCGCAAATTTATAGATATGCGCGAACTTGCCGAGACACCCGCTGTGGTAGTTGAGGGTCTGCTCGACCTGATGCCCGTCGTCGCGCACCTGCCGCCTGGTCTCAGCCTTAATGTGCTCCAGGGCCTTGTCACGCCACTTTTTCGCGTCCTTAAACTCCGGGAAGGTTATTGCCAGGAATGCAGCGCCGAGAGACTCCTTCAGGCCGTGATTGCCGGGAGTGAAGTGTTCGGTCAGGTAAGATGCGTGGTCATGGCAACTGTTCAGGAAGATCACCAGCGCATCGGGCGTAAAGGACGGTGAGTCCAGGAAATGCTGAAATATTCCTGTCCAGGAGATTCCCCTTCCGCCGGTTTCAATCCGGCGCCAGGCATATTCGTGCTTACTGTCGCGCGGGTTCTTGCGAACCCAATCAGCCAACTGGAAGCACCACTCGCGGGCATACTTCTCGTCGCCCGTGTGCCAATAGGCGCGGGCCAGGTCGTTCCACCAGTGCGCGTAATGCAAGTGCCATATCCACTCCTTGTCAGGCACAGGGCTTTTGGACCAGTCGATGTCCTTGCCGCAAAAATGCGGCGGATAGGCGCTGAAACTGACGAAAATGTGCTTCAGAGCATTGTCGGCGGTCTTCATCTGACCGGCGCTGGCGTATTTACCGCGCGATTTTTCCCTGTCGGCGCGGTCGGTGAAATGCTTGACCGATTTCCGCGCACGATAGTAGGCCAGAAGTTCCTCGGCAGCCTTGATCGGGTCGTCGGCAGAGGCCTTGACTTTCTCCAGCCCCGGACGGTTTAAATCCAGTCGCTTAAGCAGGATTTTCATTGACTCTTTCAATCTCCGCGCGACCAGATCAGGATTATCGACTGCCAGTGTGGTAAAGGACTGTTCTTTGCTTTTCGAGGTGTTTTCACCTTTGTCTTCGCTTTCTACTGTAAAATAGTACTTCGTATTTGGAACAAGTCCGGACAGTGTTATCCGGTGAGATTTCACATACGAAGTTTCTTCGGCCACCTTGTCATACTTTCGTGAAGACGTGCCGTATTTGACTGTACCGATGCACGTTTCATCCGTTTCCCAGCCGACAGTCGCGATTACGTCGTCAACGTCCTTTATTTTCACTTCTGAGATGGAAGGAGCAATGTTATCCTCGATAAGTGCAACATTCATCTCCACAACCTTGCCCTTTCTGACAACAACATCGGCTTTTACTTTTCTTTGATAACCCTTTCTGGAAACAACCACCTCGAAAGTCTCAGCCGGGACAACAATTTTGTATCTTCCTTCTCTATCCGTAGTAGTGCCGAAAAATCCGATATTGACCTTTGCGGCCCTTATAGGTTTGCCGTTTTCATCGACTATCCTGCCTGCAACTGTGCCTTTGGGGCTTCCATCTTTATAATTTTCCAGTATCTCCTCATGGGTCAGGGCGCAGGAGTAGATTCTGACTTCATCCATGATTCCCTTGAAAAAGCACTCTCGCTTATTGAGACCTGATTGCCAGGCCCCGATATACAAATCCGTCGTGGATGTATGTACCTGCGGGGCTTCAGGCACGGAGGGGGATGGGTCTGGTTCACCGTTTACATAAATCCGCATGGTTTTACCATTAGAAATCGCAGCGATGTGCACCCACCTGTCCGCTGGTGTAAGACCGAGTCGTTTGTGCCACATTCCATACCCCCCATCAGGAGAAAGGGCAAAACGGACCAATTTCCCCTCGGAATCCACATCCAGTATCAGAGAGCGATCTCCACTTCCACAAGGCCATCTTGCCAATATGGAGTGTCTAGCGGTCAGAGGCGTCTTTATCCAGCACATCAGTGTAATCTCTTTATTGATGCTGTTCAGACTGGCCGACTTGGGAACCACCACGTAGTCGTCCACCCCGTCAAACCGCAGGCCTGTTTCGACTCTTCCTTTTACCCACGTAGCCCCGTGGATAGTGCCGTGGTTACTGTGGCCTGAGGCGTCGAGGAGTTTGTCGCCTTTGCCTTCGTCAAACTTCCAGCAGGCGACAAGTCCCTGCTTGTCCCGTGGCGAGCACGAGGCCACGAGCAGAGCGGAAAAAATCAAAACCGACAGCGACAAAACCGACCCTCTATTTCTGTGTGTTTTTTCTCTCATCTTTCTTGACTCCTTATGTACTTGTGTTCATCGTGAACCCGATCGCGGGGGAGTCGCCGAACATTCTTTCAATTGGCAATTATCAGTTTTCTCCGTCGTCAGGTAGTTGCGTTTCGGCGTGTTCGCCGCCGGCTTTGATGGCGCGATAGAAACACCATAGAAGTCCACCGAAGATAACCAGCAGCGTTACCGAAAGGATAATGTAGGCAGTACCCGACAACGTTCCGTCATATACGATATCAGCCAGCATGGTCTGACTCCTGATTGCTCGATTTTGAGGCCTCTACGGCGGCTTTGACTTTAGCACGTCCGACAAAGGCGATAATCACACCGATAATCGGAAGGGTAAGCACAAAGGCCGCTCCGAGTATATTGTGCCAGACGACTCTCCCATTCTTGACGAACATGTACTTGTCGCCATCGCCGCCGGTTCCGGTAATGTCGGCGTACAACGTCCAGAAGATAATCACCGTCAGGATAATCGGGATGACGAGTTTGATGTTCCATTCCCACCACTTGCCGATCTGCCAATCGCTGCGCTCGTTGGCGTGGGCTCGCAGGCGCTTGATGTCGAAAATCCATCCAAGGGCGATACACTCGATCAGGCCGATCGCAAGGACACCGAAATAACTGTTGATGTAGTGGTCAAGCGTGCTGAGCCACGGGTCGCCGCTGCGGGTGCAGAAGACCAGCCCCAGCAGGAACCCGCAGATACAGATGGCGGGGAGGACCTTGTTTCGTGGCCAGAGGGTTTTATCCACGATGCTTGCCAGTCCCGCTTCGAGCATGGAAAATGCCGAATCTATCCCCAGCAGTATCAACGCCAGGAAGAATATCAGCGCGAAGAAATTCGCCCATGGCAGCAGTTTCAGAGCGGTCGGGAAGGTCATAAACGCCAACCCGCCTCCACCGGTGCCGATAACCTTGTCAGGCGTTGTGTTCAGTTTTGAAAGGTCGAGTTTCTTTGTCTTGACGCCGTCGATGAGTTTCGTCAGTTGCGCCGTCGTCAGGCTGAACCTTGAGGCGTTGGTGTCGCTGACCTCCATAGCCAGGAGTTTATCTTCAGTCAGGCCGGCCTTTATTTCCTCGTTGATTGCCTGCTGGATCGCGGGTAGTTGTTCGTGTTCCACGCTCATAAGTTTTGCGTTCTGGGCGCAGGTCTGGAAGGCCAGGAACCCCACGACGCTGAAGACCGCAAGTCCTGCCACAAAACTCGTGCCTAGGTCGCTCAAACCCACGATCAGGGCGTTGTTGTTGATGTCGCTTTTGCGATGGAGGAAACTGGCGTAGGTGATCATCACGCCGAACCCGAGTGTCATCGAGAAAAAGACCTGCCCGAAGGCGGTTTGCCAGACCTTGGCCTTTCCAAGCAGTTCCCATTGTGGTTCGAGGTAATATTCCAGCCCGCTGATCGCTCCATCGAGCGTCAGGCCTCGGATAACCAGAATCATCAGCATCAGCCAGGGCAGCGGTACGGTCCACAGGACGATCTTGCTGACGAACTTCACTCCCTTGAAGATGCACAGGTACATTCCGCCCCACACAATCGCCAGGGCAGCGATGATCATCCATTGCATCGAACCCAGGGGCCAGTGCGTACCGCTGTGATTGAGGTGGTCTTTGACGAAGAATTTCACCGCGTCGTCGCCCCAGGCGAGAGTGAAACTGTAGCCAAGGTAGTTGACCGCCCAGGCCAATACGACGCTGTAGTAACAGATAATCACCAGCGACATGCATATAGGCCACCATCCGAGCCATCGCCAGTTTGGTTTGAGATGTCCGTATGCTTCCGGGGCTGCACGTTGGGTCAGATGTCCCAGCGAGAACTCCAAGATAAGCATCGGTATTCCGATGACGAGCATGGCGATTGCGTAGGGGATCAGGAACGCACCGCCCCCGTTGCTGTAGGCTTCGTATGGGAATCGCCACAGGTTCCCAAGCCCGACGGCGGAACCTATCGCCGCAAGGACGAATCCCGCCCGCGAACCCCATTTCTCGCGTTGTTCTTCAAGAAGCGCTTCAGCCATTTGCGATTTCCTTTCGCCATAATGAATGAATCCCGATATGAATTTCTCAACCGGCCCGTTCCGCCGACGGTATAAATATGCAGCAACAACTCAATCCGGGCAAGGAAAAGATGCGACAAGATTATCACTGGTTGCGAACGGGTTGAATTAAAGGGATGATATTTTCTCTACCGGAGTTTCTCGCCTGCAATTTGGAGACACCGGAAGGTTCAAAAATATTTTTCGATTGATGATTGACATGAAAGGATTATGGACGTATAAGTAAGAATGGTTACTGTTATGAATAAGAAATCCAAAGACAATCCGAAACTTCCGCTTCGCATGACCCGTCAGCGGCAGGTGATTCTTGATGAGTTGCGGAAGGTAACGTCGCATCCGACCGCTGATGAGATTTACAATATGGTTCGTCGTCGGTTGCCCGGTATCAGCCTTGGGACGGTGTACCGCAATCTGGAGATCCTCTCTGATAACGGGATGATACAGAAACTCGAATTGAGCGGTTCACAGAGAAGGTACGACGGAAACCCGAAGTTGCACTATCACGTCCGCTGTGTGCGATGCGAAAGGATGGATGATTTACCTTTGAGCACATTGCCGGCCCTCGAAAGTGCTATCCGAAAAAGTTGTGGTTACGAGGTGCTTGGTTATCGTCTGGAGTTTATAGGGCTTTGTCCGAAGTGTCGGAAATTTCCTGAAACCAGGAAAGAAAGGCAGGATAAAAATGGAACTAAAAGGAAGTAAGACCGAAAAGAATCTGATGGCGGCCTTTGCCGGCGAATCGCAGGCGAGAAACCGTTACACATATCTCGCAAGCAAGGCGCGCAAGGAAGGTTATGTGCAAATATCAGTCATTTTTGAAGAGACAGCCAACCAGGAACGCGAGCACGCCAAGCGACTTTTCAAGTTTATGACAGGCGGTGAGGCCGAGATTACGGGAGCATTTCCGTTCGGCGTAATCGGCGACACCATCGATAACCTCAAGGCTTCAGCCGCCGGCGAAAACTACGAATGGACGACCATGTATCCGGGGTTCGCCGCTATCGCCCGCGAAGAAGGTTTCGACGAAATAGCCGACACAATGGAAGCAATTGCGGTGGCGGAGAAGCAGCACGAGAAACGTTACCTCGCACTGGCGAAGAATATCGCCGACGGAAAGGTTTTCAAGAAGGACAAGCCCGTCGTCTGGCGTTGCCAAAACTGTGGCTACCTGCACGAAGGGACCGAAGCGCCGTGTGTCTGCCCGGCCTGCGCCCATCCGCAAGCACATTTCGAGATACTCGGCGAGAACTGGTAACTGATTGGTGGCTCAGGTTACAAATGCGCAGCATCCCTAGCGGGACCTGTGCTACCTATGGGACAATCCGATGCCGTTGCGACGACATGCCGAGATGCTGGAAGATTTGTATAGCCGGCTTAATCGACGTCGCTATGTTCATCCCGACCCGTTGGAGTTTCTGTACGAATACGACAATCCGGCTGACCGCGAAGTCGTCGGTCTGGTGGCGAGTTCGCTGGCCTACGGCAGGGTCGCGCAGATACTCAAAAGCGTCCGATGTGTCCTTCAGAGGATGGGATCAAGACCCGTCCGTTTCCTGCAGGATGCTTCGGCGACGTCGCTGAAGCGGGACTTTGTCGGTTTTCGGCATCGATTCGCTTCGGGCGAAAATATTTCATCAATGCTGCTTGGTGTCAGGCGGGTCATCGACCGGCACGGGTCGCTTGGGAGTTGTTTTATAGCGAGGATGGAGCAGGATGACGATACGGTCCTGCCGGCATTGTCGGCGTTTGTGAAGGAATTGAACGGTAATGGACGATGCGGGCATCTGCTGCCGGACCCTGCTCGCGGCAGCGCCTGCAAGCGGATGAACCTTTTCCTGCGATGGATGGTCCGGGCCGACGAGGTTGATCCGGGCGGTTGGGAGAGGGTATCGGCGGCAAAATTGATAATTCCGCTCGATACGCACATGCACAGAATAGCCCTTACTTTAGGCGCAACACGACGAAATGCAGCGGACATGCGAACAGCGATGGAAATAACGGATGCCTTCAGGCGAATCTCGCCCGAAGACCCGGTGCGATACGATTTTGCACTGACCCGCCTGGGAATCCGGGAGGAAATGGACTTTTCAACATTATGCGAAAAACAATTTTGTGAGATGTAACATGGAACTGTGGTTGAAAGTGCTAATCGGCGGGATAATGGGATTGGTGGCTGGTGGGGTATTGGGGCATTTCGGAAAGTGCAGCAGCGGGGCGTGTCCGTTGACGGCCAATCCGTTTCGCGGAGCGATTGTCGGCGCATTTATTGGCGTGCTGATTGTATTGGCCTGGTCGGAACGCAGGCCGGCGGAGAATACCAAAGACAATGTTCCACATATCGCAACGGTAGCGGAGTTTGACGAAAAGGTTTTGAAATCGCCCAGGCCTGTTCTGGTGGATTTTTATTCCGAAGGATGCTCGCCATGCCGCCGACTTGCGCCGACAATCAGCAAACTTAAGGACGAATACGAGGGAAAGGCCAATGTTTTCAAGGTGAACGTGAGAGAGGTTGCGGAACTGGTCAATCGGTATGGAATCGGCGGTGTTCCGACTGTGATGCTGTTTAATAAAGATGAAATTCTTAAATGGATCGGTCCTAAAGATGAATCGACATATCGCAAGGCCATTGAAGAGGCTTTGTCCAAACAGGAAAGGAACACACAATGAATATGTTTTGTTATCAATGTGAACAGACCGCCAAGGGGACGGGCTGCACCGTTGCGGGCGTGTGCGGAAAGGACGCCGAAACAGCGGCGCTTCAGGATATGCTGGTAACCGTGGCCAAGAGGCTCGGCGCTTATTCGCACCGGCTCAGGCAGATGGGCGTAACCAATCGCCAGACGGACATTTTCATTGTCGAGGCGATGTTCACCACCATTACCAACGTCAATTTCGATCCTGCCCGCCTGGAGCAACTGCTCCGCAAGGCGTCGAAAATCAGCGTCCCGCTCAAGCAGCAATACGAGGAGCAATGCCGGGATGCCGGTAAGGAGCCTGACACGCTCTGCGCCGAAGGCTGCGGATTGGCCGATACCGTTGAAGGGATTATCGAACAGGGGCGGTCGTTCGGTATCGACAAGCGGCTGGAAGACCCGGGCCCGGACGTTACCGGCCTGCAGGAGTTGATAACCTACAGCCTGAAAGGTTCGGCAGCCTACATCGACCACGCACAAATACTCGGCGTCGAGGACGATAGCGTCTATGCCGGTTTCGAGGAAATCCTCAGTTATCTGGACGGTAATCCGACCGACGTCGGCGAACTGACCGCAATGGCGCTCCAGGCCGGCGAACTGAACCTGAAGGTAATGGAACTGCTCGACAAGGCCAACACCGACGCCTACGGTCATCCCGAACCGACGCAGGTCCGCGTAACGCCGATAGCCGGCAAGTGCATCCTCGTTTCAGGCCATGATCTCAAAGACCTCGATGAATTGCTTATGCAAACCGAGGGTAAGGGCATCAACGTTTATACGCACGGCGAGATGCTGCCGTGCCTGGCCTATCCGGGTTTGAAGAAGTACAAGCACCTCGTCGGCAATTACGGCGGGGCCTGGCAGGACCAGCGCAAGGAGTTCGACGAATTCCCCGGCGCGATCCTGATGACGACCAACTGTATCCAGAAGCCGAAGGATACATATAAGGGTCGCATTTTTACGACCGGCCTGGTCGCCTGGCCGGGGGTTACGCACGTCGTAGAACGCAGCGATTTCTCGCCGGTTATCGACGCTGCTCTGGCGGCTGACGGCTTCGCCGAAGACGCACCGGAAAAGACCATCACCATCGGTT
>JAUVIQ010000035.1 GCA_030592655.1 Planctomycetales bacterium | reverse complement strand
ATCATAATCGGCATCGCGTCGCCGATAACCGCCGTCGGCGACATGACAATTTCATTGCACGCCAGCGAGATAATCGCTCCGGCACTGGCCGCTTGGGGATGAACATACGCGACGGTATAGACGTCGCGGAGATCGTCGATAATCTGGCGGACGATACCGCTCATCGCGCCCATTTGCCCACCGGGAGTGTTCATATCGAAGATGACTATCTGAGCGCCGTCGTTTCTGCAGCGGATAGCCTTTCGCCGAACGGACTTGAAGGTGGTATCCGTGATAGGTCCGTGAATGGGGATAACAAAGGCCTTTGTGATTTCCGCCGGCAGGGGCGGACGCTTAACCTTAGGCCGACGGAACCAGTCCTTTCCCACATAAATGCGGTCCTTTTCGACGCGAACCGTCGCCGGTTCCGTAGTCGGTGCGGTGGTCGGTGCAGGTTTGTCAGCCGTACCGGCAGTGCATATCAGCAGCAGCGCAACCGACGCTATGACAACCCGCCTGATATTACTCGCAGAAAACATGTGTCAGGTTCTCCCGTAATTCCGTAGTGTTATTCTAAACCCAACCGCCCCGCCGGGCAACCTTTACGGTTAGACCTTGCTTCGGACGCGACGGTTCTCGTATCATCGCCGACCGAAATTGCAAAAGGAGATTCACCCGTGCCATGTAAAAAACTGCTTATCCCCGTCAGGAAATGCCGGCGACTTTCCGGTTCGTTCACCTTCGGACGATCGGCCGTCCTGCAAAGCGAACATGACGCCGACCGGCTACCGATGAAGCAACTGCGCACCGACCTGGCCGGCCTGGGCGTCCGCGCACGTTTGACCCGTTCGGCCAAATCGGCGGACGTGCGTCTAATCCGCGACAAACAGATTCCCGGCGACGAGGCCTATCGGCTGACAATTCGGCCCGACGGGATCGAGATAATCTCCGCCGGCGACGCCGGAGCGTATTACGCCGTCCAGACACTCTGCGAACTGTTGACCATCCACAAGAAGGCTGTCCCGGCGATGCGGATTGACGACAAGCCGGACTTCGCCCGACGGGGCGTCTATCACGATTGCTCCCGCGGAAAGGTTCCGAAGGTCGGCACACTCAAGCAACTCATCGAGCGACTTGCCCACTGGAAGATTAACGAATTGCAACTGTACATCGAGAACGTCTTTGCTTTCGCGTCTTATCCGACCATTGGTCGCGGCTACAGCCCGTTCGGCCCCGCTGACATCCTCGCCGTTCAGGAACATTGCAAAACCCATCACATCAGGCTTGTCGGGTCGCTGTCGAGTTTCGGGCACATGGAAAAAATCCTCGCCTTACCGGAGTATAGCAGCCTGGGCGAACTTCCCGGACACATGCACCATCCCGGCGGGACGACTTTGTGTCCGTCCGATCCAGGCTCGATAAAATTACTGCGAGATATGTACGCCGAATTCGTCCCGTTATTCGAGGCTGACGATTTCAACGTCTGCTGCGATGAGCCGTGGGAACTCGGCAAAGGGCGCACCAAAGGGCGCGCCGAAAAAATCGGCGTTGGGCGAGTGTACCTGGATTTCATTCTGAAGATTCACAAACTCTGCCGAAAGCACGGAAAGCGGATGAATATGTGGGCCGACATTGTCCTGACCCACCCGGAGATCATCCCCGACATCCCCAAAGACATCGTTATGCTCAACTGGGACTACGCGCCCTGGGGCCCGTGGATAGGACGGACCGGCGAGATCGCAAAGGCGGGTTTGCCGGCGGTCTGCTGCCCGGGCACGCACGGCTGGCAGTCGCACGGAACGAGGCTGGACCAGTCCGTCGCCAATGTCGCCAGGTTCGCCCGCCTCGGCAGGCGGCACGGGGCTGAAGGGCTGCTCAACACCGACTGGGGCGACTTCGGCCACCGCAACACGTTGGGCGTGAGCCTGCACGGCTTCGCACACGGCGCTGCCTGCGCCTGGTGCGAGGCGAAGACCGACCACAGCCGATTCACCGAACGCTTCTGTCTGCACGCTTTCGGGGACCAGACCGGAAAACTCGCCCCCGCATTGCGAAAAATCGGGGCAGAACCGGGCGGGCTGCTATACCACACCCTCATCGAACCGTTCGATCCGGGCAAGAACACACTGCTGCCCGGTTGTCGGGTTATGGAGGAACCGGAGCGCGATAAGAGCAGATACCTGGTGTGGCGTCGCAACGCGGCCAAGCGCCTGCACCTGCCGAAACTCACCGGCGCTGACGAGTTCAAGGCCCTGGCGCATCAGCGGCTGGAGGCGACGAAGAACCTCCGCATACCGACAATCGCCACCGGGAACGAGTTTGAGGCATTGGCGATGGAGGAGTTCGGCCTGGCGTTACGAATGGACAAATTGGCCTGTCGCCGACTGCTCATCCAGCGTGATTTCCGCGCCGGAAAGACCATCCCCGCGCGGACGCTTCGCTGCCTTGCCGACGACATGCGGGCCATGGTCGAGGATTTCACCCGACTCTGGCGCGCCCGAAACCGCCCAAGCCGACTCCGCGACAACCTCGTAGCCTTCAAACGAACCATCACCGAAGCCGAAAAACTCTCAGGCCGGTAGTGTTGACTACCCGAACATTTCGCGGAGGATTGGGAGGGTTTCGGCGCAGGCTGCCGTCGGGTCCATTATGTACGCCCCGCCGAGTTCGGCTGATATGAAGCCGCCGTAGTCGATCTCGTCCAGCGCCTCGGCCAATGCGGCGAAGTCAACGTTTCCCCGGCCCGGTATAAGGTGGGCGTCGGAATCGCCGCTGTTGTCGTCCAGGTGAATGTGCAGCGGCAGAGCCTTACAGTGCCCTATGGCCTGCTTGAAATTCTCCCCGTTGACGTTGCAGTGGCCCGTATCCAGCAGGACGCCGAAGGAGTCCGATCCCAACTCGTCTATCATCCGCAGGCAATCGTCGATGGTCAGAATCAGATTCGTCTCGAACCGGTGTGCCGGTTCGATGAGCAGTTGCAGGCCCTTGTCTTGATTGTACTGCTCGATTTCCGCCAGGCTGCGGGCGAGTTGCTTCCAGCCGGTTTCGGTGTCGTGGTCGAAGAGCGTCATTCCGGGGCAAAGGCTCACTGCCGGCGAGCCGACCTTGGCGGCATTGTCCATCGCGTCTTTTATGTATGCGACGCTGTCGGCGCGCACGGCCTCGTTGTCCGAGCACAGCACCGAGGGATAACGAAACTGGGCTGGGATAAAGTTGCAGACCTCCATATCGCACTCCCGAAGCAGGGCGACGATTTCGTCCATCTGCCCGTCGAGGTCGTGTCGGTACATATGAGGCCGGCCGCCCCATATCTCGATCCCGTCGTAGCCGAGGGCGTGCAGATCCTTGATGGCGTACTGAAGCGAGTAGTTGAAATAAACGGCAGAACTTTGTGCGAATCGCATAATATCTCCTTTGATGTCGTTGCCTTCGCAGGGAAGGAAACGATACGCCCTCCGGCTTGCGTGGTCAAGTAAGTTGCGTGTTGGCCGTTGCGGCCGATACACTACGTTGATGCGAAGCAGGCCGGGACGAAAAATACGTTTGAAGTCGTCGCCGGAGGAGTTGCGGGCCTCCGGCATACTGTTGGATAATTCCATCGCCGAGGGCGCCATAGACCTGGCGGGAATCTTCTGAAATGCGCGCCCGGTCGAGATTGAGATCGGAAGCGGAAAAGGCGAATTCCTTCTTCGCCGGGCGAACGACAGGCCGGAGATAAACCTGTTGGGAATCGAGTGGCTCGCCGGTTATGCCGCGTACGCTGCCGACCGCGCCGGGCGGGCCGGGCTGAAAAACGTCCGCCTGCTGTGCGCGGATGCCGGAGAAGTTTTCGCAAAATCTCTGGCTGACGGGTCCGTCCAGCGGGTGCATGTCTATTTCCCCGACCCCTGGCCCAAGCGAAAACATCATCGCCGCCGACTAATCCAGTCTGATTTTCTCCGAAGCCTCCGTCGGGTGCTTCGCAAGGGCGGGGTTGTTCGCATCGTTACCGATCACGCCGAATATTTTCGGCATATCCGTTGCGTGCTGGAGGCGGCAGACGGGCTGGCGAATGTTGAATCCGCCGGGATCGAGGCTGTTGGCTCCAATTTCGAGAAGAAATACGCCGACGACGGCAGGCATTTTTATGCCGTAACTGTCTTTCGGTATGGTTGATTTGGTTAGGATTGTAGGCTTGCGTCTATACTCGTCCGGCTTGGCGGAGTTTCTCCATGGCCTTGTCCATACCCTGCTTCCCGATCACGATAAGCGTGTCGCCTTCGTTCAAAATCGCGTCCGGACCCGGATTATACAGTGTTTCGCGGTCCGGTCGGTGTATTGCCACCACCATCGCTCCAACTCGAGCCGGCAGAGCCAAATCCAACAGCGTTTTGCCCGCGATGGGGGAATTAGGCTTTATCGTCAGCTGCTCCATCTCCAAATCTACGCCCTTGTGAGCCATTTCCACAAAATCCGCTATCGCTGGGCGCAGCAGAACGTCGGCAATGCGATTGCTTCCGATAATAAGGGGGCATATTACTCGCGTTGCCCCTGCCTTTGTGAGCTTATCCTGGGCCGAAGACTCTTGTGCACGGGCAATTATATTGAGCGACTTATTCAGCCCGTGAGCGGAAAGCGTCAGGAAAACATTTGCCGCGTCGTTCGGCAGGGCGGCTATAAGCGACGATGCCTTCTCAATGCCTGCAGCCAGTAGAACGCTCTCCTCCTGCGCGTCGCCGAGCAGATATAACACTCCATCCTGTTCGGCCTGGGCGGTTTTTTCCTGCGAATTATCAATAACGACCACCGGACGGTTGCCTTTATGCAGTAACCGCGTTATTCGGCGTCCCATCCGACCATAACCACTAACGACCACATGTCCCGATAGGGATGCTATTTTTCGTTCCAATTGTCTTCTCCCAAACAGACCCCGGATCCTGCCTTCCACAACCGCTGCTACAATAAGAGAAAGAGCCACCGCCCCAGTTACCACACCTCCCAGAAGAACAAAAATGGTCCAAACTTGTCCCGCCATTGTCAGCCCGCCTCCCACTTCCTTGTAGCCGGTGGTTGTTATTGATATGACGGTCATGTACACGGCGTTATGCCAACTATACTCCGGTTCAATCAGGTAGTAACCCAAACTGCTGATAAGGACAAACAGCAAAACGGCTAACAGCGCTAATAGAATATGCCGGTAAGCCAACTGTTCTCGAACGGTTCTTGAGGTTTTGGTAGCCACTGCTCAAAAAGTATAACTCAATAATGCCTCCTTGGGAAAGTGCGAATATGCGATCCCGTTAAAGCAAACGACAGAGCAACTGTTATTTTTTAAAGGTAAGAAAAAAAACAGTAGTAGATATAGGTCTTGTGATTAATAAGGGCAAGTTGTTGGGGGCAACCTCAAAGCATTGTATCAGCGAATGTTAGAGAGAATAGATGGCCTCGAAATATGTGGAAAACCTGTCAGTTTCGATGGTGGAGACAGGAAAGCAAACAATGATTTATATGTCGGCATATATTAGGCACCAGCAGGGTAAAACGGTGTTTTGGAAAAATAAGCAACAGACCACAGGGAAGCCAACAGGTTTTCCACAATGAGGCGGGGAATTGCTTATCGGGCGTTGCGGAGGTTCTGTGTGAGATTTTCGAGAGTGGCACGGAAGGAAACATCTTCCTGGCGGAGCGCCTTGATTGTCCGGTCGGCGTGCAGGACGGTGCTGTGGTCTCTGCCGCCAAAGTAGCCGCCGATCTCTTCCAGGCTGTGACGGGTCAGGTTTCGCGCCAGGTACATACAGACTTGTCGAGGCAGACTGATAGACCTGCTGCGTTTTTTGCTCTGTAGGTCAGCCAGTCGCACGCTGTATTGTCGGGTTACGGCGTTTATGATTTGTTCGACCGTTACTTCGCCGCCGCTGCGCTCGGGGTTTGCGCCGAGGGCCTCTTCTGCCAGTGTCAAGTCTATGGGACGATCCATTACTTGCGCCAGCATGTCGATTTTTGTGATGGCGCCCTCAAGTTCCCGGATATTGGAGTCGATCGTCCCGGCGACGAAGCAGACCACGTCGTCCGGCAGAGGAATATCTCGCGCTGAAGCCTTCTTGTGAAGAATGGCGACGCGAGTTTCGTATCCGGGGCGGTCCAGCCGAGCAACCAGGCCCCAGTTGAACCGGCTTACCAACCGCTCTTCGAGGTGGGGAATCTCCGCAGGGGGACGGTCGCACGAAAGAATAATCTGCTTACGCGATTGGTAAAGAGTGTTGAAAGTGTGGAAAAACTCTTCCTGCGTTTGATCGTGATTGGCGAGAAATTGAACATCGTCAATAACCAGCAAATCGGCGGAACGGTAACGATAACGAAACTCATGAAGCCTGCCGGTCTCAATCGCCTCTATCAGGTGATTGACAAACGTTTCGCACGACAGGAAGGAAATCCGCGCATCCTGATCGGACAGGATAGACTGGCAGGTTGCCTGGAGAAGATGCGTCTTACCCAAGCCGGCAGCCCCGTGAATAAACAATGGGTTGTACGTCTGCCCCGGACGGTCCGCCACCGCTACGCACGCCGCCGTTGCCAGGCGATTACATGGCCCCGTAACGAACGATCCAAACGTGTACTCTTCACTCAAAGCGGGGGCAGGATTAGCGTCCCTGTCGGCGGGAAGATTGGAAACGGGCTGGTATTGACCGTCCGTTGACGACGGAGGCTCATCCGCCAGCGAGAAACGGACGCTTACAAGCCGACCGGTTACCGCCTGTGCAGCCTCGGCAAAAAGCCTGGACGCTCGCTCGGCGCAATACATCTGCTCGGCCGGACCGGGCGCAAGTATCTCCAGCTGACCGTGGTCCAGCCAGCCCGGCTCCAACTGTGAAAACCATGGGCGGATTACATCCTGACCGTGGGCGATTACGTGCTGAATCAATCCCTGCCACAATTGCGGCTCTACATTACCCACAGGGTAAGCCCTTTATTCACATGCGACCATCAGGCCGCTATAACCAAACGAGTCAAACAACAGAATCGCCCGAGAACAGAGAAAACAGATCGTCCCTGACTCCGAAAGTGGAGGGCAACTCCACGCCCCAGTGCAGATGTCCATAACAACCAGAATAAGGATAACCGCTTTTGCGAAATTCGTCAAAGGTAAAATAGAAAGTTGTCCTACCAAAATAGAAATGTCCGGTCCTGACAAAGTAGAAATGTCCGCTTTCCTGATAATAAGAAGGAGAGCGGATGAACAAGGATCGGATCGAAATGAGTCAGCAGGAAAGCGGGCATTTTTATTTTGGTATGACATTTTTTTAAAAATTTATTGACCGTTTCAGAAATTGTGATTAGTATCTGCTTTATGGAAGGTTTCCACAAAGCCTGTTCTTTTTCTATCACAACGGGCAAAGGCCGCGGGCGCGGCGCCCTGTCGGACCTCCGGCGGCGCAACGCTGCGGGGCTGTTGAATCATCTTCGCCTGTGCGGCCCTTGCACCAGACCCGAACTCGCCCGCGCCGGCGCGCTGGACGCCAAAACAGTTACCAACCTTATGAATATCCTGTTGAAGCAGCGAATGGTCGTATCAGGCGGACTTGCCGGCTCTTCCGGCGGCAGGCCCGCAGAACGCATCGCGCTTAATCCGGACGGTGCGTACGCCGTGGGCGTCGATCTCGGCGCTACCCGCCTGCGAACCGCGCTGGTCGATTTAACCGGCGGAGTCAGAGCGCTGGCGGACAATAAACTTAAATCGCCGAACGATTCCGGGAAGATATTGAAACAAATCGCCTCGGACATTCGCGCCACGATAAGCAATGCCGATTTGCGCTCGCGTCGCAGGATTGTCGGTATCGGATTTGCATCGCCGGGCTTTCTGGACCGCGAGGCGGGAACCGTCCTGGATGCGGTCCACATCCCCGGCTGGAAGAACGTCCCGGTGGTCGAGCACCTCCGCCGGGTCTTCGGCCGCCGGGTGATTATGGAAGAGGCGTCGCGCGCGATGGCGCTCGGTGAATTATGGTTCGGCCTGGGGCGGGAGGAAAAAAACTTCGTCTGCCTGGATATCGGTTTCGGCATCGGCGTCGGCATTGTCAGCAACGGTCGGCTTCACTACGGCGTCTCGGAGACCGGCGGCGAGATAGGCCATACCACGGTGAAGCGCAACGGCCTGCGGTGTCGCTGCGGTAAGCGAGGCTGCCTGGAGACGGTCGCATCAGGCGAGGCGATAGGACGCCTTGCAAAGCGGTCATCGACCGCAGCGGTCGCCAAGGCCGCCCGGTCCGGCGACCGCAACGCAAAACGTATTATCCACGAGGCGGGAACGTACCTGGGCATCGCAGCGGCCAATCTTATCAACCTGCTGAATCCGGGACTGCTGGTCCTGAACGGCGGGTTATGCCGAATGGGCGAGTTGCTGCTGGAGCCGTTCACAAAATCGCTCAATCGCCACGCAATGAGCCGGTCACTTTCCGCCGCAAAGATTGAACAATCCGCACTCGGCGACCGGGCGGGAGCGATGGGTGCAGCCACTTTGGCGCTGCGTCCCTGCTTCGAGTACGAAACTGCAATCAGCATTCCACGTAGTGGTGCTACGCACAGCGGTCAGTAAAAGACCGGTAAGAAAATACTGAACGCTATAATTGAAGAGTTATTATGAGCATAATTGACGCACATTGTTACCTTGGCGACGGCGTGTACATGAAGCGCAATTCAGGCGATCTCCTTGACGAGATGGACAGCCACGGCGTTTCACACGCTGTAGTTAACTCTACGGATCAGTATTCGGCTGTCTATAACCGCGAGGGGAACGATGAAATTATCCGAGCGGTCAGCGAGCATCCGGACCGCTTGACCGGTTTTGCTGTTGTCAATCCCTGGTATGGACAAAAGGGCGCTGATGAGTTGCGTCGCTGTATTGAGAGCGGTCTGCGGGGCCTTTCGCTCGACACCCGCCGGCAAGGCTGCTTTTTTACCGACACTATAGTCCGCCGGCTCATTCAACACGCCGCCGATCTGGAAATACCCGTATATTGCCATACGGGAACGCCGATCTACGCCCTTCCTCTCGGGCTGATGGAGTTGGCATTGGACTTCCCGAAGGTTTCTTTCATCATGGGCAGCGGCGGATGGGCGGACGGATGGTACGACGCAGGTACAGCCGCAAAGACAGCCCCCAATATATTCATCGAAACCTCCTACTGTGCAATACCGCTGATAGCGAACGCCATTCGTCTTATCGGCGCTGAGCGGATTCTGTTCGGCTCTGATGCGCCGGGCAGTTCACTTGAGACAGAACTATTGAAGATTCGCCTGTTGGACCTGGACGCTCGCGGCAGGGAAATGATTCTCGGCGACAACGCGGCGCGGCTTATTGGGATTCGGACATGATCCTCGACGGACATACACATTTATTTTCGCAGTTCGGATTTCTTCGCGGTATGGACGCGGATGAATTTGTGGACAAATTAAAGAGCCGGCGAGTCGATGGCGCAGTCGTAATGACCCTTGAAGGATTCACTAAAGATGACAGCCGGCTGTATAACGATCAACTCCACGCCGCGACCGAGCGGTATCCGGAATACCTTTGCGCCTTCGGGACGGTTCATCCCAGGGACGGGAGCGGGGCGATTTCGGAGATGCGGCGGTGCGTTAAGGAACTGGGAATGAAGGGATTCAAGTTCCACCCGTGGCTCCAGGCGTTTTGCGCGAGCGGGCGGGAAATGTTTCCGATTGTGCAGGAGGCTGTCGCGCTGGACGTGCCGCTGCTGTTTCACGACGGTACGCCCCCCTACTGCACCTCTCTCCAGGTAGCTTACCTGGCCCGCTGTTTCCCCGAAGCCACGATAATCCTGGGCCATTCGGGCCTGAGAGATTACTGGCGCGAAGCGCTTTACGCCGCAATGGAATACGAGAATATCATCTTACAATTTTGCGGTACTCCGGATATTGCAATGCGAGAAATGATTGAGCAGGTCGGACCGGAACGGTGCATCTTCGGTTCGGATTTCCCGTTTCCCGGTGATAGTTGTATCGAATTGGCCGTCTCGCAAATAAGGAATCTTGACGTTTCAGACGCCGCTAAAGACGCTATCCTGGGTGAGAATCTCAAGAGGATACTCAAGTTATGAATGACGCCGTTATAACCGCAGCCATGAAGGTGATTGATTTCCCTCAATACCCCGACCACGATTGCATCTGGGACGTATGCCGCGGGCCTGACGGAAAGATATATTTCTCGATATGCAGCGAAGGCAAAGCCGCTGTCGCGCAACTAATGGTACTCGATCCCAAAGATGATACTGTCAGGTGGATACTGGACGTTGGCGATCTTTCGGGCGACCCGATGAGGCCGGGCAAGATCCCGCAAAGTAAAATCCACACGACGATGTGCCCTGCCAACGACGGCAAATTATATTTCGCAACGCACTGCACCGCCCCGCCGCCCGGAGAGGAGCTCTTTGAAACGGTCGGAACCTACGGCGACGACGACTTCGGATATGCCGGTAGTTTCGCCATGTCATACGACACGCAGACTCACGAAGCAAAGTGCCTTGGAGTGCTTGCACCTTTTGAGGGATTGCGCGCCATGGTCCTGGACGAGGACCGGCGGGTCCTCTATGGAATCACTTATCCCAAACATCACCTGCACGTCTTCGACATTGACAAAGGCGGACACCGCGACCTCGGCCGCATCGGTAACCTCGGCTCATTTGGAATGTTCATAGACTCGCGAGGCCGGGTATTCGGCACCGACGATGCGGGAAGGCTCTGGCGCTTCGACCCCGACAGCAACCGGATCGAGGAATTATCCGTCCGCCTTCCGGGATTCGCGTGGAGGCAATCGCCGTACAATTTCCTGTGGTACGCAGTGCACGGCCCGGACGGGAAGATATACGGCAGCACGTACTACGACGGCCACCTGTTTCGCTATGACCCGCTCGTCGAATCGGAAGGGCAGATATATCTCGGCGAAAGCGACCGGATATCGCATTTGTTTATCTATTACCCACCGGTAACAACGTGATTATGTCAACATGTGGAGCCGACCCGGCGGTCGGAAAACAGGAAAATCAGGAAGGAGTATATCAAAATGGCAGAAAAACTGGCAATTGACGGCGGGGCCAAGACGGTAACGAATACACTTATCGGTTGGCCTCAATTCGACGAGACGGCGATTCAAGCCGTCGAGCAGGTCCTGCGGTCCGGTAAGGTTAACTACTGGACCGGGCCTAAGGGTATGGAGTTCGAGAAGAAGTTCGCCGAATGGCAGGGCAGCAAATACGCCATCAGCGTCTGCAACGGCACAGCGGCCCTTCACGTGGCGATGACAGTGCTTGGCATCGGGCCCGGCGATGAGGTCATCGTTCCGAGTTACACCTTCATCGCGTCGAGTTTCTCCGTCGTCCAGACCGGAGCCGTGCCGCGATTCGCCGACGTCAACATCGACGACCATTGCATCAACGTCGAATCGGCTGAAAAACTCATCAACGATCGCACAAAGGCAATTATGCCCGTCCACCTCTACGGAAACGTCTGCGAGATGGACGAGATAATGGCCTTCGCCAGGAAGCACGACCTGTTCGTAATCGAGGACAACGCCGAGGCCTTCGGCGGGTCGTACAAGGGAAAAAAGACCGGAACGATAGGTCACATCGCCGGGTGCAGTTTCTGTCAGAACAAGACCTTCACCACCGGCGGCGAAGGCGGAATGGTAACGACCGACGACGAGGAACTTGCGTGGACAGCCAGGAGTTTCCGCGACCACGGATACGACGTCAAGGAACGTCTGAACCTGCTGGATATGGAGCAGAAATTGCCGTATATCCACAACATGATAGGCTGGAACTACCGCATGACGGAGATGCAGTCAGCCATCGGCCTGGCCGAACTTGAACGGATGGGCTCCTGGAACCTGCCGACGCGAAAACGCAACGCGCACATCGTAATGGACGCACTGAAGGATCTGCCGCAGGTAAAATACATGCCCATCGACACCAACGAGCGTCAGAACGGCTGGTTCGTCCTGGCCTTCTCGCTGGACATCGAAAACATGACCTGCGACATAGACCGGTTCGTCCAGGCCGTCGGCGCTGAGGGCGCGCCGGTCTGGAAGGTGTTCTGGCCTCAATGCCACACCGAGCGGGCCTTCATCGAGCGTAATTCCTTCGGCAGGAGCGGATTCCCGTTCAACTCGACAGAATACGCCGACCCGAAAAGCGTCGATTACTCCGACGTGGACGTCCCCAACGCCGTCTGGCACCAGGGGCACACATTCACATGCTTTGCATATCCGACCTTCACCGAAGAAGATATGAGACAAATCGCCGGCGCGATTGTGAAGGTCATCAAGGCGTATTCGAAATAAATGAATTGCCAATTGCCGATTGTCAATTGCCAATTGATCGAAGAAGCAGCCGTAAGTTTTTTCAATTGAAAATTGAAAATTGAAAATTGGCAATTGTAACGACATGGAAACATACGAAATAGGTTTGGGTTGTGTTGAGATTACCCCTCCGGTCGGTACGCCGCTGGCGGGTAATTTCCGCGACGATTACGCCTCTCGCGGCGTGTATGCGCCGCTGTGCTCGCGGACAGTCGTAATCCGCCGGGAAGATACCGCGCTGGCCATTATCAGCAACGATTTGCTGACGGTTCCCGACAGGCTCGTCCGGCTGGTGAAGCAGCAAATTTCAGTCAATTGCAGCCTCGACTCCGACTGCATCATGGTTTCGGCAATCCACACCCACAGCGGCCCAGCCGTCGAAGCGGTCGCAGACGAGGCTGACGGTGAAGAAATTCAGGACATCGTAATTCCCGGTATCATCGAGAGTTGCGTTAATGCCTTCGAGTCCTGCAAGCCGATGCACCTCTGGGTCGCCGCCGGACAGGCTAAAGGCGTCTGCTTCAATCGCCGGCTGAAACTGATCGACGGGCAAACGGCTATGAACTGGACGCACCCGCCGGCCGAAACAATCGACCGCCCGCTCGGACCTGTGGATACGGAGATAGGCATCCTCGCCGCCGGGCAAACGCCCGACCACCCCAGCCTCGTGTTGGCCAACTTTGCGCTGCACCCCGCCATTCTCGCCGGCGACAACTGGATGATGGGGACTGACTGGCCCGGATATTATTACGACAGCATCCAAAAGGTCTTCGGCGAAAATACCCAGGCAATGTTCCTCCAGGGCGCCGAAGGCAACGTCAACCACATCGACGCGAAGGACCCCCAACAGGGAAGGGGTTTCAAAGAGGCCCAGCGGATCGGTTCTGTGGTCGGGTTGTCGGTGGCCGACGCCATCCGCCACGCCAGGCCGGTCTCCGGGCCTATAAAATTTTCTTCCCGAACGATTTCGGCCACTCCGCGGAAAATCACTCCTGAACAACTGGCCTGGGCCAGGAGCGTTGTCGATGCCGCCGCCGGCAAGCCCGCCGGAACGGTCGATGGCATTTCAGACGTGGTGTTTGCACGGGATCAGATTGAAATGGCAAATCGGACCGATCCGTACGAGTTGGAAATTCAGGTCTTCCGCATCGGGCAGGTCGCGGTTGTCGCCCTGCCGGGCGAGTTTTTCGTTGAGTTCGGATTGGAGATAAAGGCCAAGTCGCCGGCTGAACAAACGTTGGTCGTGGGCCTGGCCAACGGCTCTGCCGGGTATGTGCCGACACTTGAAGCCTTCGAGCAGGGCGGTTACGAGCCGACAAGTTGGCGTTTCGGAAGACTTGACCCACAGGCTGGGAATATGTACGCCACCGCGGCAATCAAACAGTTAAAAACGTTATTCGATTAGCCAACAGATAGACTTTTCAGACAGCGCGTTGCCAACGACTACACGATCCGATTGGACAACAGGAGAGCATTTTAACTTTGCCCAAATAGCGGACATTTCTACTTTGGTATGACATAGATTTCTAAATCCGGTTGAACAAATCGTGTCGGGCGGTTAGAATCTTACCCTTTTGCCGAGTCCACGATGGGCAGGGCCGGCGGAATCGAGGATACAATGAGTCGCATTGAACGTGTTGACAGGAAAGAAATTCTCTTCGTCGGCGATTATGTCCCGCGGCAATGCGGTATCGCCACATTCACGCGCGATTTGCGTGAAGCCGTCGCCGGCCAGGCGGGCAAGGCGTACCGTTGCGGCGTGGTTGTTATCAACGACGTCCCCGAAGGATACCGATACGAAGACTGCGTACGCTTCGAGATTCGCGAGTCCGTCCAGGGCGATTATCGTCGTGCAGCGGAGTTCATCAATATCTCCAGCGCCGCAGTGGTCTGTCTCCAGCACGAGTACGGTCTGTTCGGCGGACCCAGCGGTTCGCACATTTTGATGATGCTACGCAGGCTCCGCAGACCCCTGGTTACTACGCTCCATACCGTTCTGGCCGAACCGCTCGAAGACCAGAAAAAGGTGCTGACAGAAATATGCCAACTCAGCACACGGGTCATCGTAATGGCTGAAAAGGCCAAGCAGTTCCTTCTGGACATTTACGGCGTCGAGCCTGAAAAGGTCGTTCACATTCCCCACGGTATCCCGGACGTTCCCTTTG
Organism: Planctomycetales bacterium; assembly: GCA_030592655.1. GTDB lineage: Bacteria > Planctomycetota > Phycisphaerae > SM23-33 > SM23-33 > JAUWNJ01. The sequence continues at coordinate 3,414 of JAUVIQ010000035.1, read as the reverse complement.
TGGACCCTGCCTTTTACAAGGACAAGTTCGGCGTTGAGGGAAGGGAGTTAATACTGACTTTCGGTCTGTTGAGTCCGGGCAAGGGCGTTGAATATGTCATTAAGGCTTTACCGGCGGTTGTGGCCAGGCATCCCGACGTCGCCTACATGATAGTCGGAGCCACCCACCCGCACGTCCGTAAGGCCAAGGGCGAGGAATACCGCACAGGCCTGCACCGACTGGCAAGAGAGCTGGGCGTGGAACGAAATGTCATTTTTCAGAACCGCTTCGTCGAAGCGGCCGAATTGTGCGAGTTCCTCTGTGCCGCCGACATCTGCGCTACGCCGTACCTCGCTGAGGCCCAGATCGTTTCGGGCGTTCTGGCGTATGTGCTGGGAACCGGGAACGCGATTGTTTCCACCCCGTACTGGTACGCCAGGGAAATCCTCGCCGAAGACCGAGGGCGGATCGTACCGTTCAAGGACCACGACGCAATCGCCGAGCAACTTATCGACCTGCTGGATAACAACGTCGAACGCGACGCGATGCGAAAACGGGCCTACCAGTACAGTCGGCGGATGATCTGGCCTGAGGTCGGAAAACGTTACCTGAAAGTGTTTAAGGAAGCGCAGAAAACGCCGGTTCGTCCGGCTGCGGTGGTAACCAAGCCGGATGCCGCCGGTGCCGATGCGCCGTCGCTTGCCGACGAATTACCCGAAATCGACCTGCGTCATTTTCGTATGCTTACCGACAGCACGGGTCTTCTTCAGCACTGTCTCTACGCCACACCGGACCGTCGCCATGGGTACGCCACGGACGATAACGCGCGTGCGTTAATCGTAGCGGCGATGTACTGGAATCAGACGCACGACGAGACAATCATCCCGTTGTTGCAGACGTATCTGGCGTTTTTAAGTTACGCGCTGGACAACGATTCGGGACGGTTCCGAAACTTTATGAATTACGACCGCCAGTGGGCGGAAATGGTCGGGTCGGAAGATTCGCACGGAAGGGCGCTGTGGGGTCTTGGGATTTGCGTGGCGATGTGCAGGTCCGAACCGATTGTCGGTCTTGCGACGAGGCTGTTTGAGCGGGGTCTTTCGGTGGCAGATAAATTCATCTCGCCGCGAGCGTGGGCGTTCACGATTGTCGGCATCCACGCATACCTCCGGCGCTTCGGCGGAGACAGCGAGGCAAGACGCGCCAGGCAGGTGTTGGCCGAAATGCTCTTCAGACATTTCGTCGAGAATTCGTCCGACGACTGGCCTTGGTGCGAGGACGTGGTAACCTACGATAACGCCAAACTTGCCCACGCCCTGCTGCTGAGCGGTAAGTGGATGTTCCGCTCCGATATGATCGAAATGGGCGAGCGGTCGCTGCGATGGCTACTGGAGACGCAGACCGGCGAGAACGGAAATCTTTCGGTTATCGGAACCAACGGATGGTACACGCGAGGCCGAACCAAAGCCCAATTCGATCAGCAACCGGTCGAGGCCCACGGGCTTATCGACGCATGCGTTGAGGCATATAACGTTACGGGGCAGGATTATTGGCTTGACCAGGCTCGCAGGTGCTTCAACTGGTTCCTGGGCGATAACGACCTCCAGCAGGTGGTCTGCGACTTCACCACCGGAGGATGTCGCGACGGTATCCACCCCGACAGGCTCAACAGTAACCAGGGCGCTGAAAGCACGTTGGCGTGGTTGATGAGCCTGCTTTTAATGACGGAAAGGCAAACTCTCCAAACGTTAGGCCTCCCAATTGCCGATAAAATAGTGGAAGCAGACCCGTCAGAAGTATTGTGACGGATAAGGGAGTCCTGTATGTCGTCTCCGATAGTAATGATCAGTTCGTACCCTCCGCGCCTGTGCGGAATAGCGACGTTCTGCGAAGAAGCACGTGAGTTTGTCCAAAAACACAACCCCGACAGGGATGTCCTGATCATCAGCCACACCGACGGTGAAGGAGACGGCGTTTATCCTTTAATCGACATGTCGCAACGGGACTGGTGGCGCCCGGTAGCAGCAAAAATACGCCAGGTCCAACCGTATGTCGTTCACATCGAGCACGAATACGGCCTGTACGAATATCACGACTCGCGCGGCGCAGGCGACGGTAACGAGGGCTTCCTCGCCCTCCTGGACGCTATCAGCGAATTTCCGATTGTCGTCGAGCCGCATACGGTTCACGGCAGGTTGACGGAGTTTGAGGCGAATTTTCTCTACAAACTCACACAGCGCGCCCATGTCGTGCTCTTCAAGTGTCATTACCAGAAGTGGCGGCTTGACTGGAATTTCCACGGACGAGAGTGGGAGACGCCCCGGAATATCATGGTCGTCCCTCACGGCGCACGTCCCGACAGGCGATGGGCCGTCAGCGAAGTACCGAAACTACGGGAAGAACTGGGACTCAACAACGTCAAAACGCTCGGACCTCACCTGGTCGGACTGATCGGGTGGATACAGTCGAACAAGAGGTGGGACATCCTCACGAGCATGTGGGAAGAGATCGCCGAGACCATCGAAAGAAAGACCGGGCAGGATTGGGACCTGCTGGCCGCCGGGGCGATGCGGGATATAAATCACAGGGCCGATTACGAAAAATACAAACGCGAAGTCGATATTCTGGAAGACAAAGGTCTGGCGCATTACTACGAGTTCGTCCCTCGCGGCGAGCGGTACTATAAAATGATGGCAGTGTGCGACTTTGTCGTCCTTCCGAGCACGGACGAAACGCAATCCGGTACGCTGGCGAGAATAATCGCGCTGAACAAGCCGTTCATTACCACCGCGCCGATGGAAGGACTGACCGCACAGACGCTCGAAAGCGGAGGCGGACTACTGTTCACCAACAGGCAAATGCTCCGCGACCACGTAATTAATCTCGCTTGCGACGAGGGTCTGCGAATGAGGCTGGGAAATAACCTTGAGCGATACCTCGACGAGGTCGTTTCCTGGGACGTTGTGGCTGGGCAGTACAACCAGGCCTACCGTCGCGCAGGTTCGGCAGTTAAGACAAAGAAGCCCGTTGTCCTTCCGATGGAATTCTGACGACGGCCCTGTGAATCCCGGTATGCACCTGTCTGCCGACAGGCAGGTCGGGAGATTGAAGTGGCCCGGAGGGGCTCCCTTGGGGAACGAAACGGGCCGAAACGGGCCAATTCGGGCCGAAACGGAACGATTGGGAACAATTGGGAACGAATGGGAACCGTTGGGGCCAATTGGGGCCAATTCGGGCCAATTGCAAAATGCGTAAGTCTTTTGCGGACAAGCACTTGCGTGTTTCAGTGTCATTTTTACACCCATTTTGAAAAATTCATCTTTACCTATCTTGCCTAACCTGTGCGGCTTGCCGTTTCGCCATGCTTTTTCGGGATGTTTTTTCGTCATAACAGACCCACGGATCGCAGTCCGTGGGCGTAGTCGGTTTTTCTGT
>JAUVIQ010000204.1 GCA_030592655.1 Planctomycetales bacterium | reverse complement strand
GCCACAACCACGAGCAATTCGACGAGGGTAAAGCCTTTGTTCCGTTTTGTCATAGTTGCCTCTCTGCTTTATTACCTGCCGATAAAAGAGAATATTGAATATTGAACAGGGAATGTCGAATTTCGAAGTAAAAGAAACAAACCGCCTTTGAAAGATGTTTTTTCACTTCGAAATTCAAAATTCTTTGTTCGATATTCGACATTCTCTTATGTCGTGTTACCCTACAGCCCACGGAGAAGGAGAAATAACTCCATGGGCTGGAGGTACATACCAATTGCCGATTTTCAATTGCCAATTGTCAAAATTAACGTCGCTTCTGTCGGAGCCCCTCGACTACGCTCGGGACTTGCGCCTTCGCTTCAGCAGGACGCCGATCCCGCCGAGCCCAAGCAGCGTCATCGTCGCCGGCTCGGGAATCTCGCAGATGCCGCCGGTAGCCCCGGCGCCGGTAACAACATTAGCAATGGTCGCCCCATTGGCCAGAACGAGGTTCTCGTAGTAGAGCCATTTGCCGTTCAGGTCGAGGACCGAGTCAGGATCGTTGAGTGTGAGTGTCTCGACGTAGAGGGCCTCGGCCTTGCCGCTGGTGTCCACGTGATTGTCATGGGTGTCCACCAACTGGATATTTCCTTCCTCGGTGTCGGCGCCGGTGCCAAGCGCCAGACCTTCGAGGGCGAAGTTCTCGCTCAGTCCGCCTGCGATGCAGCCAACATTCTCGCCGCCTACCTCAAAGGTGTCCACGTCGCCGAGACCGCCTTTGAAGATGAAGGTGATGTTGTTCAGCCCGGCTAGGCCGGTCACGCCGTCATTCTGGCACATGTTCTCGAACTGCGAACCGGTCATGTGGATGACAGTGCCCGTAACGGCTGTCAGTATGCAGTTGTTCTCATCGAGGTCCGCGCTCTTTCCGAACTGGAGCAGTTGACTGATGGTGATCGATGGGGAGTTGGTGATGTTCCACGTTGCGCTGTTTCCGTCATACCAGGTGTCGTATTCTACATACATCCTTTTGGTAATCAGCGTTCCGCCGGAGAGGTTGTACGTTCCGGTACCGCTGCTCTCGCTGATGTAGAAGTGTCCGCTGCCCACAGTCAGCGACCCGCCGGTCTGGTTGAATGTGCCTATGCCGCTGTAACCCGCTGCCATCCTATAGACGGAAACGTTGCCGGTAGCGGCGCTGAACGTGGCGGTCCGCCCACCTCTTATCCAGGCATCGTCGCTGCTGCCGGGCAGTTCCGAATTGTCCCGGTTCCAGTTCGTTTCCCCTCCGGCGCCGATCGTGTGCCAGAGGCCGTCGCCTAGGCTGTTATCCCAGTCGAAGATAGCACCCTGCGCCTGTCCGGCCAAGGCCAGCACCGCCGCTACTGCCAATACAATCGTTACATTTCTCATCTTGCTTCTCCTCTCTTGACATAAGTTCTTCGTAAAGTGTCCCAACGGTAACGCACCGCTGATACTGACAATCCATAATCGAATAACCTTCATTCCAACAGGTAGAATTGTACCGCAGAATGCCTCTATTGTCAATGAACAATAGGTACTTTGTTATTGGACTATTGTACCTTGCGGGGTTTCGCGGATTTTGACGCCTTGGCTAACCGCTCGCGGTAGGTTAGGGGAGTAACACCGCTGGCGTGACAGAAAACCCTGCTGAAATAGGCGGGATCTTCAATGCCCACCAGTCGGGCCACTTCGGAGACCTTCAGGTCGGTGGCGAGCAGTTCCCTGGCGGCGGCCATGCGAATGTTGGTGAGGTACTGAATGGGACTCATGCCTGTCGCGGCCTTGAATTGTCGGCTTAGGTGGGTGATGCTGCTCTCGGCGGCATCTACGATGTCGTCCCTTCCGATGGGTCTGTGGTAGTTGGAATGAATAAACTCCCGTGCGATCCGCACCCGGCTGGGGGGTTGCTTTGAGCCGACCTTGGTCCGTCTTCGAGAAGTCGGAATAGACAGTGTGTCGGCGGCGGCAGCGCCTGTCGCCCGAAGGCATCGCTCCATTATTTCCATGAGAATGCATCGTCCGACACCGGCGTAATTGTCCAGTCCGGAGCGGACCTCTTCCAGCAGGCAGACCATCAACCTGCTGAAGTGTCGGTCCAGAAGCAGGCATGGTCGGCTTACCTCCAGCACATCAGATAAGTCCGTGAACTGGAGGAACTGTGCCCAGATGCCCGAGTGAAAGCTCCTCAGCCAGAAAGATGAAGAGCACCGATCGAGGTCGAGGTTTTCGGCCCACGACCAGGTTTTTACATCCGAGGCATGAGGTGTCTCTGCCGGCAGGAGCACCATTCTGCCGGGGGTAAAGATGAATCTCTTGCTTTCAATGCAATACGGCACCTCACCCGTCAGCCCGATTCCAATTTCGTGCTCACGGTGCCGTAGGTCGCATGTCTGTTTGCATTTCATCGGCTTGGCGCAATCATCGGGTGTGATTTGTTCGGGCAGGATCAGTTTGCTGACGCCGTCGCGCTCGATCCAGGGCAGGATGCGCTCGGAAATGATATTACGGATCGCCTGGCGGATATTTATCATTGCATCAGAAAAAGGGGACATTCTACTTTTTCTCTGTTACATTCCTTGCCCGCGACAGGCTGACGCGAGAAAAAGTAGAATGTCCCCTTTTTCTCCTTTTTCTATTCTCTCGGAAGGTCCTCGATGGCTTCGTTTGTTCCAACTACGAGCAGCAGGTCGCCCGATTCGATTGCGCTGTCGGGCATGGGTGTATCTATGACGTAGGCATGGGTTTTGGGGTCTTTTCCGGGTGGGAGGCGGTGAATCGCAACGACGTTGACTCCGAATTTCTTTCGCACGTTCAGGTCTGCAAGTGTCTTTCCGACCCACCCCGACGGTGTGCGTATCTGCACGAGCGAATGGTCCTCACCGAGGTCGATCTTCTCGGTTACTTGGGGGACTACCAGTCGGTGGCACCATCGCTCGGCGGACTCGGCTTCGGGGTTGACGATGTCGTCGGCTCCGATGCGAGAGAGTATCTCTGCCCGCTGCCTTGTTGTCGCCCGGCTGATGACTCGTGGAACGCCGAGGCTTTTGAGGATGGAAGTTGCCAGGGCACTGGACTCGAACGCGCCCCCGACGCCGACAACGGCTACGTTGACCTTGTCGATTCCCTGGGCGATTATTGCCTCTTCGTCGGTGGCGTCCAGCGCGACGGCCAGCGTAACGACATCGCGCATCTGCTCGACAAGATTAGGTCTCTTATCGACGGCGATGACCTCGGCACCTGCCGCTGCCAACCCGCGAGCAAGCCTCATCCCGAAACGTCCAAGACCGATTACCGCAAAACGGTTTGAATTACTCATCCCAGAACCACCTCCTCATTCGGATAGGCGTATTTTACAGTCTTCAGCCGCACCGTCAGTGCCAGAAGCAGCGTCAGCGGGCCAAGTCTTCCGATAAACATAGCCAATATAATCACGTATTTTGCCCCTGTCGTCAAACAACCTGTTACTCCGCAACTCAACCCCACCGTCCCGCAGGCGCTGCACGCCTCAAAGAAAATCTGCATGAACGTCAGACCCCTGTCGCTCAAGGTTATGCAAAGCAGCAGCGTAACACCCAGCACCAGCGTCAGGTACAGCCCCGCCAGCGTAACGGCCTTTCTGACAAACGGTTCGGTGATGCTGCGTTTGAAGGCCTCGACCCGTTCGCGCCGGCGCAGCATACACCAGATTGTCAGCACGAGCACAGCCAGGGTGGTGGTCTTCATTCCACCGGCAGTACTTGCCGGTGAGCCGCCGATTATCATCAGTATGCACATCCATAACTTTCCGCCCATACTGAGCTGGTCCATATCGACGGTATTGAACCCGGCTGTACGGGCGGTTACCGATTGAAAAACCGATTCACGGACCTGGTCGCCGGCGGGTAGTTGCGCCATCGTGTCTCTTTGGGCAAGCGGGTGATCGTCGTACTGTGTGCTTATCGGCGCGCCGAAGGTCTGACCGCTTCCGCCCGATGTCTCGAACATAAACAACCCGACCGCACCGGCCAGAAGCAGCACAATCGACATCGACAGCACCAACTTACTGTGCAGCGTAAGTATTGGTCCTCTGCTTCGCGTTGCCTGTCGGAAAAGCCAGTTCCATAACGCGCCGGTCAGATCGTAAAGCACGGGAAAACCAAGCCCACCCAGGAATATCAACGGCGCCATTACTCCGATGATCTGCCAATTCTCCCGCATTCCCATCAGGCTGTCGGACTGGAGCGAAAATCCGGCATTGCAGAAGGCGCTGACAGCGTGAAAGACGCTCGTGAATACGACCTCTGCGTTCAGCGATAATTCCTTTCCGAGGAAGTCCGACCACATGGTGTACATAACCGCAGCGGCAGCGGCCTCTATCAAAAGGGTCGAAATTATCGCAAACTTCACCATTTTCCCGATTCGCCCGATCGTCCCGTCGGCGAAGGTTTGCCCAGCCATGAGGCTCTCGCGTATGCTCAGGCCCCTCCCGACCAGGAGAGCGAAAATCGTTCCAGAGACCATTATTCCCAGACCGCCCAGTTGAATCATCGCAAGGATGACCACCTGTCCGAATCGGGCAAACTCCGTTCCCGTGTCGCGGACGATAAGACCGGTTACGCAGGTCGCGCTGGTAGCGGTGAAGAGGGCGTCCGTGAAGCCCAGCGGGTTGTCCTGCGGAGCGGCCTTGGGAAGCATCAGCAGACCCGCGCCGAACAGGATTACTATTACGAAACTTCCTATCAGTATCCAGACCGGATGGATTCCTGCCCCGGCGACTTTGAATTGAAAACCTATAGTTCGAATCACCAGCACCGCAAGGATATATACCTGCGTGATGACGACATAAAGGGTAGCGGCCGAAAGTAGTTTCAACTCTATCTGCCCGGTAACGACGGCGACGACTATTGCCGCCGCTACCACCATCAGGGCAAAATCGATCCAGTTTTCGCGGAGGAACCCCTTACGATCGTTGCTTAGCACCAGTCGCGCGAATCGGTCCAGTACGAACGCGCCGAGAACGCAACCCTGGACGACGTGGAGCCAGATTTTCGCTACAGGCGGGGTGTAGAAACCGTATTCCAGCGCAAGGGCCGTTATGGCTGACGCTGCTGCAAACGCCATCAGAACGTCGAAATACATCAGCATCCGCCGACGAAAAAGAAACGGACTGGCAGGTTGTTCGTCTTTACCATTCATGTGTTAGTAGCGGGTGCCGTGGTCGCGGTGT
>JAUVIQ010000223.1 GCA_030592655.1 Planctomycetales bacterium | reverse complement strand
CCTGATATTGTTCGTTCATCGTTTCTTCCCTGGGCCTGCGACGCCTGCTGCGAAGCCGGTCCAGCCACTCGTTGCGTGCAATTGTGAATATCCACGTTTTCGCATCGGCTTTACCGTCGAAACTCGCCCGTTTTTCCCATGCCTTTAATAGGGCTTCCTGCGTAACGTCTTCGGCTTCGTGCCAATCGCCGCACATCCCGAAGATGTATCGTCGAACCGAAACGGCGGCTTCGTCCAGTGCGGCGCGCACAATCTCCCTGTTGGCGGGCACAGGTTGAAAACCTGTGCCATCACCTTCCACCCGCGACGCGCTCTTAGCACCCCTGCCGGTCAACAGTACTCCTTTAAAACTTCGTTCAACTGATTAGACGCTTATATGCCGAAAATGGATTTATCGAAAATTAATTTTTTCTTTCATTGACATGGATTATGCCGCAGAGGCGCAGGCGGCTATTCGGCCTATTTCAGTTCAGGATTCAATTGGAACTTGGAATACAACGGTATTACTCGTATGATGCCCGCCCATCGGTTTGCTTCAGCGAGAAAATGGAAACATAAGATAAAAGACAACAGAACAGTTTGAAGGAGCAGGTTTATGTCCGGATTGCAGTTTCCTGATGATTTTCTTTGGGGTGTGGCTACGGCTTCGTACCAGGTTGAAGGCGCGACGACCGAAGACGGACGGGGCGTGAGTATATGGGACACATTTTCCCACACGCCCGGAAAGACCCTGCACGGCCAGACCGGAGACGTTGCTTGCGACCAGTATCATCGCTACGAAGAGGACGTAGCCTTGATGCGCGATCTTGGGCTTGGGGCATACCGCTTTTCCATCGCCTGGCCGAGAATTTTTCCCCAAGGCAAGGGGCAGCGTAATCCCGCCGGGTTTGACTACTACCATCGCCTTATCGACAAACTTCTGGCGGCTGGGATTCAGCCGATGGTAACGCTTTATCACTGGGACCTTCCGCAGGCGCTCCAGGACGAAGGAGGCTGGCCCGCGCGTCAAACCGCCGAATACTTCGCCGACTACGCAGCAGAGTGTTTCGGCGAACTCGGCGATAAGGTGAAGTTCTGGATAACGCTGAACGAGCCGGCGTGCGCAGCATATCTCGGATATGAGACTGGCCTGCACGCGCCGGGGATTCAGGATATGCCGCAGGCCTATCGAGCCGTCCACCACCTGAATCTCGCCCACGGGCTGGCGGTTCAGGCATATCGTGACACAGGTCAGAACGGCGAGATAGGAATTGCGCCCAATCCGTCGGCGGTTCGTCCAGCCACACGGCGTGAGGAAGACGTACTGGCGGCAGATCGGGCCAGGGATAAATGGGCGAGGATGTTCCTCGGCCCGATATTCTCCAAAGGGTATCCGCAGCGGCATCTGGATGCATATCCCGATTGCCCCCTCCCGATTGAAGACGGCGACATGGAAATAATCGCCCGGAAAATTGATTTCCTGGGGCTGAACATGTACACGGAGGAAGCGGCTGGGCATGACGAGTCGCACCCGGAAAAGTACAAAATCCTCCCGAATTATCACCCCAAAACCGAAATGGACTGGTCTATCACGCCCCTGGGAATCTATCGGCTGTTGAAATGGATTGACAAGCAATACGATCATCCGACGATCTACGTTACGGAAAACGGCTGCGCGATGGCCGATACTCTAAGCCCGGACGGTCGATGCCACGATGCCGACAGGATCGACTTCCTGAAAAATTACCTGCGATCCTGCGCCGAAGCAATCACCGACGGCGTGGACCTGAGGGGATATACCCTTTGGTCTTTCATCGACAATTTCGAGTGGTCGTTAGGATACTCGAAGAGGTTCGGGATTGTCTATTGCGACTACGTTAACCAGCGCCGCGTTCCCAAAGACAGTTTCTACTATTATCGCGACGTAATAGCGGGCAACGAAAGATTCGACTGACGTTATATCGGGCTGTTTGAATTTCAATTTGCAATCCGGCGTTGAAATTGCCACAATGCCCACCCCAGTTCGTCAGCGGGCCGGTTGGCCCGCCGACTAATGACTGGAGAAAGTCGACAGCGACGTGGATCAATGGCCGGTATTATCCAGTCAAGTGGAGGTGACTGAAAATGCCATTGGTGTCTTGTCCGGACTGTGGGAGTAAAATATCAAGTTCAGCAAATCGGTGTCCCAAATGTGGGAACTGTCAATTTGTTGTGTACACTGGGGAGAAATATACAGCCCAATGCGCCGCATGCCGTGGTACGGGTTATTGGGAAGACTGGGTAGAATCAACAGGAGGCCCAGATAGACCTATTAGAGGAATCTGTAATGATTGCACGAACGGTACGGCGACGTACTATGTGTATATAGACATACGAACTGGTCGGCATTACAAGACCGCGTGGTATCAAGGAGATAAGATTTCGTATTTTCCGATGATGCATCATTGATGATAAGCCCCCGATCCAGCAACTAGGTCCAATAACGTACAATAGTAGGGCAGGCCAACCGGCCCGCCCCACTGAACTTTATGATTGAGAGGACACAATGGCTAAGACAAAAGATTATGACGTGAAGGATATGAAACTCGCCGGCGAAGGAAAACGCCGGATTATGTGGGCCGACGGCGACATGCCGGTTCTGGAGATGATCCGTAAACGCTTCGCTAAGGAAAAGCCCCTCCGAGGCCGGCGGATGAGCGCGTGCCTGCACGTAACGGCGGAAACCGCCAATCTCGCCCGAACGCTCAAGGCCGGCGGGGCCGACCTGCTGCTGTGCGCGTCGAACCCGCTGAGCACCCAGGACGACGTGGCTGCTTCGCTGGTGAAGGATTTCGGTATCAAGGTCTATGCCGTCCGCGCGGAAAATCGCAAAAAATACTACGACCACATCGCAGCTGCCTGCCGTCACCGCCCCACCGTTACGATGGACGACGGAGCCGACCTGGTCAACGCGCTGCATACCGATATGAGCCGATACGCCGACGACATCGTCGCGTCAATGGAAGAGACGACCACCGGCGTTATCCGACTCAAAGCAATGGAGAAAAACGGGATATTGAAATTCCCCGTCATCGCCGTCAACGACGCCGACACCAAACACCTCTTCGACAACCGCTATGGCACGGGCCAGAGCAGCCTCGACGGCGTTATCCGCGCGACGGATTTCCTGCTCGCCGGTAAAAAAGTCGTGGTGGTCGGCTACGGGTGGTGCGGGCGCGGTATTTCGACCCGTGCACGCGGAGCCGGCGCAAACGTCATCATCTGCGAGGTCAATCCTGTCCGGGCGCTTGAGGCGATAATGGACGGTTTCGACGTCATGCCAATCGCCGCCGCTGCCGCTGTCGGCGACCTGTTCATTACCGTTACAGGCGACATCAACGTTATCAACGTGCCGCACTTCAGGAAGATGAAAGACGGCGCAATCGTCTGCAACAGCGGGCACTTCAACGTCGAACTGAACCTCACCGGCCTGAAAAAGGCTGCTAAAAAAATCAACCGAGGCGTCAGGGAACTGGTCGATGAATACGTCCTGCCGGGAAATCGGCGAATTTACATCCTCGCAGAAGGCCGGCTGGTGAATCTCGCCTGCGCCGAGGGGCATCCTGCCAGCGTGATGGATATGTCATTCGCAACCCAGGCCCTGGCGAGCGAATACGCTATTAAACAGGCAGGAAAACTCTCCGTCGCGGTCCACCCCGTCCCCGCCAGAATAGATTCCTGGGTTGCCAAACTGAAACTCAAAACGATGGGCGTCCAAATCGACACGCTGACGGCAGAGCAGAAGAAGTACCTGGCGTCATCAGAAATGGGAACCTGATACGATTGCCAATTTCCGATTTTCAACCTGTCCCTTTGGGATTTCCGATTGAAAAAAAGAAAAAACAAAGGGTGGCGTGGTCGCGGCGTTTGCCTGCCACAGGGCAATTTCATCTTGTCGCTCCTTGTTCACTCGGATACAATTCAACCACCGACGTATTTCGACGGAAGAAAGGAATGTCAATATGGCCAAACAAGTAGTTCCGCCAGACCTTAGGCGAGCAATAGTATCTGCACGACGCCTTATCGAAGAAGTTACCAAGAGCGATGGAAATGAGGCGGAAACAAGGCGAAGGGTAGAGCGTATTTTTGAGAGTGTCATGGGCTACGATATTAAGCACCTCTCGCGAGAACACGCTATTAAGGGGGCTGGCCCGACTGAGCATGTTGATTTTGCCATACAGATCGAGGAAGGCCCGGATGCTAAACCTGTCGTCATGGTTGAGCTTAAGAGGGTTGGTGTTAACCTTGCGCCTAAGCACCTTAAACAAGTTAGTTCCTACGCCATTAACGCGGGTTGCGATTGGATTCTACTGACGAACGGCAGGGAGTGGCGGATCTATCACGTCGAGTTTGGACAGCCTCCCCTTACGAAGCTCGTGGATCAGTGGAACTTGGTGAAGGACGATATCCATATCCTGGCAAACAAGTTTGAGATTGTCAGTTACAAGAGATTGCGTCGCGGAAGTCTCAAGGAACTCTGGAAAAAAACCCAAGTACTTGCCCCTGAAAGCATACTTACAGCCTTGTTGTCGGCAGACAGTCTGAAGGGTGCTCGCCGCGTGCTCCGGAAGAAAACAGACGTGCTCGTGGATTTCGAGGACCTTATTAAT
>JAUVIQ010000235.1 GCA_030592655.1 Planctomycetales bacterium | reverse complement strand
TGATAAGCGTATCACCGCCTCAGCGCCGAGTTGCTATTTCTCAACCTTCGCCGGAAGCATAATGGCGATGTGGCATTGCCCGTGCAACTTTGTACCGGGCATCCAGCCGGTGGCAGAGATGTCCGACCTTGCCGGACTGTTCGCGCCCAAACCGATGCTGATAATCGCGGGCACAAAGGATACTATCTTCCCCATCGATGCTGTGCGCGAAGGCTTTGCGAACCTGAAGAAAGTCTATGCCGCAGCGGGAGTCGCCGACAATGTTGAACTCTACGAAGGCCCCGGCGGGCATCGCTACTACTCCGCCCGCGTGTGGGATTTCTTCAGAGAAAAATTACCCGAATAGTTGACGTCGGGGTCATTAGTTTGCTTTATTCGTGGAAGTGATTTTCGCATTCGCCCAGGAGTCGAATTGTTCGACGTCGGCGATTTTGGTTTTTCCGACGAACATGACCTCCAGACCGGCTTGGGCGAACGCCTTTGCAGTATCGGCGTCAGCCGTTACACCCCATCGAAGTTTCGGTATTCGGTGTTGCAGTTCGTCCAGTGCGCCCGCATCGCTTTGCCGCCATTTCCACCATTGTTTAGGCCCGCTGTACGGCACGACAGGCCCGTCGGGATAGCCGTGTTTTTCGAGCATTGTGTGGGCGCGAGCGGGCTTGGATGCGTATCTTTGGGAGACGTAAATCAACTGGGCTGACAATTGCATCCGCACAAGCGAAGCCGACGCTGGGCCTGCGAGTTTACTGCTTCTCGGTAATGAGTCGGTATCGACCACAGCCAGGGGTTTGTCCGGGTCGAAAACGTAAATGGCTGCGTGGGATGTAACCTCGTCGCCGTTGATGTCCTGGTGATACAGTGTAACTTCGTGTCGTCCGGGCTGGGACGGCGATTTGATGCTCGCGGCTGTATAACCGTTCTTGTCGGTCCGGGCGCATTGCGGCGTCCTTTCGCCGAGCCTGAAGGTGATGGCTGCACTTCCATGCGGTGGAGCGTACCGCCAAACCTCACGGCGCTGGAGTCGTACGACCACCGGCGCGTCCTGCCCGGACAGGGCCGCTACGTCCGGCGCTGTCAGGATATATTCTCCGCTGCAACCGCCGAGCATCAATACCGCTAAAGTCAAAGTCATTCGTTGCATACAACCGGCTCCTGTTGGAAAAGAGGATAGCGGGATTATAGGGATTACAGGATTACAGGGATTTTAATTTATTTCAATCCTTATAATCCAGTAATCCCTGAAATCCTGCTATTCTGTTTTCTTCTTCTTTTTCTTCTTCTGTCAGCAGGATTGCAATCCCGCTATTCTCAACTACACTCTCGATTTTTACTCAAGGACTGTACCATCGAACAGATGGATGGTACTATCTGGCGGTTCGCATGGAAAGGATTTTGAGGTAACCGGAAAAATGGATAACATCCCAAACGACAAACCGTACACCGAGGACCCCTGGCGAGTCTTTCGCATTATGAGCGAGTTCGTCGAGGGTTTCGAGGAGATGAGCCAGGTCGGACCGGCAGTGAGCGTCTTCGGTTCCGCACGCATGAAGCCCGGCGATCGCCACTATGAACAGGCCCGCAAACTCGGCGCAATGCTGGCAAAGAAAGGTTTTGCTGTCATTACCGGGGGCGGTCCCGGAATAATGGAAGCGGCCAATCGCGGCGCGTACGAAGCCGGTGGAAAGTCCATTGGCCTGAATATCACCTTGCCACACGAACAGGTGGCAAACCCGTACACAAACATCGAAATGGACTTCCGCTACTTCTTTGCCCGCAAGGTGATGTTTATCAAGTACGCCTGCGCGTTCATCTGCTTCCCCGGCGGGTTCGGGACGATGGACGAATTCTTCGAGTCAATGACGCTCATCCAGACCGGAAAGGTTGAATCGTTCCCGGTGGTGTTGTACGGAAAGGCGTTCTGGGGGAAATTGGCCGGCTGGATGGACAACGTCCTGCTGCGACGGCATCACACCATCAGCCCCGAAGATATGAACCTGTTCACAATGACCGACAGCCTCCGCGAGACGGTCAGCATTGTCGAAAAAGGCTGTGAACTGGAACGGTCCCGCCGCGCCAAGCCCGTCCGCTATGGCTACCGCCGACCGACCGGAGAAGGAACCGTCGCAGGACGACTACCGAAAATCAAATCACGACGAAAACGTAGGTAGCCGTAGGCTGGGACGAAGTGAAGCGGAGTCCCACCTTTTTTGGGGCGATCATCGATCAGGAAATCGAAAAGGTGAAACAACAATGAAAAGAGTCAGAACTACTTGCGGCCTTGTAACTGTTGCGCTTCTGATAACTCTATGCAGCAGCCAACCCGGCTGCCGTAAGAAGACCCCTGCAAAGATCGAAGATTATTTAGAACGTTACGTAATTATAGATGTTGCCGGCCCGAAAGACTGGATGGATTCCCATAAGGTTACGTTGACATGGCAAGGTAAGACGGTTGCCTTGCCGGCCGTCTTCCGCGCAGAGATACTTCACGGTTCAAAACATTTTCGCGCTACGAAACGCGAAAATGATCACATTCAGGTGATAATCTTTGGTCATTCCGCCCAGTTTCAGGTTTCGCCGGCTAGCCATCTGGAAAGAATCATCTTTTACGAGTCCAATATTTTGGAGGGCAAACCTAAGAATAAGTATGTTAGCTACGTCGTAGTAGGTCCGGCTGATGGTGAGTCTGAAGAATTCAGTGTGCCTTCTGAAGATGATCTAAACAAACTGCTTTCCTCCGAGCACCGGATTGACGTTTCCATAGATCAAGATAAAGAATGAGTATTACACTATGACAATCACAGAGAAAATACTTGCTCGCCATTCCGGGAAGGCGTCCGTCTCACCCGGCGAAAATGTCTGGGTCAACGTGGATGTGCTGATGAGCAATGACGTAATCGCGCCGCAGATGATCGGCATCTTCGAGGAACATTTCGGGCCCGCCGCCGCCGTCTGGGACACCGACAAGCTCGTGATGATACCCGACCATTACATCTTCACCGCCGATCCCAAGGCCCACCGCAATATCGACATTATGCGCGAATTCGTCAGAGCCAAGGACATCCGGCACTATTACGACGCGGATTTCATACCG
Source organism: Planctomycetales bacterium (assembly GCA_030592655.1). Lineage (GTDB taxonomy): Bacteria > Planctomycetota > Phycisphaerae > SM23-33 > SM23-33 > JAUWNJ01. Next base: position 1,117 of record JAUVIQ010000235.1, on the reverse strand, counting down.
CCGGGCTTCGAGGGAATGCCCACGCCTTACAGCGACCCGACCAAAACACCGTACATGGGCGTCTGCCACGTAACGCTGCCGCAGAAGGGCCACACGCGCCCCGGCGAGGTACTGCTCGGAACCGATAGCCATACCTGCACGCACGGTGCGTTCGGGCAATTCGCTTCCGGTATAGGCAGCACCGACGGAGCCTTCGTGATGGGGACCGGAAAACTCTGGCTTAAGGTCCCGCCGACGCTGAAGTTTGTATTCAACGGCGAAATGCCGCCATACCTGATGGCAAAGGACCTTATCCTGCATATTATCGGACAAATTGGGCACGACGGCGCGACGTACATGGCTATGGAAATCACCGGACCAGCCGTCATGAGCCTGAACATGGACGAGCGGATGACGATCTGCAACATGGCAATCGAAGCCGGGGGAAAGAACGGGATAATTCCCGCCGACGAAGTTACGCTCGAATACGTCCGAAGCCGGACGGATAAACCCTTCGATACCGTCGATGCCGACGCCGACGCCGAATACGCAGGCGTTTATGAATGGGACGCATCGAAGATCGAGCCGACCGTCGCCTGCCCGCACTCGCCCGGAAACGGGGCAACGGCCCGCGAGAAATCCGACGTGAAAATAGATCGGTCATACATCGGCTCATGCACCGGCGGGAAGACGACCGATTTCATCGCAGCCGCAACCGTCCTGGCCGGTAAGACAGTCAAGGTCGATACCTATATCGTACCGGCAACGACCCAAGTCGATGCTGACCTCGACCGCTGCAAGGTTGGCGACAAGACGTTACGTGAGATTTTCTCGGCAGCAGGTTGCAAGATAGGCCCAGCCAGTTGCGCCGCGTGCCTCGGCGGTCCGGTAGATACCTTCGGCAGGGCGAATGAACCGATTACTGTCATCTCGACGACGAATCGCAATTTCCCCGGCAGGATGGGGCACAAGGAAGCACAGATTTATCTCGCAAGTCCGCTGACGGCAGCAGCGTCGGCGCTTACCGGACACATAACCGACCCGCGAGAGTACATTCGCAAATAAAGGGGACGGGAGTCTTTTTTAGTGGCACGGGCGAGACGCCCGTGGTACGTACCACGGGCGTCTCGCCCGTGCC
>JAUVIQ010000110.1 GCA_030592655.1 Planctomycetales bacterium | reverse complement strand
TGTCATAAACCACTTCGGGGCGATCGGAAAAGGCGATGACCGTCAGCGTATCTCGTGCGGTTAGGTGGTCTTTGAGTGCGGCGACGGCTTCGGAGGCAAGGTCGAACTTTATCTGCACCGATCCGCCCGCGGTGCGAGCAGTCGGCTGGGACATCGAACCGGACTTATCCAGAAGCACCACCAGTCGCAGCGGACGACGCTCGAACGGATTAGCCAGAAGCGGAAGGACCCGGTTGAGCGGGTCTTCCCGGTCGGACGGCGTTTCGTGCGGGCCTGTACCGATAAGGGTCAATCCACCTCCCGCGCGGACATATTGGGCCAATGCTCGTCGCTGCGCCGACGAAAGAGACGAACCCGTCGCGTCGGATACGACGATAGCGGAAAATCGTGCAAGCGTCGCGGCATCGGACGGCATCGCATCGTGCGAAATGAATGTAACGGGGCGCCGGATTTCGCGCAGCACGCCCTCGGCGTCCTTTCCGACACCAACGGCGGCGACGACCTGCCGGGCTGGAAGGACAAGCGTCGAGGCTGAATCATTCTCGGTGATAACCGTATCGCCGGTAAGGTTTGCCGAGTATTGGGCCGATGCGTCGGAGGCGACGGCGTCGGTTACTCGAACGGTAATCGGCAAATTACCCGTCAGCGACAGTTTCCGGACGGCGATCGGCTGCGAACGCCCTCGGCGGGTTATCGTCAGCGTCCGTTTCAACGGCGAATTGGCGGAAACATCGGCAGTTATTTCGACCTGCGTATCGGATATTCGACGGACGGCGAAGGCGGCGATTCTCGCGTCGGGCGGAGGAGCGTCCATCGGAACAATGTACACCTGAACGCCGGTCTCGGCCACGGCTTGTGCGGCGCTCGAGTAGTCCGGGTCGGCGAATCGCCCGTCGGTTTCGATAATCGCAGCGGACAGGGCGTTTGGGCCTCGTGATGCGACTAACCGCAGGGCCGGTGCTATAAGCGTCGAATGGTGGCACAGGTTTGTCGCAGACCGCTTTGCGGAAACCTGTGCTACACGGGTAATACCTTCGGCGAAACCGAACCGCTCAACCTTCGCGCCGGACGGAAAATCCGATTTCCTAACGACCCGATCCCCGAAGGGTCCTGCGGACTGTCCGCGTACCGATCCGGACAAATCGCTCAACAGCAGGTAAGGTAAGTCCGCCTGTATTCCGATCGGCGCTTTCGGACGCGCCGTCGCCGCGACCACCAGCGTCAGCGCGATGCACTGCACGATTACGGCCGAGACGGGAATTCGCCGCCCATACCGTCGGGCAAACCACGCCAACAGTACCGGAAGCGACACCAGTGGAAGCGCGACCAGCCAGACCGGGCAGGTAAATATAAACCAACTTTCTTCGAAAACGGAACCGACCATCCGCCTCTCCGCAAGTTAGTATCCGGTAGTCGGTAAAAGCAGACATCTTTTCCCGGCTACCGACTACTGTCTTTTGACCGGCGCTTTGAAGACTTCCGGCGCGATTATCACGACCGTCTCGAACTGAAGAGCCTTCCTCTGGCGTATCAGGAAATGATATCCCGGACTGCTGGGTCGTTGCGCTTCGGACGCGGGACCGATGAGAATAAAATCGCCCCGTGGAACCTTGAATCTGAAATCCATACCGTCGAGGCGGTAATAGATCGGTTCGGAGGTAAAGGCGAATTTTCCTGAACGTTTAGTATATCCTCGGCGTCGCTGGTTCGAGCGAATCGCCGCCGCTACCGTCACGTGAACAGCCGAAGGGTCGTCGTAGTTTATCGTCGCTGTCGTTACCATCACGCTGTCGCCGGCAGGATAATCCCGCCCGACGAGCGAGGCGTCCCGACGGTAGGTGAAGATTGTCTGCGATTTCTGTTTAGACTTGAAGACTATCGGCATGGGCGTTCCGGGTCTGGACAGAAGCGAGGTGCGAGTCAGCGGTTGCCCCGTAAGACGCTGAAGGATGGCGGTGATGTCTTTCCATGCGCTCTTGCGACCCAATCCGACGCGGATACCGTTGTACGCCAAGGCCGAACCAACGTGAGCGCCCGCCGGTTCTTCATCGAGGTAACTCCACAAATCCTCCGAACTGCTCACCGACCCGACAGGCATCTGCACGATTATCAGGTTCGTCCGTACCACCAGGACGAAGTCGCGGGAGTTTTGCTTCTCTGTGCTATCGAAGGGTTCCAGCGGAACGCCTTTGAGGGTCGGAAGATTGCCGTGAGGGGGCAGGGGCCCTTCCGGGTCTTTACAGCCGGTCAAAACCGACAATGCCGAAACAAGCAGCACACAAATTGGACGCCATAGTTTCACCAAACCGACTCAATCTAATCAATTAACCGGTTAGATGATACTATTACTTCGTCAATTTTAAATTTGCCGGCATGATTATGCGACATCTGTGGTAACGCCGGAAGCACCCCGAAGGGCAATATCCGTGTTAGCGAAAACGACCCACTGTTTCTACGATTCTTTTGCCGGATGCCGTGAGCACGGTGTTTGCCTGTCCCTTGGAAATTTATGGTTGCCCTGTTTCGGGCAGAGGCCGTAATATACGCGGCTTCCGCATTGGGAGCGGATTCAACTTCAATAGGAAAATAAAATGGCAAAACAACTTAAGAACCTGATAGGCGGTAAACGGCTTGACCAGCGAGCCGACCGGAAACACCAGATCATCAATCCGACCGACGGGAAATCCGTCGTCGTCGAACTCGGTTACTCCACAGCCGAGGATGTCGCCGATGCCGTCGCGACAGCGGTCGAGGCCTTTCCGGCCTGGCGCGATACGCCGGTAGTACGCCGATGCCGCATACTCTTACACTGCAAGGAACTGCTCGAACAGCGCATGGACGACATTGCCGAGACCGTCGTCGCCGAAAACGGCAAGTTGTACTCCGAGGCGGAAGGCGAGATACGTCGCGGACTGGAGGTGCTCGAATTCGCCTGCGGTATGCCTTCGATGTCGAAAGGCGATTTCATAGAGAATATTTCCAGGCGCGTTGACGGATACATCTACCGCGAACCTCTGGGCGTGGTCGCCGGGGCCTGTCCGTTCAACTTCCCGGCGATGATACCGATGTGGATGTACCCCGTCGCCATTGCCTGCGGAAACACGTTCGTGCTGAAACCGTCGGAGAAGTGCCCGGCGACGGCGACGCTGATAGCCGAGATATTCAAGGACGGCGGACTTCCCGACGGCGTACTGAACGTCGTCCAGGGACAGCGGGAGACCTTCGAGGCGCTTATCACCAACCCCGATGTCAGCGCGATTTCGTTCGTTGGTTCGACGCGTGCAGCCCAGAGCGTCTGGAAACTGACGACGAGCAATCACAAACGCGTCCAGTCACTCGGCGGGGCCAAGAATTACATCGTCATCATGCCCGACGCCGACGTCGAACAAAGCGTCAACAACATCGTCCACTCGGCCTACGGCTGCGCCGGCCAGCGCTGCATGGCGGTAAGCGTGCTGGTGGCCGTCGCCGGCGCAGAGCCGATCCTCGAGCGCATCATTGAGAAGGCCGGTGCGTTGAAACTCGGCAATGGCATGGATGAATCCACCGGAATGGGCCCGGTCATCTCCGCCGAGAGCAAGAAGCGAAGCGAGGGTTACATCGAGATCGGCCTGGCAGAAGGAGCGACCCTGGCGCTTGACGGACGCGGAGCGAAGGTCGAGGAGTTTCCCGACGGATTCTTCCTGGGAGCGAGTATCCTCGATAACGTCAGGCCTGAGATGCAGGTCGCACGGGACGAGATCTTCGGCCCGGTGCTGTCGGTCATGCGTGCGGCGGACCTGGACGAGGCGCTGGAACTTGTCAACGCCAGCCCCTACGGCAACGGCAACTCCATCTTTACCAGTTCCGGCGGAGCGGCGCGGTATTTCCGTAATCGGGTCGATTGCGGCATGATAGGGATCAACGCCGGAGTGCCCGCACCGATGGCGTTCTTCTCATTCGGAGGAAGAAGGGACAGCATCTTCGGCGACCTCCGCGCCCACGGCCCGGACTCGGTGGAATTCTACACACAGAAAAAGGCCGTCATCGAACGATGGTTCGGCGTCGGAAAAACCGGAAGCGTATGGGGAAGAAAATAATCGCAAGTGCATGAGGATACTTACGATGGATACAAAGCAACTCTACGACGAATACATGATTACTTCGATGGTCGCCGGATTCGAGCCGGTGGTGGTCGAGCAGGCCAGTGGATGCACGATGACCGGCGCTGACGGAAAGGAATACCTGGACTGCTTCAGCGGAATAGCCGTGGTCAACGCCGGACATGGGCATCCAAAGGTGCTCGCCGCCGCCAAAGAGCAGATGGACAAACTCGTCCACTGCTGCACTTACGTTTATTACAACCCGCCGGCTGCGGAATTGTCCAAAAAACTGTCCGAGGTCTCACCGGGCTCGCTGCAAAAGAGTTTCCTGGGCAACAGCGGCGCCGAGGCGCTTGAAGGCGCGATGCGCCTCGCCAAGCAATTCACCGGACGCAAAGAAGTGGTTTGCCTGACGCACAGTTTCCACGGCAGGACGGTCGGGACGCTGTCGATTACCGGCAATCGCGGACGCAAGAAGGGGTCCGGGCCTTACCTCTCCGGCGTGGCGTTCGCACCTGCGCCGCATTGCTATCGCTGCCCGTTCAAACTTCAATACCCCTCCTGCGACGTGGCCTGCGCGCACTATCTCGAAGACGTTCTGCGTTACCAGACATCCGGGGACGTCGCGGCCTTCATCGCCGAACCGGTAATGGGCGAAGGCGGAATCATCGTCCCGCCACCCGAGTATTTTGAAATCACAGCGGAGATCATTCGCAGCGACGGAGGACTGTTCATCGCCGACGAGGTGCAGAGCGGCTTCGGACGGACGGGGAAATTCTTCGCTATCGAGCATTACGGCGTCGAACCGGACATTATGTGCATGGCCAAGGGCATAGCCGACGGATTCCCCATCAGCGCGTTCATCGCCCGCGGCGACGTCTCCGAAGCCTTCACGCCGGGCGACCACCTCTCGACGTTCGGGGGAAATCCGATATGTTGCGCCGCCGCAATGGCCAACATCGACGTCATCGTCGAGGAGAAACTCTGCGAGAACTCCGCCCAGCGCGGTGAGCAACTTTTAGCGCGACTAAGAAAGTTTCAGGAGAATTGCTCGCTGGTCGGGGACGTCCGAGGCAAGGGACTGATGATCGGCGTGGAACTTATAAAGGATGCCGCCAAGACCCCCGCCGCCGAAGAGGCCCGCAAGGTCCGCGCGATGTGCCGCGAGGCCGGCGTGCTCGTGGGGGTGGGCGGTTCGCTAGGTAACGTCGTTCGCCTCCAGCCGCCGCTGGTGCTGACGGCTGAACAGGCGGATCAGGCGGCGGATGTACTGGAAAAAGTCCTCACAAAAGTCGCCGGCTCCGTCTGATGCCGCGGCGCGGGCTATGCGTCCGCGTCTTTCGGGCGGAACTCCAGGCGGGCTCGGTTCACATCGGGATAGATCCCGAAGACCTTGTTGAGGTGCGTCAGGTTCAGCACTGCGGCGACTCGGCTGTGCACGTTGGCGATCTTTACCTCGCCGCCCGCCGTCCTGGCCCGCTTGTGCACGTGGAGCAGGACGCCCAAACCATAACTGGAAATGTAGGACAACTTCTCGCAGTCGATGATGATCTTCCTGATCCCAGCCTCTATCAGATCAAGAACGTCCTGGACGAACTCCTTGCTGGTGTGCCGGTCGATCCCGCCGTCGGCCGAGATGATCAGGACGTCATTGTCGAGTTCGTGGTAGTAGAATTCCATGGCCGCATTGTACGGCGACACCGGTTCGCCGGGGAAGTTAAAACACACTTTCGACCGGGCTACCCCTTCGCCGAGCGTGCGGTAAAAACGCCGCCGGGTTTCTGATCGACCATTCCCTTAATCGCCAGCATGGTCATCGCAGCGGTGGTTTCGGAAGACGATAAACCGGAAAGGCGGATCAGTTCGTCCAGCGACAGTTCCGCCGCACGTAGGTGCTCCAAAAGGGCCGACTCGGTTTCGGTCAGGTTCACCTTTCGGGCGATCGGCTCGGCAGCGCCTTCGTCGGCGAGCACCTCGCCGACGCGATCAAGCCCGTCCAGAATGTCCTCCAGGTTCTGCACAAGAGCGGCTGATCCTGCGGAGATGAGACTGTTGGTCCCGGCGCTGAAGGGTGAATCGACCCTGCCCGGCAATGCGAAAACCTCTTTGCTCTGCTCGAGCGCCAACCGCGCCGTGATGAGCGAACCGCTGCGACGTGCCGCCTCGACGATAAGAACGCCCAGCGCCAGGCCTGAAATGATGCGGTTGCGTCTGGGAAAGTTAGCGCCCTTGATGCCGATTTGCATGGGCAGTTCGCTGATAACGGCCCCGCGCCCATCGGCGATGATCTGCTCGAAGAGTTTTTTATTTTCGCGCGGGTAGGTTTCGCACAGGCCGCATCCCATTATGGCGACGGTCCTTCCGCCGGCTGTCAAGGCCCCGCGATGGGCGGCGGTGTCTATTCCGCGAGCACCGCCGGAGATAACGGTGAATCCCGCCCTTCCGAGCAGCCCGCCGAATCGGTCCGCCTGCTCCAGGCCATAATGAGTGCATCGGCGCGAACCGACCACACCCAAGGCCACCGCGTCAGATTCGGTAAGTTCACCGCGAACGTACAGCACAGGCGAGGGATCGTAAATGTTCTTCAATGCAGCTGGATATGCGGCATCTTCGACGCAAAGCACCGTCACACCGTGTTTATCAGCCAAGGCGAGTTCTTCATCGACCGCCGATTCGTCAACGTCGGCGATAGCATCAGCCGTCTTTTCACCGACACCCTCGACCTGCCGCAACTTCCCCACCGGAGCACAAACGGCAGCGGCGATGTCGCCGAAATGATCGACGAGTCGCCGGATCGTAATCGCACCGACCCCGTCGGCAAGGGTAAGCCGAAGATACATCCGCCGACGTTTGTCGATTTGATCCATCGTTATATCGTCGTTATTTCGCCGATACCCGGGTCGCTTTTTCCGCTCGCCTTGCGAGGGCTTTTTTGATGCCCAGAAGCAGCGGGCTGGCGATCGCTATGGACGAATACGTTCCGACAATAACACCGATCAGCAGGGCATAGGTGAAGGCGTGAATACCGGCTCCGCCGAAGATGTACATAACCACCACGGCAATGAGCGTAGTGGTTGTCGTCAGTAATGTCCGGCTGATGGTCTGGTTTATCGAGCGGTTGATAATCGGTTCGTCCACGCTGTCGAGTCTTCCGCGATTTTCGCGGATACGGTCGAAGACGACGATAGTGTCGTTGACGGAATACCCGATAATCGTCAGGAAGGCCGCGACGACGGCCATGTCTATCTTGAACGGTTGAACCAGAAGGAACCGCCCCACCACGTTGTCGTGAACGAAGGCAGCCAACGCCACCATTCCCACGGCGATTACTACGTCATGCACCAGGCAGATCACAGCCGCCAGACCCCATCGCGCCGAACCGAAGCGTAACCAGAGATATACGACAATCGCCAACCAACTTAATATGAAGGCGATAATCGCCAATTGCGAAGCCCTTCCGGCAATTGCCGGGTCGAATTTCGAGACCGACTCAAGCGATTCCGCCCTGGTCAGAGACTCTTTCAGCAGGTTCAGTTCGCCTTCGGCGAATTTCTTCCACTCTTCAGGTCTTCCGATGTAATCGATATTGGGGTTCAGCGCCAGGACCGCCAGCGAGTCGAAGCCCTCGACCTTCGGGTCCGCCTTCAACCCAACAACAACGGTGCGGTTGAACTGGTAATCGGCGAAATCAGATTGCAAACGCATCGTCTGGATTCGTCCGGCCAGATCGGCTTCGGTCAGGGGCGGGCTGACATTTTGCACCACGACCATCGACCCGCCGGTGAAGTCAACGAACCTTGTCTGCATTTCCGGAGAAACGTTTTCGGCGAGGCCCGACGAAATATAGGTAATTCCACTACCGGAACTGTCAACCTCCACGTTAAGACCCGGAACCTGACCCGTTTTGCAGAGTTCAAATTTCACACTGGTCCGCACGTCCAGAACGCCGACAAATACGCCCTCGATCACTTCCCGTAACAACTTGACGTCGGCAACCGTCGTGGAAACCTGATACGACCGCTCCGGCAGAGAGGAAACCAATTCCTCACGGTTCACTTTACCATTGCCGTCAGTATCCACAGCGGCGAAGAAATCCTTTTCGCCCTTACCGGCCAACCATTCGGCGAGGTTGATTTGACCGTTACCGTCGGTGTCGAACTTATCGAGGTAATCAGTTGCATTGTCGGGATTCAGGAGCGTCTCGACTTTAATGGTTTCGATGAGTTTTTTCAGACTTTCCGATCTTTCAGCCGCCTTACCGGCCAACCATTCCGCCTGGCTGATTTGCCCGTTACCGTCGGTGTCGAACTTCTCAAGGAGCTCGTCAAGGAGCTCGTCGGTTGTATTGTCGGCATTCGGGAGCGTCGCGGGGATTCCGATGATTTCGATGAGTTTTGTCTGATTTTCCGATCTTACAGCGTCGTCGGTGTCTTCGGACAGGGCGAGGGCTTTGTCCTTCAATGCAGCCTCGATTTGCTTCCGCTGCGGCATTACGTCTTCTCCGTCCTTGCCCGGAACCATCACGCCCGGCTTGAATGAGAATATCGCCTGCGTGCCGCTACTGAATTCGATGCCTAGAATATCCGTTCCCTGCGACGCCAGCGAACCGATGCCCGCGGCGACCAGCAGGATCGAGCAGACCCAGAAAATCTTCCGCTTACCAAGCCAGTTAATCTTCGGAACGCCGATAAACGCCGCCATGCGGATGCGGTCCTTTATCAATCCCAACTCCAGAAGCAACTGGAATATCCAGCGCGTTACCAGAAGGGAGGTGAACAGGCTGAACATCACGCCGAACCCAAGCGTGATGGCGAATCCGACGATCTCCTCGGAACCGACCCATCCGAGGATAACGCAGGTCAGAAGCGTGGTGATGTTTCCGTCGAGAATGGCCCTTGCGGCGCTGGAGTATGCGTTGCGGATAGCGATTCGCATGGATTGTGTCTTTTTCTGCTCTTCTCGCAGACGTTCGAATATCAGCACGTTGGCATCGACGGCAATACCGATGGTCAGGATGATGCCCGCGATACCCGGAAGCGTGAAGACCGCCTCGATGAAACTCATCGCCCCCAGAAGAAGCACGATGTTAAGCACCAGCGCCACGTCGGCGATTGCGCCGGCGGCGAGGTAATAGATTATCATAAATGCAGCCACGCCGATGAGTCCCCAGATGGCCGCCAGAAATCCCGCGTCGCGGTTGTCCTTTCCGATACTGGGAGCAACTGTCTTCATACTGACTGGATTTTCGTTGACCTTTCCTGCCAGTGCGCCGGCTTCGAGTATGCGGACCAGTTCGCGCACCGTATCGGCAGTGAAATCGCCCTCGATGATACCGCTGTCGTAGATTGTCGATTGGAGCACCGGCGCCGAATACGCCTCGTCATCCAGCAGGATGGCCATGAAGTGTCCCGGACGATCCTTGGTCTTGCAGTGCGCCCCGGTCAGAGCCCCCATGAGTTTGGCGCCGCGACGATCCAGGCTGAATTGCACAGCGGGACGACCCAGCCTGTCCCTGCCCGGACTGGCCGACAGAGACCATGTTTTCCTGGCAGTATCACGCAGCATCGTATAACCATC
>JAUVIQ010000080.1 GCA_030592655.1 Planctomycetales bacterium | reverse complement strand
GGAATACTGGAAATAATCACTGCCGAAGATTCCCCCGTGCCGAAAGATCGCGTGGAAAAGGCCGTTGAGTTTTGGGAGATTCTCGGTAAAGTGAAGTCCCTGACGCTCTTCGGCCCGACCTGCAAGGAGACGGACGCCGTGGCGGTGGCTGATCACAGGTACGAGGAGGCCGGGATCAAGAAGGTGCTCGAGATCACCGACGCTAGCGGCACCCAGACTTACGGCGACCACACGATCTACACCTTCACCCCTAAAAAAAGGCCCAAACGCGCCAAACAACCGGGCGAACGGTTGGCCTGTTTCCACAGCGACGGTATCGTCATCGCCGGCGCGGACCTGGCTCGTGTCAAAGAGGTACTGGACTTGCTGGACGGTAAGGGAAAACCACTTACCAAGGACAATCCGCTGACCGAGATGCTTACTCCCTCCAAGGGTTCGTTTGTGGTCGCAGCCGTAACGGGCATTGATAAAATGGCGGATGCTCTCAAGAAAAAGGCTGCTGGGAAAAAGAGACGGCACGCCGCCTTTTTGAAGAAGGCTCAAAGCGCGAGATTCGAATTGGGCGAAGTGGACAAGAATATTTTTGCCGCATTCGATCTGGTGATGATTACGGCCAAAGACGCTCGAAAGATACACATGGCTGCACAGGGAATGCTGGCAATGGCGTCACTGGCGATGCAGGAAGAGAACGGTGATCAGGAAAACGCCAAAATAGTGGAGAAAGTAATCGATGCAATCAGGATCGATCGGAAGGACAAGAAAGTATCCGTAAGCATCAAGTATCCGGTCGAAGATACTTTGACCTTGATGCAGACCGCCATGAAGAAAAAACATGCCGCCGGCAAGGATGAGAACAAAGACGAGTCTCAATAGGAAACACTATGGCCGGATCGGAACCGTTATCACCGGACGAACTGTCTGCACTTAGCGATGAAGAACTCGCCTGCGGCGCGCAGGCGGGTTCTTCGGCCTCTTTTGCAGAACTGGTGAACCGGCACGAAGGTCGGCTCCTGCGGTTTCTCGTTCGGCGAACCGGGCACGTGCAGGATGCCGAGGACCTCCTCCAGGAGACGTTCGCGCGGGCCTATCAGAAAATCCGGTTGTACAGACCGGCGTGGAAGGTTACTACCTGGCTGTTCACCATCGCTTCACGCCTGGCGTGCAGCCACTTTCGAAAGTCGAAAGAACAATTACTCCCGTCCGCCCGAAACCTTAAGCCAGGGCAGACGGACCCGGCGGAGATCGTCTCCGGACGGGAAGAAACCGAAAATCTCTGGGCCTTGGCGGCCGAAGTGCTCTCGGAGAATCAGCACTTGGCCTTGTGGCTTCGATACGCCGAGGAGATGTCGGTGAAGGAGATTTCACGAGTAATGGATAAGACACAGACCCATGTTAAGGTTCTTTTATTTCGTGGTCGATCTTGCCTGTCGCGGAAGTTGCGACCGGTCGAGGTTTCAGACAGGCCGACTGGTGCGCCATGCCCAGCCGGTCGGATCAAGGGAGGCCGATAATGTTCTGCATCCTGCATAGATGGTTTATTTCGCGGTCTATGGATACGGTCAAACCGTTGCCATGGGTGGTGGATCGGCATGTCCGGCGTTGCCGGGCCTGCGCACACTTTCGCCAACAGTGCCTGGGTATGGCGGAACGGCTGAACGATGAGGCATGCCTGGGTGATTTCAGCGTCTCGCCGGAACTGCATGAGGAGATACTGCGCCGGTGCCGACCTGTCCGGGAATCATCCGGTGAATCGACGACGCCGGCAAGGCGGCTGCACCTGCGGCGCTCCGCAGTGGCCTGGACCGTTGCGGCGATGATAATGCTTGCCGTTGGCGTATTTCTCTATTCGAGGTTCCAGACGACTCCACAAACCGTGCATCCAATTAATGGCCAAGGCGCTGAACCACCGGTTTGGCTCTTTCCCGCTGAGTCGCTGTCGGCGGTATCGGACTCTGCCTCGGTGGTGGAAGACGCACTCCGGAGGCCTGCAGAAAACGAAATCCGCCTTTTGCGTCAAGACGGCAAAGCCGCCGCCGAGTTCATCCTGGCCTGCATCCCGCTGGACATCGATCCGCGAGGGATGGAACCTTCGCCACCGACTCAACCCGCACGGAACGGGGGGTAACGAACTTGATTTTAATGTTTAACTTCTCACCGCAAGCCGACCGCCGCTATGCGAAGCATCCCCTTGGGAAACATTCCTTTCACGAATTCCGCGAATCTGTTATTCTCCACAGATTATGTTTGAAGCGTTGACAGATAAATTCTCCGGGATCTTTCACAAGATGTCCGGCCGGGGCAAGATCACCGACCAGAACGTCAAGGACGCGATGCGAGATATTCGCCAGGCTTTGCTGGCTGCCGACGTGCACTACAAAGTCGTCCGCGAGTTCTGCGAATCCGTCGTTCAAAAAGCACGCGGACAGGAAGTTATCAAGAGCCTCCATCCGAGCCAGATGATGGTCAAGATCGTCCATGACGAACTGGTCGATCTGATGGGCCCGGTCGATACGCGGATTTACTACGTCTCGCCTCCTCCGACGATTGTGATGATGGCTGGCCTGCAGGGTTCCGGAAAGACGACCACCTGCGGGAAACTCGCCCGTTTTATGCAGGCACAGGGAAAGCACCCGATGGTTGTCGCCTGCGACCTCCAGCGACCTGCCGCCGTCGAGCAGTTGTCCGTGGTGGCCGAACAGGTATCCGTGCCGTGCTTCAGACTCGAAGGTGAGAAGAACCCCGTCCGCGTCGCGCGCAAGAGCATCTCATGGGCGAACGAAAACGAACGTGACGTGGTCATTATCGACACCGCAGGCCGATTGCACATCGACGAAGAGATGATGAAAGAGGCCGCCGACATCGCCCGCGCCGTCAGCCCGCACCAGATTTACCTCGTCTGCGACGCAATGACCGGTCAGGACGCCGTCAACTCGGCAAAGGAGTTCAACGACCGCCTGGAACTCGACGGCGTGATACTGACGAAGTTTGATTCCGACGCTCGCGGCGGAGCGGCATTGTCGGTCAAAGCCGTTACTGGAAAACCCATCAAATTCATCGGAGTAGGCGAAAAACTCGAAGCCATCGAAGAATTCCACCCCGACCGCATGGCTGGGCGAATCCTCGGAATGGGCGACGTTGTAACGCTGGTTGAAAAGGCCCAGGCGACATTCGACGCCGACCAGGCCGAGGCGCTCCAAGCCAAGATGGCCAAGGGCGCGCTGACGCTCGACGACTTCCTCGGACAGATGAAGCAGATGAAAAAAATGGGTCCGATGAAGGACATCCTCAAACTCATGCCCGGCGTCGGAAACCAACTCAAGCACATGGACTTCGACGGCGGCGAGATTGACCACATGGAGGCGATTATCAACTCCATGACCAAGGCAGAGCGGTCAAATCCGTCGGCTATCGACTCTTCGCGCCGGCGTCGGATTGCACGCGGCAGCGGCAGCGAGACGCAGGACGTCTCCGGGCTGGTCAAGTCTTTCACCGCTGCTGCCGGTATGATGAAACAAATGGCCGGGATGGGTATGCGCGACCGTATGCAGTTCGCCAAGCAGATGGGAAATATGGACATGTTCGGCGGCGGCGGATTCAAGGTCAAACAACGCTCCAAACGCCTGACCAAAAAACAACGGAATAAACGCAAAAAAAAGCGGCGGTGATAAGGGGAAAATTATGAAACATTGTATCAATGCCGACAAGATTGGGGTTGTGGACGATGCGACAGCCGATTTTCTGCGTCGTAAAACGCCGGCAGAGCGTATAGGTCTTATGTATGAAGCGAATAGATTCACGCGTAGGCATGTAAATGCAATCGTCGCTTCTCAATATCCCGATTGGGATGAGTCTGCCGTTCAGGAAGAAGTCAAACGGAGATACCTTAACGACGAAGACGTAACCCAGTATTGCATAATGCAGGAAGGCAAAAGAATCACTCTTACTGTTGCCTGGCAGGAAGAACTCCGCAGGTTGGCGAAGGGGCAGGGTGGAAATTCATCGGGCGATGGTTGATGTCCAAACATTAAGCCTGCCGCGTGTGCGGAATCGAACGTATCACGTCCTGGGCGCTGCCGCACTGGCAGCCAATAAACTCCGGTACGCCTTGCTTGGCTACCGCAGGCCAAGGGATTTTTCACCAGCCCAAATCGACCGGTGTGTAAAATACGATTTCGAGGTCGTTGATAACTGGCTGGCGTATCTCAATACATATCTCGGCAATCCGCCGGAAATAAACGGTAAAAATATCCTCGAACTAGGCCCGGGCCAGGACCTGGGAATAGGGCTTATCCTTCTGGCCAAAGGCGCACGAAAATACAACGCCATTGACGCGCACGACCTCCTGGCCCAAAGCAGCGAAAAATTCTACGAAGCCCTTTTCCGCCGCCTCGAAACAGATGATTTGGATAAAGCGGTTGTCGATGAATTACGCCGAGAGTTGGAGCGGACTAAATCGGGGCAAAATGACCGACTGAATTACCTCTGGCGGGAGGATTTCGACCTTTCCGTATTGGACGGCGAAGGTGTGGATTTCGTCTTAAGCCAGGCTGCGTTTGAACATTTCGACGATGTAGCCCGAACAATCAAGCAACTCAATCAAGTAATCCGTCCCGGAGCGGTTTTCCTGGCTGTGATTGATCTTCAGACGCACACCCGTTGGCTCCGTGACCTGGACCCGCTGAACATCTATCGCTACTCGGATTTCTACTATCGCCTTTGCAGATATGTGAGCCAGCCGAATCGCATCAGACCGGTTGAATATAGCGAAATCCTCGCGGATAATGGGTGGGAGAATATAAAAGTTCAACCGCTGGCCGTGCTGGATTCGGATTACCTCCGAAAAGTACAGTCTTACCTGAACGGGCGCTTCAGCGCCGAAGACGGACAGATGGAATATCTTACTGTGGTTATTTGCGCGACGAAGAAATAGACATCGAAAGCGAGAAGGATTATGACAAAGGATGCACAAACCGGACGCATCGTTTTCCAACGTGAGGTTCCCGTCCGTCACGAGGTGGACGTATTCGTCGCCGGCGGAGGTCCGGCAGGCGCAGCGGCGGCGGCGGCGGCGTCCCGGCAGGGGGTGAGCGTCTTCCTGGCTGAAGGGCATAGTTGCTTTGGTGGGATGGGAACAGCCGCCTTGGTCCCTGCCTTTATGCAATTCGGAGACGGTGTTAATTTCCTCGCCAGCGGATTCGGCGAAGAAATCCTCACCCGTTTGCGATCGGTTGGCGGCACCGGCCCGGGTGACAAGATCGAAAACAGCAACGACGATATAATCGGTATAAAAGTCGAAATCCTCAAACGCGTCTATGACGAACTGGTAACAGAGGCCGGAGTGGAATTTACTTTTTGTACACAATTAATTGCCGTCGAGACGGATGGTAATCGCGTCGCCACCGCCATCTGCGCCGCAAAAAGCGGCATATTCGCCGTCAAGGCAAAGATTTACATCGACTGCACCGGCGACGGAGACCTGGCTTTTCTGGCCGGAGCACCGTTCGAGAAAGGCGACAAGCAGGGCAACCTCATGCCCGGAACACTCTGCAGCGTGTGGGCAAATATCGACTTTGAGGCATGGAAAAAATCCGACCTGTCCCGTCAGAATGCCAGGCTGGAAGATGCTTTCAAGGACAATGTCTTTACCCACCATGACCGCCACCTGCCGGGAATGTGGCCGGTGTCGGAAAACATCGGCGGCGGAAATATCGGACACACCTTCGGGACCGACGGTACGGATGAAAAGTCGTTAACCAAAGGCCTCGTCTGGGGCAGAAAGTCGATGCTCGAATACGAGCGTTACTACAAGGAGTATCTCGAAGGCTTCGAGAAGATGGAGTTGGTCGCCACCGGTTCGCTGTTGGGTCTGCGGGAAACGCGGCGGATAATGGGCGATTACGTGTTATGCCTGGACGATTTTAAGAGCAGGGCTGTCTTCGAAGACGAGATAGGGCGGTATTCCTATCCGGTCGATATACATCCTGCCGGGACGGACCAAGCCGACTATGACAAGTTCAAGGATGAGTGGGATAATCTGCGCCTGGCTCCGGGCGAAAATTACGGTATTCCGTACCGCTGCCTGGTCCCGCAGAAATTGAACAATGTCCTGGTGGCTGGGCGGTGCATCAGTGCGGACCGATTTATGCAGAGTTCGGTACGCGTGATGCCGGGCTGCTACATCACAGGACAAGCCGCCGGCGCCGCTGCGGCATTAGCCGTCGAAAAAGCCACCGACACCCGCAACCTCGATGTGGCGGAGTTACAAAACCGACTGCTGAAAATGGGCGCCTACCTGCCGAATGTTCCATAAAAAGCACCGTCAGCGAGCACGAAAGGTTCCTGACCTTTTTTCCTGTCGAAGCAAACGGTGGTCTCTTCTTGGTTTTCAGAAAAAATGCTACTCTTTCGGAACATTAAGCCACCACGCCCGTCTAACGGTGTGTACGGCAATGGAACCAACATAATTGAGAATGCTTCGATGGTAGTTAGAGCCTTTACCGCCTGCCTTTGTTTGCTTGGGTCGGCCGGGTTTGTTGTCGCGCAGAGCCGCCCGGCTGATAGTTATGCTGCCTACGACCGTTACCTGGCAGCGGAGATACGTCTCGGCAGCATCAATCGGGGCGAGGATCTGACGCTATCACCGGACGGCAAACGGGCGTGGATCTGCCTGAGCTTGGCGAGAACGGTCGTTTGCTTTGACGCCACCACGGGCCGGATTCTTGGCACGTTCGGCAACCTGAACAACCCCTTTGTTATCCACTGCCGGCAGTCGGACAAACGGCTCTACGTTGTGGACGAGGCAAAGCGATCAGGCGGCGGAGGCGCCGTCATTCGCGTATTCGACACGGAAACGGGCCGACAGATACGTTCTGTAACCGTGGATGACTGGCGTTTGTATCGTGTGGCGGCGGCCGCCTTCAGCAAAGACGGCAAATGGGCGTGGCTGGTATCGCAGCCGTGTGATAGCTCTTGCTACGGACACGTTCCGCCCGCGTTGTTCCGCGTCGATCTGAAGACCGGCACATGGAAGCAAATCGGAGGCCCGCCCCCACCCACCAAACCCCCGCTGTCTGGGAACAACACTGGGTTAAGGAACTGGAAGGACCGGCACCACATAGCCTTGACCTTAGACGCGGGTGGTCGGCTGCTGGCGACACCTGACAAGCAGAATGTACTCCGCGCCTATCCGTCCGGGAAGACCAAGCCAACGGAATCCCTGCAACTCGACTTCAAGATTCTACGACTCCAATTCCTGAAACCGGGGCGAGTGGCGGCCATCGGCGAGAGTCGCGTCGCTATCATCGACACGAAGCGGATGAAGGCAATCGCGCGATCTTCCTTCAGCGGGCTTCCGACGATCGCATGCGCCGACGCGGCAGGGCGCGAAATCTTCATCGCGCTGAAGAGCAAGATTCTCCGCTTCAACGTTGCCCGCGGACGATTCGATCGGCCGATCCCGCTGCCAACGAAGTACCCCAACAGCTTCAGGGAAGTGGTTGCTATCCGATGGACTGATAAGCCCGAACGGCTCGTCGGCTTGGGTGGTGGCGGTGGCTGCCCATTCATCTATGATCTCCGCAAGGGTACGTTTCAGCGGATAACCAGCGTTCGTCATCCGGGAAACGTGATCCTCTCGCCGGACGGTAACCTGGCATATGTTTGTTGCGACAGCGGCTGCCTGTCCGTGGCGGACCTGCGAGCCAACCGGTGCGTCGGCACGATCCCCGTGGGGGGAAAACCCGTGGACGTCGCGTTCTTCGGCAAGAACAAAGCGGTCATCTCCGACGAGAGTGGCAAGAGGCTCGTCGTCATGGATATGGCGAAATTGAAGGTGCTTGCCCGAATACCGTTGCGGGACCTTCCGTGGTGCGTGGTGGTGACGAAAGACGGGAAAACGGCGGCTGTAACCCTTCCCGCTGAGAGGGAAGACCGATACGCCATCGTGGACCTGCGATCGCAGAAGGTGCGATATGTTGAGGCCTCTGCGCTCCCGAAGGAACTGAGGGGCATAATAGACCGCAAGCCTTGGGGCCATAAGAAGGTGGACCCGAAGACAGGCCGCGGCGTGCGGCTCCACTCGTCCGGGAAGGACACGCTTACGCTGTATCTTGGAGGCGACCAAAAGCAGGGGGTGCTCGTGCCGCTGTTCAACGATATTGGCGGTGCGGTGGTTGGTTCCGGCCCACAAGGGGATTTCGCCTACGTGTCGTGCAGTTGTTACGGCAGCAGCCGGGTGACGTTGTTGAAGTTCCGATTACACGCTTTGCCGCAACGTCGAGCGAAAGGGAAATAGTAGAAAAGGGGCCAGGCAGAATAGGTTCCCGATCCCCTCTCTCCCTTGTACGCCTTGATGTTCAGTTTTTCCTCCAACTTGCCGACAAAGAGATATTGACTGCGGATTCAGGTGTGTTATTATTCCATTTGTGGATTGTTTGTTTTCAATTGGCAATCCCGTAAGGGATGCCTATGGCATTGAAAATCGGCAATTGGCAATCCCGTAGGGATGCCTACGGCATTGAAAAGGGCTCGTAGCTCAGTTGGCTAGAGCACACCCCTGATAAGGGTGGGGTCGTTGGTTCGAATCCAACCGGGCCCATTTGATTGCGGATTGTGGATTTCGGATTGCGGATTAAAAAAAAGAAAGCCGGTGAGCGTCCTTTGTTTTTTTCAATCCGCAATCCGAAATCCACAATCCGCAATGTAGCCGGGGACGTAGCTCAGTTGGGAGAGCGTCTGGTTTGCAACCAGAAGGTCGGCGGTTCAATTCCGCTCGTCTCCATTTGACGTAAATATCGCTGACTGCGCGAGTAGCACAGACCCGCAACAACCTCCCCCCCAAAAAAAACTTCGCCACCACAAGGCCACTACTATCAATCTGAAGGATGAGCCCGACAAGACGCTCACGATACGCCAACATCAACGGGTATTTCGTCCCAGCATGCCACCCTGTTGCGGCCGGAATTTTTTGCCAGGAAAAGGGCTTTGTCTGCCTGGCTGATCAGTTCTTTGACCCCTGTGGTTCCGAACACCGTCGAAGAAATGCCGAAACTGGCCGTAATACTGATACCGGAGAGGTTCTGCGACTCGATGTTGCGACGGAAGCGTTCACTGGTCATGGCGGCCTCCTGGATGTTGGTGTAGGGCAGAAGAACGCAGAACTCCTCTCCACCGTAGCGGCAAATTACATCGCTGGCCCGCGAGCAGGATTTCAGCGCATTGGACACCGTCTGGATCACCCGGTCCCCGACGTCATGTCCATGGCGGTCGTTGACGGATTTGAATTTGTCGATGTCCACCATGATGCAGGAAATGTCGTAACCGTACCGCCTGGAGGTGGAAAAATCGACCTCGCATTTCTCAAAGAACGCTCGGCGATTCAGGCAGTCGGTAAGTGGATCCGTCGAGGCGAGCAACTGCAATTTTTGGCTCTGGCTCCGGATCTCGCTACGGGATTCTTCCAGTTGGTGCAGCATCTCCTGGAGTCGGGTGCTTCTCTCTTCCAATTGTGTAACGTCACTAAACGTAGCCATCACCCCGCGTTGGACACCTTTTGTGTCGAGGATGGGCGCGGCGTTAACCAGGAAGCTGCGTATGCCGCCTGCCTCGGTCGAAAGGGCCAGCGGCACAGCGGTCTGGTCTTTGGCTTCCTGGAGGGCCTGGATCCAGGGAAGGGGCTGCGCCTGGTGCGGGGATTTCGGTACGGTCCAATTAAATTCTGAGGGATTCCGCCCAAGCAGTGACGCGACAGGTTTGTTCACCCCATCGGCGAAGGCGGAATTGGCCATAACGATGCGTCCGTGCTGGTCCAGGAGGACGACGCCTTCTGTCAACGTGTCCAGCGCGGACTTGACCCGCTTGGGTATGACGGACGCCGGATCGAGGTGGCGGAGTCTCCGTTTCATGAAAAACATATTCGCGGCGAAGCCGACCAACGTGGTGAAAAAGATGAGCTTTATAAGTGGTTTCGCCCAGAACCCAAGGATACCTTTCGGGCCAATTTCATTGAAGCAAATCTCGACGGTACCCCAGCGAGCACTGCCCTTGAATATGGGCACCTCTATATTGTCCAGAGCCGATCTGTCCTCTGCCGAACTCTTCCAGTGTTTGTGATGGTCGCCGGCCTCGACCAGAATCTTCCCGTCCGCACTACGGATCACAGCGGAGAGAATATCCTCGTCTCTTTCTACTATCAATTGGATCGTCGCCTGGATCGCAGCCAAGTCGTCCTCCTGGGCACACGCAGCGCATTGCGATGTCAGTGATTCGCAGAACTTCTTTCGACTGGCGACAATCATCTGACGCTGATCGGGAATCAGGCCAATGAAGTCTGCCGCGAACATTATACTGATCGTTAACAGCGCCAAGCCGAGACAGATATGCGACACCGGTGATAAACGAATCATTGCTCTATTCCTTTTTCGTCTTTGATCAACCAGGCAATTCTTTACCGTTCGAACATGGCTTCGGCCTCTTCATCACCGTCGCGATGAGCCGATGAGTCCTTATGCTTATCGTCCTTATGCTTGTCACGCCGACTTTTCCAGGAATTCAAAATCGGGAGAGGATCAAGCCTTTTCCACATCGGCGCAGTCGACAGGACGCTGGCAAGCAGGGAGCCGCCCCGGAATAACCAAAACACATACCCAATGGTTGACAATACCGTTGCAGAAGTTGCAATTCCCACAATAATTCTGTCCTCTTGCCCGCGAGAGTCTGCTGCCTGGTCCATCTTCTGCTTCATAAACTCCATCTGCCTTGACATTTCCTTATTGGCCATGACGGACTTGACGATAGATGAAGACTCTGCCTTCAACTGATCAAGGTTCTTCTCATGCTGAATCGGGGTAACATCTCCGTCACCCCTGCTTTCCACAGGCCCAGGCTCAGTACGATCATCGGTTTCCTGGTCGTCCGATCCGGGATCATCGGTTTCCTGGTTGTCTGATCCAGGATCATCCGGTTTCGGGTTATCCGGAATATTGTTATCCGGCGCGGGAGGTTCTTGAGCGGGTATTGCCGGAGTTGAAGAGCCCGGAATGACCGAAATAAATGTACCTGATGGGGGTGGAAGGAGGGTAGGCGGGTCTGAACGAACCATTGGAGAAAACGCTGGGAGTACGGAAGAGACAGACAGTTCGGGCAGTTCAGGCCGTTCGGACCATTCGGGCAAGTTTTCGGCAACGCCGAAGGACTGATTGTTGATGACGGGGATATCGTCCATGTTATTCAGATTGATCGTTACCGTGGCGATATCGATCAGGCCCCCGGTATCTTTGACCTGGACAGTCAGGCTGAACGTGGAATTGATCTCATAATCAAGGGCAGCCTGATTATTTACGGTGATCTGCCCCGTGGCCGGGTTGATGGCGAAGGTGTTGCCGGTGTTGCCTGCCGTGATGTTGTAGATGAGGCTGTCGCCGGCGTCGAGATCGGACGCGATTACGGTATCGACCACCGTGCCGTTGACGCTGTTCTCGTCAATGCCGAAAGTTTGATCGTTGATAACGGGGACTTCGTTCAGGTCATTCCAATTAATCGTTACCGTAGCGGTATCGGTCAGCGTCCCGGTATCTTCGACCTGGACGGTCAGGCTGAATGTGGGATTGGTCTCATAGTCCAGGACAGCCTGATTATTGACGGTGATCTGCCCCGTGGCCGGATTGATGGCGAAGGCGTTGTCTGTGTTGCCGGCTGTGATACTGTAGGTGAGGCTGTCGCCTGCGTCGGGATCGGACGCGATTACGGTATCGACCACTGTGCCGTTGATACTGTTCTCGTCAATGCCGAAGGTTTGATCGTTAACCGTCGGGGTTTCGTTAAGGTCATTCAGATTGACCGTTACCGTAGCGG
>JAUVIQ010000118.1 GCA_030592655.1 Planctomycetales bacterium | reverse complement strand
GTCCAGTTCGCCACCGGAATGTCCAACATCCGCGACGTAATCCCATTCCCAAGAACGCCAAGAAGCGCGGAGTTTTAATGAAGTCGCGAACGATACGAACTACAGAAGAACCTTTTCTGATTGGCTTGCCGGATATAAGATAGAGCTAGAGTAATACTTATGGTTGCAATGAGGCAAATTGAGGCGGTCGGGCGTGAAATCGGTCGGGAGTTTCATCCTGAGCGGGTGATCCTGTTCGGTTCGCATGCGGCAGGCACAGCCGGGGCCGGTTCCGACGTGGACCTGCTGGTTATCATGCCCTTTGAAGGTAAGTCAGTTGCCAAATCCGTGGAAGTTCGTCTGAAGATACACCCTCCGTTTCCCATGGATATTTTAGTTCGCACACCCGAAACCGTGCAGGAGCGGCTTGATATAGGGGATGACTTTATGCGAAATATCCTCCAGCGAGGAAAGGTGCTCTATGAAGCCACTGGCCGATGAATGGGTTAAAAAGGCGGAAGGTGATTTCGCCACTGTGCTGCGAGAAACGCGGGCGCGGAAGAATCCCAACTTTGACGGAGCCTGTTTTCATGCCCAGCAATGTGCCGAGAAGTATCTCAAGGCCCGTCTCTGTCAGGCTGGGATTCAGTTCGAAAAAGTTCACGATCTTGTTGCACTATTGGATCAGGTAATATCAGTTGAGCCTGCCTGGGAACTCTTCCGCGAAGACCTCGCATGGTTATCCGGTTTCGCAGTGGCTTATCGGTATCCCGGCGAGTCGGCAGATAAAGAATCCGCCAAGGATGCAAAAGCACGATGTCGAAGATTCCGTCTTGCCGCACGAAAGACGTTCGGTCTTCCCGCGACGTAATCCCGTTCCCACGAACGCCGCGCTCGAACAATGGATGCCATGTTTTCGCCCGTAGCGCAGTTGGAGCGCAGCGGAAATGCCCTGGGTGCGGATGGCGTAAACATGGCGCCTGGCGAATAACTTTGCATTCGCCGGAGAAAGGAGCATGAAAGATGACAACGGAAGCATCCGTTCCCATCCGGAAACTCACACATGGGCCGAAATTTCACTGGTTCGGATATTACGACAAGTTGCAGTTCGACCCGACCGGTCGCTACGCGCTGGGTATGGAAGTGGACTTCGAGCACCGAAGCCCGACGGCATCGGACACTATCAAAGCCGGGATGATTGATCTTGACGACGGTAATCGCTGGATCGAACTCGGCAGCAGCAGCGCGTGGTGCTGGCAGCAGGGTTGTATGCTCCAATGGCGACCCGGGTCAGCCGGCGAGGTGCTCTGGAACGACCGCGAGGGCGACCATTTTGTCTGCCACATTCTCGACGTCCGGAGCGGCAGTAAGCGGACCATTCCGCATCCGGTCTATACCGTCAGTCCCGACGGCAGGACGGCTGTAGCGCCGGACTTCAGCCGAATCAACGACATGAGGCCAGGTTACGGCTATGCGGGATTTCCCGACCCGAACGCCGACAAACTCGCCCCCGATGATTCCGGTATATGGCGGGTCGATCTGGAGACCGGTCAGTCCGAACTGATTGTTTCCCTCGCCCGGATCGCAGCCATCCCTTACCCCTACAAGGACTTGAGCGACACCAGGCAGTATTTCAACCAACTGCTTTTCAATCCCGACGGATCAAGGTTCGTATTTCTGAATCGTTGGTGGGGCGAGCGAGGTAATTCCTCCCGACATTCTCGCATGTTCACAGCCAATCCCGACGGGTCCGACCTCCGGTTGGTGGCCCAGGACAACCTTAAAGACGTCGATATCTCGCACTTTATCTGGCGCGACCCGCAGCACCTGAACGTCTGGGTGAAGTCCTTCATGCTTTACAGGGACGACGGCAGCGGCACAGGCGAGGTGATACTGGAATCCGACGACGGCCACCAGAGTTACCTTCCGGGAGATGAGTGGATGGTCTATGACGCCTATCCGCGCGAGCGGACGTACCGCCCGCTGTATCTCTATCACATCGAAAGCGGCAAGGTTGTCGAACTGGGACGCTTCGATTCTCCCGCCGAGTACGACGGCGAATGGCGATGCGACCTGCACCCTCGCGTCGGACCGGGCGGGCGATCTCTCGTGATAGATTCGGTCCATGAAGGCGATGGCCGGCAATTATACATGCTCGATATTTCTCAAATAATCGCACGGAAAAACGCGGAAAATGAAAGTTGAATTACACTTGCACACCAAGCCGTTACAGCACCCGCTCCAGGTTTTAGAGAGGTTACCATGAAATTGAATCCAGCCATTCAAGAAATTCGGGAATCCGCGACGCTGGCTATCAACCAGCGAGTATCGGCCTTGCGGCAGAGCGGCAGGAGGATTTGGCATTTCGGGTTTGGGCAGTCGCCTTTCCCGGTCCACCCGAAAATGCAGGATGCGCTTCGCCAAAACGCCTTCAGGAAGGAATACCTTCCCACGCTGGGACTGCCGGAATTGCGCGAGGCTATCTGTTCGTTTCACAGGGAGCATTTTCAATACGAATTTGTGCCCGACCGCGTTATCATCGGCCCCGGAAGCAAGGAATTAATCTTCCAGGCGCTATACCTTCTTGAAGGTCCGTTAATCCTCCCTGCCCCCTGCTGGGTCAGTTACGCACCACAGGGCGAAATTTGCGGAAAGCCTGTCGTTCCGGTCGTTGCCGGGAAAACCGACGGCTACAAGATTCGCGCCAAGCAGTTGAGGGCGGCTGGGCGGGAACTTCCCGCCGGGCAGAAAATCATGATCCTCAATAGTCCTAACAATCCCACGGGGGCTGTCTATTCCGCCGATGAATTGCAGGACCTGGCGCAGGTTTGCCGTGAATTGAACATTATCGTTATCTCCGATGAGATTTATTCTCACGTCTGTTTCAACGGTGCGCCGGCGAAGGGGATCGGCTTGTTTTATCCCGAAGGCACAATCGTAACCGGCGGGCTAAGCAAGGCATTCTCGGCTGGGGGGTACCGCCTCGGTTTTCTCGCCGCCCCGGCGGAAATGACGGGTTTTATCGAAGCCTTCGTTACACTCGCCAGCGAGACCTTCAGTTGCGTCAGTACGCCGGTCCAGTATTCCGCTGTCGCCGCCTTTTCGGACGATTCCGACGTTATGGAATACATCGACCAATGTACCTCGCTTCACCACGCAGCCGGGGAATACCTGTACGAAAGATTCACGGAGATGTCCCTGGGCTGCGTTCGGCCTGAGGGCGGTTTTTACCTCTTCCCCGATTTCGTGCCCTTCAAAGAGCCGCTGGGAAGGCTTGGCATCGCCGGTTCGCCGGATTTGTGTCGATACCTTCTTGAGCACGTTGACGTGGCTATGCTGCCGGGAACGGATTTTTGCCATCGGGCCGAGGAGTTGACCTGTCGGGTAACAAGTGTCGATTACGACGGCGGCGCGGTTCACAAGGCCTCCGTTGCGCATCCCAAACTTGACCGTGCATTTATCGAGGCCAACTGCCATAATCTGAAAGCGGGATGCGACGCGCTGAAAGAGTTCCTTGAATCGCTCTGATATCAACCGATGAACCAACTGCCATGAAAGTCGAATTACATTTACATACGAGTCGTTACAGCGCCTGCTGCCAGGCTACTCCGGCTGAGTTGATGGAGCGAATGATCCAGGCCGGTTACGAGGCTGTCTTTATCACCGAGCACGACGCTGTCTGGAGCGAGAGGGAAATCGAGCAATTACAGCAGGGTTTTCCGGACATCAGGATTTTCCCCGGTATCGAATTGAGCACAGGCCCGCAGAGAATGCAGCACCTGCTGATACTGGGCACGACCGACCCTGAATACACCCGGATTGCCGACGTATCGGAGATTCTGGCAAAGGCCCGCGACGAAGAACACCTGACAGTCCTGGCACATCCGTTCCGCTGGGAAGGCGCCGCAGAGATGCTGGACAATGGTTTGCTGCCCGACGCCCTGGAGTTCCGCACCAACAACCAGAACCGTAAAAAGGCAAAAATCTCCGCCGACGCTGCTGAGCGGCTCGGACTGCCGCTGGTGAACTCCGGCGACGTACATGGGCTGAAGTTCGTCAACCGCTTCTGGATCGAGACAGACAGGCCTCTCCTCAAGGCCGCCGATATCCGCACCGTCGTCCTCAACCGGGCATACGTCAACCGCAAGAGCGGTAGATAATTTTCAATTTCCAATTTTCAATTTCCAATTTAGAAGAAGAAAAAAGCGGCTTCAGCGCGCGCTACTTGTCCATTTTTTTCTTCTGTTCAATTGGAAATTGAAAATTGGAAATTGGAAATGGCTACTTCTGTCGGTACACGATCCTGGCTTTGGTCAGGTCGTATGGGCTGATCTGTATGAGGACGCGGTCGCCGGGCAGGATGCGGATGTAGTGTCGGCGCATCCGTCCGGAGATGTGCCCGATGAGTTGATGTTTATTACCGTCCAGATCGACCTCCAGGCGGAACATCGCGTTAGGCAATGCTTCAAGGACGATCGCGTCGGTCTCAATGTGTTCGGTCTTGGCCATATCTTTTTTCGTGATAGACGGAAGACTATAACCTCGCCGCACGGCAAGGTCAACTACCGAAGCAGTTTATATTCCGCTATTATCGCTATTATTGTGTTCGGCTAAACGGCGGGACAACCTCCAGCATTATCGCAATAGTTGACACAGGCTTAATCATATCGCATCATCAGGTACGGACAGTCTGGACAATCTTCCGAAAGTGTGAGCATGACTGAAAAGAAAATAGACAGTGAACTAATCCGCCATATCGCCTTACTCGCCAGAATTGAAATGACAGACGAGCAGGCCGACGCCCTGGGCCGACAGTTCGCCGAGATCGTCGCCTACGTGGACAAGTTGGGCGAACTGGACACCGACGGCGTCGAACCGATGGCCCATGCGCTGGACGTTTGCAATGTCCTCGCCGACGATTTGCCGGGCGAATCCCTGTCGTCTGAACAGGCCCTCGCAAACGCACCCGCACGCGACGGCGACTTCTTCGAAGTACCAAAAGTCATCGGAGATTCGCAATAGTTCGTGATTGGTAATTCGTAATTCGTAATTGGTAATTGGTAATTGGTAACAGAGTAGTCCCTGTCCCGTTTCCCAAAGGGATGCTTCGCATAGCAGTCGTCGGCTTGCGGTGAGCGGTGTCGAACCGTACGACGACGATTAAAAAAGCAGCGATGATTGGAAAAACTCATGAGCGATATTCTGAACCTTTCCGCATTGGAACTCCGCGACGCGATTGCTTCGGGGGAAGTTTCCGCTATAGAGGCGGTGAGGGTATATCTCGATGCAATTGAGTCCCTGGACAAAGAAGTCTGCGCTTACAATGAGATATTCGCCGAGCGGGCAATTCAGCAAGCGGAGGAGATAGATAAAAAGCGTTCCGCAGGCGAAGCGATAGGCACTCTTACCGGCGTTCCGGTGGCTCTCAAGGACAATATCTGCACGTCCTTCGGCCTGACGAGTTGCTCGTCCAAAATCCTCGGAAATTTCCACGCTCCTTACGACGCCACCGTCGCAGGCAAATTGGCGTCAGCCGGCGCGATTGTCCTCGGCAAGACCAATATGGACGAATTCGCAATGGGTTCATCGACGGAGAACTCCGCTCGCCAAACTACCCGCAATCCGTGGGACACGTCGCGCGTTCCCGGCGGGTCGTCGGGCGGATCGGCAGCCGCTGTTGCTGGGCGGATGTGCGCCGCTGCGATAGGTTCGGACACCGGCGGGTCGATTCGCCAGCCGGCGGCATTCTGTGGCTGCGTCGGACTCAAACCAACCTATGGCCGGGTAAGCCGATACGGACTCGTCGCCTTCGGAAGCAGCCTCGACCAGATCGGACCGCTCTCGCGCGACGTAGCCGATGCCGCCATGATGCTCGGCGTCCTGGCCGGGCACGACTCGCGCGATTCCACCAGCGTTGATAAGCCCGTTCCGGACTACCTCGCCTCGCTGGATAAGCCAATCGAAAATCTTCGTGTTGGGTTGGTAAAGGAGTTTCATTCCGAATCGCTGGACGCCGAGATTCGCGCCGCAGTGGACAAGGCTGCGGAAATCTACCGCGACGCCGGTGCGAAAATAGTCGAAGTCTCGCTACCCCATAGCCGCGTTGACATCGACGCCGATGGACAATTGTCGTCCTACGCCGTAGCCTGTTATTACCTCGTCGCAACGGCAGAAGCCTCCAGCAACCTCGCCCGATACGACGGCGTGCACTATGGCCATCGAACCGCCGAAAAGGTCGGCGGAATCGTCGAACTCTACAGCCGGAGCCGGGCTGAAGGCTTCGGCGATGAGGTCAAACGACGAATAATGCTCGGCACGTACGCACTGTCGAGCGGCTACTACGACGCCTATTACCTCAAGGCCCTGAAGGTCCGCCGGCTTATCAAGAATGATTTCGACGCCGCCTTCGGAAAGTGCGACGTGCTGCTGTGCCCGACCGCCCCGGAAACAGCCTTCAAGATCGGCGCAAAGACAGCCGACCCGTTGACGATGTATATGTCGGACATTTACACCATCAGCGCGAACCTCGCGGGCATTCCGGGCATCTCCATCCCCGCCGGGCTGAGCGAGTCAGGCCTGCCGCTGGCTATCCAACTGCTCGGTAACGTCTTCGGCGAAGAAACCCTCCTCCGGGCAGCGCGGATGTACGAAAAAGCAAACGGCGCGACGCGCCTGAAACCGGAAATGGTGAAATGAACCCTTATCTTTCACAATTTGGTCTTGACGGAAAATTTGCGATCGTAACCGGTGGGAATCGTGGGCTTGGGCTGGAGTTCACCAAGGCCCTGCTCGGAGCCGGTGCGGATGTCGCCGTTATCTGTCGTAGCGGACAGGCTGACGAAGCCGTCGAAGCGGCAGAAGAACTCTCGCGCAAACTGGTGGTCCTGAAAGCGGATTTGACCAGCGACGAAGATCGCCGGGGGGTGATTCAGCGGGCTGCCGAAAAACTCGGCGGGCTGAACATCCTTCTCAACAATGCCGGAATCCAGCATCGCGCGCCGGCAGCCGATTTCCCGATGGACAAATGGCGCGAGGTTATCGAACTGCACCTGACGGCTGTGTTCGACCTTTCGCAACAGGCAGCGAAACTGATGTGGGAGACCGGCGGGCGAATCGTCAACATCGCCAGTATGGTCAGTTTCCTGGCTGGTCAGTCCATCTGCGCATACACTGCCGCCAAGAGCGGCGTCGCAGGCCTGACGCGAGCGATGGCCAACGAGTGGGCTGGGCGAGGCATTACCGTCAATGCGATAGCGCCGGGATATTTCGCAACCGACATGACCGCATCGCTCCAAAAAGACCCGAAGCGCAATACCGAAATCGTCGCCCACATCCCGATGGCCCGTTGGGGCGACCCTGCCGAACTGACCGGCGCGATGCTGCTATTGGCCTCGGAGGCTGGACGGTACATCACAGGACAAATAATCGCCGTCGATGGCGGGTATCTGTTGAGATAATCAGCCGCGTTAGCGGCATCTGTTTCCAGCCGCGGAGCGGCGCCTTTCTTAGCCCCAGGCGGAAGCCTGGGGTGCAAGGATGTTTTACGGGAACAAGCCCCGTCAGGGGTGTCTTGGAGAAACACAATGGGACATACACACGCAAATCTAATGGTCCACGGTATTTTTTCAACAAAAAATCGCCGCAATCTTCTGACACCGAACATCATGCCCGAATTAATAAAAGTCGTCGGCGGTATAATACGAAAACGCGACGGAAAACTACTGGCGATGAACGGTACGGAAAATCACGTACACCTGTTGAGCATTTTCCATCCCAAACACGCTTTCTCCGACATGTTCCGCGACATCAAGTCCATTTCGTCGGATTGGATTCATGAGAAATTTTCCGAATCCAGGGATTTCGCCTGGCAGACCGGATACGGCGCTTTCTCCGTCAGCAAATCCAATGCGGTGCAAATGGAAGCATATATCGCCCGCCAGGTCGAACACCACAAACGGCAGACGTTTGAGGACGAATTGATTGCGATACTTGAGAGACACGAGATTGAGTATGACAGGAAGTATGTGTTTGATTAGGATAGACAAGACGCCCCTGACGGGGCTTGATTTTATTGAGCGACCTTTTTCCACGGGCTTCCGCCCGTGGCTAAGAAAGACGCCGCTCTGCGGCTGGAAATGAATGCCGCTTCGCGGCTAACAGAAAGAACCGATTCTTTTATGGTGATCGAAACCAAAGACAATACGCCGCCGGTTATCGGGTTGGTGCAATTCTTCAGGCTTCATCCCTGGACACCCAAAACGTTTGCGGTGCTGGGCCTTTCGGCTGCGGTGATAGCAAGCGGCAGATTTATGGGAACCCCTTGGCCAAGGTTCGTCTCCTCGATCACACTGATTGCGGGCATGTTCGCGCTGTTCATCTTATGGTCCATATTCATGAATTGGGTCCGGCTCAGGACGAAAATGCCTAAGATCTTGATGCAGGTCATCGGTGTGATGCCGATTATTATCCTGCTTGTTCGTTCAGCTTTGCTGGAAAAGGAATCGTGGTCTTCCTTTTTGCCTGCTTTGGGCACGGTGTTGCTAATTATCGCAATGTTCGGGTTATGGCGTGTCCTTGCCTCACGCATCGGGCGCGTAATGACCAGCGGGTTGTACGGGCTTCTGTTTGGGACACCCCTTCTTGTGTACAGTCTGATGCGGGATGAACCGATTCCAGGACTTATCAGTCTGGCTGCTGGCTTTGTGCTTGGTATAATCGGCTATGGGTTGGTTGCTGCTTACGACAGGACGAAACGGAGCAAATACTCACCCCTGTTTATTCCGTTGTGGATTGTCTGCCTGTGTATCCTGCCTGTTGTTATCGTCGTTATTATTTCGATAGTGCTAGAGTGGAAGTAAAAATGGTTGATGCACAAAATACACTGCCGGTGATTGGGTTGGAGATTCATGTCGAACTGGCGACAGAGACCAAGATTTTCTGCCGGTGCGCCAACCGCTTCGGCGATCCGCCCAATACGCACACCTGCCCGGTCTGTATCGGCATGCCCGGCGCATTGCCGGTGATGAACCAAAAGGCAGTCGAGTATTCAATGAAGGTCGGACTGGCACTGAACTGCACCGTGCCGGACTTCACCAAGTGGGACCGCAAAAGTTACTACTATCCCGATCTGCCGAAGAATTACCAGATAAGCCAATACGACCTGCCGTTGGCAATCGCCGGCTATCTTGACATCCCGCTGGCGGGAAATGAGGTGAAAAGAATCGACATCACTCGCGCCCACCTGGAAGAAGATGCCGGCAAGAACGTCCACGACTTCCCCGCACACACGGGCGTCGATTTGAACCGCGCGGGCATCCCGCTTCTGGAGATCGTTACCGAGCCGGACTTCCGAAGCGTCGAGGAGGTCATGTCATTCGCTC
>JAUVIQ010000010.1 GCA_030592655.1 Planctomycetales bacterium | reverse complement strand
ATTGGGGGAGTCTTTTCGCGAGGTCGTTATCGACACAGGGGGGCGCGGTTTCGGAAACGAACTTGAGCGAATGTACTTGCTCAGCCGAGAAAGGCGCAGTATCGCAGTCACTAATGGTAGCATTCTGGGTATTTTTACTGACACTAAGTATCCCTTTGGGGATTACGATCTGCTGGATTTCTACGGCCGACTACCTGTCAAATGGAGGTTTGGAGCTCCCGTTTACAAGGAAATTCTTTGTAGAGAATTTCCGGACTTGACGAAAATTCCATGCATTTCGGCAAAGACGAAGTTTGTGCCGTCCACGCTAGATACGCAGCCCAGTTTGCTTCGGATTAGATGGCGGAAGATGAAAAGAGATGCCAGGTTTCTCCTGGGGCGTTTGACGGGCGGGCGCTTGAGTCTGGCGGACCGGGGGACGTATGTCCACTATGATCACTGGTACAGGACGGTCCCGTCACTACGAAAATGGATCAAGTCTATCCTTTTGGATGACCGAACACTGGACCGGGGTTATTACGAACGCTCGGGTATCAAGCGACTCCTATGCCTGGAAATGACGCGAGGCTACCTGTTTAGTGTGCTTGCCAGGTTGGTGGCCTTCGAGTATTGGAATCGATTCTTTGTCGATAAGCAGTTACCAAATAAACATTCGGAGTTTGTGAGTGGTGAATAGAGGCTCTCAAAGGGCATTGGTCATTACGGACGTGTTTCCGCCGTTGTCTGTCGTGGGCGTTCATCGGACAGTGGCGCTGTGTCGGCATCTGGCCGAGCAGGGTTGGGGGGTTACTGTGATTACGGCCCGGCCGGGGGCGAATGCGAGGCTGGATGATGGACTTCTGGATGGGGTTCCTGAAGAAGTACGTATCGTGCGGACGGAGGCGCCGGATTTACCGAAACTGGCAGCCCGGATTTTCAAACGCCGATCTGGTATGGTGGGTTCGTTCGAACAGGTGGGAATTACTCCAAAATCGAGCGAGATTGAGAAACCCAAACCAGGGCGTTTCCGACGAATGGTCGATTGGCTGAGTTGGTGGCTGCATATTCCGGACAGTTCGACCGGTTGGCTCATCCCTGCCGTGCTGGCCGGGCTTCGGGAGACCAGGCGACACAGGCCGGAGGTTATCTATAGTTCGGCTCCGAGGTGGACGAACCATCTGGTGGGATTGGTGCTTTCCCGATTGTTGCGTGTGTCCTGGGTGGCGGATTTCCGCGATCCGTGGTGCGGTAATCCCTGGCATGAGATTCCGTATCGGGTCCACCTGAGGCTTGATGCTCTTTTGGAGCGGTGGGTTGTGAGAAACGCTTCTCGTGTAACCTGCGCAACAGAACCCATTCGCAGTTCGTTGCGGACTCGCTATCCGCACAAGAGCCAGCAGATACACCTCGTCCACAACGGTTTCGACCCCGAACAGATCGATCCTGTCGCGCCGGTCAGTCTGGACAGCAGCCGTTGTGTGCTGCTTCATGCCGGAACGTTGTACGGGCCGAGGAGCCCGATTCCGCTGTTGGCGGGGCTGCGGGATTTTCGTAAGGAATTCCCCGCCGAGGCGGGGCGGCTGCTCGTAGTATTCCTGGGGCTTCCGACGTATAAGGGGCGACCGCTGGAGGATATCGTGCACGAGTATGAAGTGGACGGCCTGGTGCGAATTATGCCTTCGACAACGCACCGCAAAGCGCTAGCCTATTTGAAGGGTGCTGATGTGGCCATCCTGTTCGGCCAGGGCGGCGATTCCGCTCTGGCACCCGTGCCAGCCAAGGTTTATGAGTACATCGGCGCTGGGAAAGCCGTTCTGTCGATCGGGGCGGGCGAAGAGGCCATTGATATAATGCGTCGCGGTGGATGCCGTCTGTGGTGCGCGACCGAAGGGGCGGAATCCGTGGCGAAATCCCTTGCGGAGATATTGAGCGAATTTGACCGATGTAGTTTACGGCGACAGTCTGATCCGAACGCCAGAAAGGCCTTCACTCGTGTGCGAATGGCCGAGAGACTCGAAGAAGTCCTCATGGAGGCGATCGCCATTTAAGGTGAGCGAAAAAATTGTCTGTAAAAACAGTTCTATTCCTGTTTCTCTTTGTCGTTGCCTGCGGCGGCGCTGTCCACGCGCCCCTGGTGGGGATTGTGGCCTACATTCTGCACTATGAGATATCACCCGAGACGCAGTGGTGGGGACAGAATATTGCTCACTGGGGGGTCCGATTTTCGTTTATATTGGCAGCCTTCACAGCCGTGGGGATCGCGCTGAATCATAGCCGACTCCGTTACGGGAAGAAGATACTGGCGAGTCAGGAGTGGCTGTTGATAGGATTCGTGGCGTTGATCTGGCTTTCCCACGCGATTTGGGCGACTGAAGTCAAGTTCGGTGAGGGCGATCATCCCGGATTCAAAATGACGAAGGTCCTGATTTTCGTCCTGATGCTTACCCACGTCATAACGACGACAAAACACGTGAAAGTGCTGTTCTGGGCGTTTGTTGTCGGAACGATCTTCCTGGGATATCAAGCCTATACGGCTAATCCGCATATGTTCGTAACGGGGCAATTAAATGGGATCGGCGGGCCGGACTTCCGTAACTCCAACTCCCTGGCGGCGTACCTGGTGGCTTGCCTGCCAATCATTGCTGTCCAGTTCATTATGAGCGGTCGGATAGGTAAGGCCGTCTGCCTGGTCGCCGGTGTTTTGACTGTCAACACGATAGTCCTTACCCGCAGCCGGAGCGGGATGGTAGGTCTGGCCGCCGGGGCGATTGTGGCCCTGCTGGCAGCGCCTAAACAGTATAGAAAAACCATACTGGTTGGACTGATTATCGTTGCAATAGGAGGATACGCCCTGACTGATCCGGGATACTGGGAGCGGGCCGAGACGATCACGGTCAAAGAGGGCGAGCGGGGAGGGTCGATCGAAGGACGCATTGACATGTGGAAGGCATCTGTGGAAATGCTTCGCGATCGGCCGTTTGGCGTGGGTGCGGGGAATTTCCCTTCGGCCATCAAAGGTTACGCCGGAGACCGCTCGGCCAGAGATGCCCACAGTACGTTCGTTCGTTGCTATAGCGAACTGGGCATACAAGGTTTAATAGTGTATCTGCTCCTGATCCTTGGTTCGATGCGAATCCTCTGGCAGGTTCACAAGGAAAGCAAGAGCCTTCCGAAGCCGGCCCGGGACGTCCTTGGCTGGTCAAGTTACGCCGTCGCTGTCGGCCTTACAGTAATCGTTTTCTGTGGACTAACTTCGACCAATCTATATGTTGAAGGGCCGTGGTGGTTCTTGGCTATGCCTGTTTGTTTGGCCCGGGCCTTGGAAAACGCCAGGGCTGATGCTTCGGGCAAACCGACCGGCCTGAAGGAATAAGAGTGGCGCAAGACAATCCAGCACCGATACACATCCTTCATGTGGTTCCAACGCTCGGTGTCGGGGGTATGGAGCTGGCGATGTCGAGGGTTATCAGCAGCCTGCCCTCGAGCGAAATGCACCACTCAATCGTATGCTTGAAGGGCGATGCGGTGATCGGAAACCTGTTTGATCGGGATATTACGATTTATTGCATGCATTCCGGCTCGAACGACATCAGCCTGCCTTGGCGGTTGTGGAGGCTGATTCGGCGTATCGGGCCGACGGTTATCCACGCGAGGAACTGGAGCGCCTGGCCGGACGTGGCCATGGCTCGACTTGCGATGCTTCCCCGCATGCCCTTGATATTCAGTTTCCACGGGTTGGATACTGCCGAGGTGATGCCTTTCCGCCGCCGACTGGCCTGCCGGATGCTTACCGGCGTTACCACCCGCATCTTCACGGTCAGCGAGGCCTCTCGGCGAACACTCGTTGAACAGGTGGGTATGCCTGCCCAGAGGATCGATGTCATCCCTAACGGCGTGGATACGAACCGCTTCGCACCCAACTTGCCCCGCGATAAAGGTAAAAGGCTGGTAATCGGTACCGTCGGTAGCCTTACGCCTGTCAAGAACCAGGCGCTGCTGGTTCGTACCTTTGCCCGACTGATCGCCGCAGGGCATGACGTGGAATTGCGACTGGCGGGACGCGGGCCGAAAAAAGACGAATTGACGCGACTGGCCCGCGAACTGGACGTAGAAGATCGTGTGATCTTCGCCGGCCACGTGGACGATGTGCCCGGATTTTTGCATCAGCTCGACATCTTCGCATTACCCAGCAGCAGCGAGCAACATCCCAATGCGCTTCTGGAGGCGATGGCCTGCGGCCTGCCGTGTGTGGCAACGGATGTCGGGGGTGTTGGAGAATTGCTGGGACAAGGCCGATTCGGACAAATTGTGGAACCTGAAGATTTATATGCTTTTGCAAGTGCATTGGCCGAGTTGTGTAAAGCCCCGTCTTTACGCCACAGGTTTGGCAAAATGTCCCGCAAGAGGGTTTGCGATCATTACAGCTTACAACAGATGGTCCTTCAATACAGGCGATTGTATTATAGTGTTACTGAACGGTCTGCCGACAGGCGAGACGCGGTTGAAGCGGAAAAGGGAAAAACCGATAAGCCTCGCGTCGTAATGCTTGGCCCATTGCCGCCGCTTACGGGGGGGATGGCGACGGTAGTGAACAATCTTCGCGCCGGCGCCTTGGCGAGCCGATGCCGGCTGACCGTTCTGAATAACGGTAAGACCACCCACGAGGGGCGTTCCGTCCTGGTGGGGATCGCATCGCAGATAAGACTATTCCGGCAACTGACAGTAGCCATTCTCCGGCAGCGGGCGCAGATTGTCCATATCCATACGTGCAGCGGTTTTGCTTTCTGGCGCGACTGCATGCACGCGATGATTGCCCGACTGCTCGGTTCGCGCATCGTGTGGCATGTGCATGGAGGGGGATTCGACGTTTTTGCCGCGCAGCAGGCTCGCATCGGGAAGGCGATAATGCGATTCGCACTGACGCATGCCTCGGTGGTAATCGCCCTCAGCGAAGACTGGGTTGGCCGTTTACGGCCATTCGCACCGCGAGCCAAATGGCGTGTTGTTCCGAACGGTGTACCAATAACCACCGGTAAAGTTGAGAATCGGGGCAGAAAGCCGATATTCCTGTTTCTGGGCAATCTTAGTGAACGAAAAGGCATCCACGACCTCGTCAGGGCTACGGTAATTGCGTCACGCAAAGGTTTTGAGGGACAAATCCATCTGGCAGGCAAGGAGACAGAACCGGGACAGAGAGAAACGCTGGAAAAGATCATCGCCGAGACGGATTGCCAATCACAGGTTCGATTAATCGGCGTGGTTTCAGGCGAAGCGAAAGATGAGGCGCTCGAATCGGCTGACTGCATGGTCCTGCCCAGTTATACAGAGGGGCTGCCGATGGCTATTCTTGAAGCAATGGCCTGCAGATTGCCGATTATAAGCACAAAGGTCGGCGCTATCCCGGAAGTAATTACCGACGGCGTCGAGGGTTTTCTGATTGAACCGGGTAACATTGAAGCGTTGGCTGATTGCATTGTTCGTCTTGGAAAAGACAGTCAACTTCGTCAACGAATGGGCGATGCTGCCCGAGTACGTGTTCAGCAGCGTTATAGCCTGCGGGCTATGGTCGAACGGATTCTAGAGGTTTATCGCGGTGTATTGCAGAAGACTCTCACATAAATCCCTGGCCTGCGGGATACCGGAGTTAATCAAGCCAGGCGAAAATGGCGAACTTATTCAAGTGCAGAACCCGCCCGTTTTAGCCGAAAAAATAAAGAAGGCTTTGAGCAACCCCTGGTCGCCGGAAGCGGTCCGCCGCTCGGTCGAGGGGCGATCCTGGGATTCCGTGGCGTACGAAGTGCTGTCGGTGTTTGGGTCAGTAATCACAATGTCTTGTCTTGAAAGGATATAGACGGATGCTACCGATTTTGTCCTTTGTGTTACCGGTGTATAACGAGCGCGACAACGTCGAGAATATCCTGACGGAGATCGAGACGTTTCATAGCGAGAAGATGACCGGCCGATTTGATCTTGAAGTGCTGTTTGTTGATGACGGCAGCACGGACGGTTCGGTACAGGTGCTCAGGAGCCTTGCCGAAAAGAGCGATCACGTCCGGGCCATTTTCTTCTCTCGCAACTTCGGTCACCAGGCGGCCGTTTCCGCCGGATACAGGTACGCTCGCGGCGCCGCTATCGTGGCGATGGACAGCGACATGCAACACCCGGTAGCGACCGTCGAAGAGATGATCACTCGCTGGCAGGAAGGGTGCGACGTGGTGTATGCCGTTCGGGATTCCAGTCAGGCCGGTTTATTCAAAAGTCTTTGTAGTCGCGCATTTTACCGAATCTTCAACCTGTTGTCGCCGACAGATATTCTTCCAGGCGGGGCGGATTTCCGCCTCGTATCGCGAAAAGCCGTGGACGCGCTGAACGGACTGCCTGAAAGGTGCCGATTCATCCGAGGACTGATACCCTGGCTGGGATTCTCCAGCACAAAGGTAACCTATACGCCCAGGCCGAGGGCGTCTGGCGAACCGAAATATGGTTTCTTTAAAAGTTTGGGGCTGGGAATCACAGCCTTGACAAGTTTTTCGATAGCGCCGCTGCGTGCTTCGCTGGTTCTCGGGGCGTTGTTCATGCTGATCAGTATCATGTATATCTCATATTCGATCGTGTCCTGGTTCATGGGAGGCATGTTAATCCGAGGATGGATGTCGATCATGGCGTTGATCGTGCTGACCCAGGGGATGACACTGCTTGTTTTTGGGATTCAGGCCGAGTACCTGGCAAAGATTGTCATGGAGACCAAACGTCGTCCTGAGTACGTTGTGTGCGAGGTGATCGGTCAGACCGACGCCGATGCGGCTGAATCTGTCTCTGATATTGGGCCGGAGGAGATATCCGGGCCCGGAGGAGAGACGCCGGGATCGTCCGGAGGTGCGCCTGGTTGAAAAAGGTCATCATTAATGCGGACGACTATGGTATGATTCCTCCGGTAACGCGGGGGATTCTGACCGCCTGGGACGCCGGAGCAGTTACATCGACCACGGTTGTCGGAAACGCATGCTCGAACGAGGACTTACAGACTCTGAGGCGCAGCGGCCTGGCCTGCGGGTTGCATTTGGATTTCGTGGAAGGCCGACCTCTGACGGGAAAAGTCGGACTGGAAGCGGTCCTCACCGGCGACGGCGTTTTTGCCGGGATGTATCGACTTGCATGGGCCGTTATCAGGAAAAGGATCGGTGTGGAACGCCTTCGACAAGAGATGCAGGCCCAGGCCGACGTGCTTCTGGATGCCGGTCTGACGATCGGACATATAGATAGTCATTGGCACATGCACCACCTGCCGGTAATTTCCGAGGCGGTAGTGCAGGTCGCGCAAAGGGTTGGAGCAGGTGCGGTTCGCGTTTCGAGAGAGCCGTTGGCCTTCGCACCTGCGATGTTGAAGCCAACTGCCAAGAAGGTGCTGATGTTGCCTTTCGTATCGACTGCGGCACGGAAATTCCGCCGGCATGGGTTAGGCGTTCCGCGGGCCTTTTTCGGTATCTCACTGCTGGATCTGAAAGACCCTGCCACGTTGCTGATAAGGGTGTTGTCGCGATTACCGGATGGCGTAACCGAGATCGCCGTACACATCAGCGAAGAGGACCCGGCCATTCGCGATACATGGTATCGCTTGTGGCCGAAAACCCTTCAGGCCCTCCTGCAGATGGACGTGCCAAAGCGGCTGGCCGACAATGGTATCGAGGCCACGAGTTTTACAGCCGAGTGGGGCGCACGCGCCCAATGCGGCTGAACGAACCAACAAGTACTATAAATAGAAGGAGTCGGCAGCGATGAATACAAACCTGGAACAGGCTGATACGAAGAAAACGCATTGGTTCGCGGGTTTTCTGCAACGATTGGGGCAATTGGCCGGTGTAACGATTATCCTGGGTATCCTGGGTTTTCCGATCCTGCATCGGTACTTCATAGGAACGGTCTCGCCGTGGCTGGGGTATCTTGCTATCGTTCTCGGATTCGGATTGGGCGTGGCGGTTTTCGCCTGGTGTGGCGGATTGCGCCGGGTTATCGACGGTCTGGCGGGGATGGACCGCCGCAAGTACGTCTTTTGCTTGCTGATCCTGTCGTTTGTCCTGCATTTCGGCGTGCTGCGCATCATCGACACCCTCCCAGGCACCGAGTCGCCGGACGTGTACGGCAGTTGGGTCTTCTTCGGCGCGGACAAGTCGGCTATGTATCCCCCCGGCGACCATTTTGTGGGCATGACGGTCAAATTCCTCCTGGGCGATTCGTCTCTGGCGACAATCCTTTACGTCTCGCTTATGATAACGCTGGCCTGCTGGCTGGTGTACCGCCTTGGAAGCATGGCCTTCGGCGAATCTGCCGGACGCCTGGCGGGACTGCTGCTGTGTATCCTGCCGTCCTGGTTGCTCTACGGGAACCTGGAATACGACCTGCTGCTGGGAACGTTACTGCTGTTGCTGACCTATATGTTCTTCGCCCGTCCGCCCGGAACGCACAGATGGTGTTATCTGGCCTTGTACGGTCTGGTGCTGGGCTTCTCCTGCCTGGTCAAACCCATCTGCCAATTATTTCCCATCGTCGCCTTTGTAATATATCTGGCGACCCGGTTGCCGGTCATTCAGGCGATAAAAAAAACCGCTGTCATCGTGGTCTTTATGCTCGCGGCGATCGCTCCCTGGACCATCCGCAACTACCGCGCTCTGGGCAAGTTTGTGTTCATCTCCACCAATTTCGGTACAGTGCTCCTGATAGCCAACAATCCTGATGCCGACGGTAGAGAAATGATGATGAAGCCCAAGCCGGGGGAGAAGGATGAAGTCGAGGTGAACAAGCGCCAAATCCGGGAAGCGATCGAGTGGATCAGGAGCAATCCCGCTCCCTTCCTGAAATTGGTGGCGTTCCGTGTCAGTTGGACTTGGGGAACAGATTCGAGTTTCGTCAGCAACAATCTGCATGACAAGGTTTCAGATAACGTCATGAACGCTGCTCGAGGCATTGTGCAGATTTTCTACATTGCGATGGCGCTGGTGTGGGTTCTGGGGTTGTTACTGTACCGCCGCGAGGTTTTTGGCTCTGTGATAGGCCTGACCTGCCTGGCACCGATTGTGTATGTCTGGGGGTTGCACCTGGTCTGCCAGGCCCACGGCCAGCATCATTTGCCTGTGCTGCCGTTCATGATTATATTAGTCGGCGGAATCCTGGTCCGCCGGGCTGGGTATTCGACGCAGCCGCTTCCGCCTGAACGGGAAACTTCATAAAGGAAAAAGGCGTGTGGCCGGTCGTTGCCAGAGGAATCCTGCTGCCGCTTCATGAGCGTCTGATGAGGCGGAAGACGTTTCGGTACTACCGCGATCTCGAGCGGAGTCAGTGGTTCTCCAACCAGAGGCTGCGTGAGTTGCAATTGATTAAACTGCAGGAGTTGGTATCGGTTGCCTTGAATAACACGGATGCCTACGCCGATTTGGCTGGCGTTGACCGTTCCTGGTTGCCTGAATCTCTGGAAGATTTACGGAAACTGCCGCTTCTGGACAAAGCTACCATTTCCGCTCATCGCGAGGGACTGACCAATCACATGGTCCCCGGCGGGCCGATACGATACAACACCGGCGGATCGTCCGGCGAGCCTCTGATTTTCTATCTGGACAAGCGTCGTCAGGCCTACGACAAGGCCGCCCGGATGCGAACGCATCAGTGGTGGGGCATCAGGCCCGGAGAAAAGGAAGCATATATCTGGGGCTCGCCGGTTGAACTGAGTAAGCAGGACCGCATCAAAAATATCCGCGACTGGATTACCAACGAATTACTCTTATCGGCCTTTGACCTGTCGGAGAATTCGGTGGGCTGGTTTGTGGAGCGATTACGACGATTCGGACCGAAATGTCTGTTCGGATACCCCAGTAGCATAAGCCTGATGTGTCAATTGGCCAGGCGTGTGGGTCTGGACTTGACTTCCCTGCCGGTGCGGGTGGTTTTTTCCACGGCGGAGATGCTCTACGACCACCAGAAGGAGACTATTTCGGAGGCATTGGGCGGTGTACCGGTGGTCAACGGCTTCGGCAGCAGGGAGGGCGGGTTTATTGCACACGAATGCCCCGAAGGTCGAATGCACATCACCAGCGAAAATATGATTGTCGAATTCATCAAAGATGGCAAGCCTGTCGGCCCGGCCCAGGACGGCGAAATCATCGTTACGCACCTGGATAATTATGCCATGCCGTTCATTCGTTATCAGACGGGTGACATCGGCCAGCCTACTGACGAAACGTGCCCTTGTGGACGGGGGCTGGAGGTCATGAAGGTCCTGAAGGGACGTTCTACGGACTTCGTCATCACGCCGGACGGTCGGTGGATGCACGGTTTGGCCTTAATCTACGTGATTCGTGATATCCCGGGCGTCCGGCAATACCAGATCATACAGGAGGATGTGGATTCTATCTGCGTGCGGGTCGTACTCGAGGATGGCTTTCCGGAGGATGGTCTGGAACGGATTCGAGGCGGTATTACCGAGCGGATGGGCGATGAAGTGCGGGTAGATGTTGAACAGGTCTCCGAAATTGCCCAGGACCCTTCGGGTAAGTTCAGACATGTAATTTCCCAAGTGGCGAGGGATCGTTCAATGGCGATGGGGCTGGACGATGAGCGATAGTCCTGACCGGCATCGTGAGATTACAGATCATTCAGGCCATTAGGATGTCTGAAGCACTTCCCGGATTCAATATGAGAATTATCGCGGTTGTCAAATACGCTAAATGCGTGTATAATACGGAATTACATTAGATGCATTAGATGATGCCGTGTCGGATTTTCAAGCGAACGGCAGCACAATGAGCCACGGGGTCAGAAATCCAGGTTTCGAAGCAGGTCAGGCAGGAAGAATAAACAAGGTCACCTATGACTGCACCAGAACTTATTGCAAAGCCAACGCGGCATTCATGGGCGACGGTCGGGACGTGGATCCTGCTCGCAGCAGGGCTTACGGTTGCGTTTGGCCAGAACTTCGCAGAGATGTGGCTTCGCTGGTTTCCTGCGTGGCATGATACAGGTCGGAGCCTTTACGACCGGATCGTTGAGGGGGAGAGTTACTACACCCACGGCCCACTGATCCCGGTGGTGAGCCTGTTGATCGTTTTACTGCTGATTCGACATGCAAGCATCCCTGTTCGTCCTTGGCGCCGGGGCGGTTTGATTGTGTTGGTTTTTTCTCTGCTTCTGCACCTGGTGGCGTGTCGGGCACGTGTGAATTTCGCCAGCGGCTTTGCGTTCATCGGTGTGCTGGCGGGGTTGGTTCTGCTGCTGTGGGGCGGACGGGCGTTCAGGAGGTTGTGGTTCCCCATTGCACTGCTGGTATTCATGGTCCCGCTTCCGGACGTAACGATTACCAATCTGAATTTTACGCTGAGGAACTACGCCGCAGCCGGGGGCGTTGCCGCAGCCAATGCCATTGGAGTGATCGCGGAGCGCATGGGGGATATGGGCAACCAGGTGATTCTCGAGGGCGACAAGACCCTCGTTATCGCCAATGTCTGTAACGGCCTGCGAACACTGATAAGCCTGCTGGCTTTCGGCGCTATCTACGCGTATATCTGCCGACTCCGCGGGGGATGGCGGGTGGCTCTGTTTATGCTGACGATTCCGGTGGCTGTGGTGGCAAATTCGCTTCGAATAGTGAGCCTGATCCTTATAGCGGACATCTGGGACGTGAAGACGGCGACCGGGTTTTTTCACGACTTTTCAGGGGTGCTGATCTTTGTTCTGGCGTTCGGGATGATGTTCGGCCTGGAGCGTTTAATCCTGTGGGCGCGCAAGGCGGTCGGTCGTCCCGCCGAGGTTCTCCCGCTTTTTCATGACGCACGTCGCACTGCCGACGACGAGGGTCAGTGGTCGCGGCTGGTAGGGGCTGTCGGCGGAAAGTGGGGGCGAACGGCGGTGGTGCTGGTGCTGCTTTCGGCGGCGGGGGCATGGTGGCTGAACCAGTCGCTTCCTCCCGTCTGGAACAAGCAGGTAGCCCAAAAGGCCTTACCGGCGGTGCTGAACATCGCCGGCAGAGACCGGAATAGCCACGAACTCGAACTCGATGATCGTACCCTGACGATA
This sequence comes from Planctomycetales bacterium, assembly GCA_030592655.1. Classification (GTDB taxonomy): domain Bacteria; phylum Planctomycetota; class Phycisphaerae; order SM23-33; family SM23-33; genus JAUWNJ01. The sequence goes on along the minus strand of JAUVIQ010000010.1, from coordinate 15,336 downwards.
CTGGAGACACGCGATTACCTGTACAGGCGGTACGATCCCGCCAGTATGAACTGGATAGACATCTGTGTAATTTTCAGCCAGGACAACCGAAAGGGCACTCACCCTCCGGATCTGTGCCTCGAAGGCGGCGGTAAAGATATTGTGGCCAAGGGAGGCGTCGTTGTGAGCAATGTGGAGGGGCGAGGCAGCGTCTCTTGTCGGGAACTGGTTGTGCAGTCCGGGCGCGAGCGGAAATATTTCCTCTATACTTATAAGTGCGGCAGCAGATACACCAGCAGTTTCTGGACCCAGCAGTTGGTAATTTTCGTCAACGGGTTCCTGGATCGAAATGCCAGCGGCGCGCTGATTCAGATTTCCACACCTGTAACAGGAGACTTATCCGACGCCAGAGGAAGGTGCGTGCAGTTGATTCGCGCCGCTGTTCCACACCTGGACAGGGGACTTCCCTAGAATCGGAAAGATACAATACGTCAGTAGCAGGCAAAAGGACTTAAGGGAGAAAGCAGAAATGAAGCGGCGCATTATCATAATCCTGATCGTTGTGGGCATTCTTGGCGGGTTAACTGCCGGTACGTGGTTGTATTTGCGTCGAAGCAGCGGCCTGAAATTGCTTGCGAGGGCGGAGTTGGCAATTCAGGCCGATAAGCTCGATAAGGCTGTGGACCTGGCAGAAAAATATATTTCGAAGTATCCGGATGACTGGCGGGGCTACCGCACTAAAGCGCAGGCCTTCATTCGTCTTGGACGATACGATGATGCGCGAACGGTCCTGGCTGAAGCCGGCAGGTTGAACCCCACGGAAGTTTCGATATCTATCACGCTGGCAGAGAGTTATAGCCTGCCGGCGAATAAATTAATAGTCGGCGAGAAGGCTCGTAGCGATACCGCTGTGCTCGCTGAGGCCATAAAGCAATTTAATCAGGCCAATGAGATTCTCCTGAAGGTCGAGACGACCGCTCCGAAACACGTCGTTAAAGTGCAACAGTTCCTTGGGATGAACTATTATAAAATTAGTATTGCCAATCGTACGATAGGTGATATCAGGAAGCAGCAAGCCAAGACCGCCGAAGCATCCCGTGATACCAAGTTGGCGGCTGCCAGGCTAACGGAAAGTCAGGCGGCTTTTGCCAAATCGGATGAAGCGGCCGAGCAGGCTATTGGGGCTCTTCTTGAAGTCATCACCAAAGACGCTTCCCGCCCCGTTGCCGCAAGGGTGTTAGTGGATTTATGTATTCAGCGCGGAGACGAAAAATCGTTGAGCATCGCCCGCACGGCGATCATGGCGCTGAAGTCTCCTCCCCCCATTCCGGCAATGAGGCTTGCTCTGCATGACCTATCCGACAAAACGGAAACAGCCTCCCGGCGAGAGAGGTTAGACAAACTCTGTAAGCGTCTGGACGCCATTTTGAAAGAACATCCCGATGAACCGGAAGTCAAACTGGCCCGGGCAAACGTGGCGTTGATGCTTGGGGATATTAAAACGGCTGAACGCATTAGCAACGAAATTCTCAAGAAAAATCCGCGCCACGGCCAGGCCCTATTTGTCCGTGCAAAACTGCTGATTCTGCAGAGAAACACCGCTGAGGCAGAGCGTATCCTCTTTAGGCTGATGCCGAAGTCTATGGGTAATAAACGTTTTGCGGTTAATGTCCATATCGCCTATGCGCAGGCGGCGCATGCGCTCGGCAAGAAAGACTCGGCGCGCGATGCCATGCGGAAAATAGTTACGAAAATCAATCCGGACCATGCCCTCGCCCGCAGGTACCTGGCCAAATCCCTGATGGAAGACGGATTCTACGAGCAGGCATTAATCGAGGCACAAGATTACTACCGGTCGCATCCCGACGACCCGGTTGCTGTCAGTCTGCTTGTCGAATCGGCCAAGCGTACCGATCAGCCCGAACTGGCCAGAAAGACGCTGGAAAAGGTCTTTACCGACGACCTGTCGGAACCCGTGATGTTGATGGTGATCGCCGATGGGTACAAACTTCTTGCCGACCGCGCCAAGGCGCAGCAGGCATTACGCAAGGCGGCTGAGTGCAAATCCGACACCGCTGGAGGGCTTTTCGCCATTGCTCGGGCGATGCGGCAGGTCGGACGATCGCCCGAGGCCGAAAAAATTCTGCTCGCCGAACTTGCCCGGGACCCCGAGCAGTCTCGCGTCTGTTTCGAACTCGGCCAATGCTACCTTGCTACGGGACGGGTCATGCAGGCGATAAAACAGTTCCGCGCTGCGCTGCGGATTGATTCGAGAAATACCGGTTACCGCATGGCGCTGGCGAGTGCGATGTACGGTATCGGCGATCTGGAACAGTGCATGAACGTCCTGGAGCAGGTTGACAAGAGCAACGTAAAGGCAAATTGTTTTCGTCTTCAGGTAAAACTCGACATGGGCCAACCTGTCTCCGCAGAGCAGATGCTTCAGCAGGTTCAGGGCGCCAAGCAGGCAGGTTTGTATCTGGCAATGATTTACCTCAACAACGGTCGGATGGAACAGTGCGTGGAAGTCTGTCTTGCCGGATTGAAAAAGACGCCTTACGACCGTCGCCTGCGAATTGTGTTAGGGCAGGCTTACCTGGCTCAGGGACATAAAAAACAATGCCTTAAGGAATGGTCGGCGGTATTGGAAGCGACACCGGAGCAACTACCGACATACTTGCGAATTACCGGAGTTCTATCCGGGAAACTCGCCCCGAAACAGGTTAAAAAAGCTCTGGCTTTGATCCCCAACGCAAGGGAAGACATGATTGATCTGTCGATCGGCTGGTTGTTTTCCCGCATGCGCAATTTCGATGCCGCCGTCGGGACTTACACTCAGCTGATAAACAGGGCAAAGACTTCCGGATTTATTCGCAACCGTGCCCGCCTGCTACGAGCCAAGGCGCTGGCGGCTTCCGGGAAACACGAGCGAGCGGTCGCCGAACTGGACGAGTTGAGCAAAAACGAGGCATGGTACGGCTTAGCAACGAGAGCCAAGGTTGATGTTCTGATCAAGGCGGGACAGATAGACAAGGCAAGTGATGCATTGACCGAAGTGTCTAATATCGCCATCAAGAAAAAAGATTCCGTCGCCCTTCGACGCATTGCCTTGCTTTATGCGAGATTTAATAAAATCGAAGAAGCACTGGCTGTCTGTAACCAATTGGAAATACTGTTTCCGATTGATGCCAGGGCATATCTGCTACGGGCAAGGGTGCTGTCGATGGGCGGTAGAAGCAGCGAGACGTTTCCGTTGCTTGAGAAGGCAATCAGTCTCCAGCCCGATAACCTCAGAACGCATAGGACACTGGCTTTGGCTTTGGAAGCCAACCAGCAGCTGCGTCAGGCCCTTGAAACGCTGAAACGGATGGAGAAGCAGAGCAAGTCCGGTTTAGACGCGGCGTTGTACGAGCAGGGACACTTTTTTGCACGGTGGGGGCTTTATGCCCAGTCCATTGAATGTTTCCGGAAACTCGCAGCACAGGGCCACACCAGTATTCCGAAACTACAACTTGCCTTGGGACGGGCTTTTGTCGGATTAGGGCAGAGGGACCAGGCCAGAGAGGTGCTGAAAAACATTTCATCCTATTCGCCCCAGTACGTTCCAGCCCAGCAGTTGATGGCGGAAATTGCTGAGACAGACAAGGAGAAACTCGAAATCCTCAGCCAGGCCGAAAAGGCCAAACCCGATCATGCCGGCGTGCTTATACAGAAGATGAAAGTGCTGCTCGATGCGGATAAGCCTGACGAGGCTGTGAAGGTCTTTCATTCGTTTGTCGGTCCGGATGCGGAAAACCGGCCTATGCCTGCGGAGGCGGCCTATCTTGCCATTCGGGCCATGCTTGCGGCGGATGATCGTGAAGCGGCTTCGAAACTCGCGTCGCGGGTAGCCAAGGATGCACCAGTGCCACCATGGAGGCAATTGGCCATATTGTTGAATCTGGACAACAAGAGCGCCGTCGCCAAAGTGCTGCCCGGCGTTGAAAAGGCAGACCTTTATGATGCCATGCTGGGTTTGGTCTTGTCGGTGCAGAACGACGATGAAGCTTCGATCCGCAAGTGGGCAGACCGAATTTCCCAGATGAATCGTCGGCTTGTCAAGATGCCGATATCCAGAGCGATCCCGTCTCGTTACAGGCTGCTTGTTGCACTGGCCGCCGGGCGGGTATCGCAGGCTGAGACGGAACTGAAAAACTACAAGAGCGCCGGCGACATCAGCAGGGATGCCGCCGCTGAATTGGTTTCCCTGGCGCGCAAAGACGCAAAGGCCGCTATCGCTGAGGCGACAAAGCTGCTGAAGGCGTTGGTAGCAACTGAGTTGGGTCTGGCGCCGGTCGGTAAATCGTGGGCGATGGAGGTGCTGAAGGCCCGCCCGAAGTGCCAGTGTGCCGTTGCTCTGGTCCTCAAAAGCAAGTCGGACCCAGCCACGCTGAAGGTCTTGCTGGAGACGATCAGACCGGCCGATTGCGTACTGGCCAGGATGATCCGTGCCTCGCTGTTGATGCACGAAGGGGAATACGGAAAGGCGGCGGAGGTTTACCGCAAGGCGGCAGAAGCCGACAAGGAAAATCATTTTCTGGTTCTGGCACAAGCGACCGCCACAGAGAAGGCGGGTCGTCTCAAGGAGGCACTTTCACTATACCGCAAAGTTTGGCAGGCAACGCAGAATCCGGTGTCGGGCAACAATGCTGCCTACCTTGTTACGCAACTGTATCCAGAGGACGCCGTCCGTCTCAAAGAAGCATTGCAGTGGACGGAGGCTGCAATCAAGACCGCTCCGCGAGCCTTCTCCTTTCGCGATACAAGTGGATGGGTCTGCTTCCGCCTGGGCAAGAAAGAGCAAGCCTTGCTTGAGGTTCGACGGGCCGTTAAGGGCCTACCCAACTCGCCGGAAGTGCATTACCACATGGGCGTCATAGAAGCAGACGCCGGTAACCGGGACCTGGGGCGATGGCATCTGGAGGCGGCTGTCAGCAGCGCCGATGCCATCAAGGCCGGTGGTAATAAACTGACGGTTGCTGAAGCCAAGGCGGCGAGGTTGGCTAAGGAGGCACTGGCCGAAGGATCACCGAGCGAAAAGTGACCCGGCAGGCAAGACAATCCGCCCTGCCCGCTGATGATTCTGCCGGGGTTTCGCACGTGCTTACTTTCGACGTGGAGGAGTATTTCCAGGTTGAGGCCGCTGCCGACGGCGGAACGCGTCCGGAACAGTGGGACTCTTTCGGAAAACGCCTTGCGCCGTGCGTGGAGCGTATTCTGCGGCTCTTGTCCGATCATGGCGCCTCTGCCACGTTTTTCGTGCTTGGCTGGGTGGCCCGTCATGAGCGTAACGTGGTGCGAATGATTGCCGAAGCCGGTTACGAAATCGCATCTCACGGTATGTACCACGGTATGCTGGGAAACCTCACGCCGGAGCAGTTTCGTCGTGAACTGCTGGACAGTCGCAGGTTGCTGGAGGATATTTCCGGCAATCCGGTCGTTGGATTCCGCGCCCCGACGTTTTCCATAACGCACAAGACCGCATGGGCGATAGACGTGCTCGCCGAAGCGGGTTACAAATATGATTCGTCGGTTTTTCCCATCCGTCACGATCGTTACGGTGTTCCCGACGCGCCGCGGTTCGCTCATCTGGCTGTCGGTCCGGGAGGGGGTGAAATCATGGAGATTCCTCCCCTGACTCTGCGTGTGATGGGCGTGAATTGGCCTGTCGGAGGCGGGGGGTATCTTCGCCTTCTGCCAGTTTGGTTTGTAGCCAACGCCCTGAAAAAAGCGGAAAAACTCAAGCAGGCGGGCATGATCTACCTGCATCCGTGGGAACTCGACCCCGACCAGCCGACACTACCGATGAGCCGGCTTGCCCGCTGGCGCCATCGAGTCAATCTCGAACGAACGGAGCAGAAACTGCGTCGGCTGATGAGGGGTTTCAGATTCCTCGGCGTCAGCCAATCCATGTCCACTTTGGCAGCCAACGCGAGACAAACGTATTCCTACGGATTACCCGGACAGTCATGACCACCCTTGCCGGGCGCGTTACTTCGGCATTAAGCCGAGCAGGTGCTTGATGACGGTGGTACGTCCCTTCCGAATAACTTCTATCTCGACGATTTGTCCGGGCTTACAGGACCGGACAGCCGCGGTCAGCGCATTTGGCGTCCGCACGGTCTGACCGGCGAGCGAGATGATGATGTCGCCGACCTTCAGCAACTCCGCCCGCTTGGCAGAGGAATTGCGGACAAAGCCTATAATCTTCACTCCGGCCGGTGTCTGCTTCATCCGCACGCCGAGGTGTGCCCGATGCTTACGGGCCGGACGCCACGGCGGCTTCTGGGCCAGCACCCATTTCTTCCAGTCGGTCTCTATCTTCTTCAGCGGTTTACCGAGCGTCTCTTCCAGGGCCTTGACTCCAGTCTGGTCGGACGCATAACCGGCCTTGTAGGTTTTGTAAAACTGTTGCAACTTCCCCTGCCGGTGGAGATACAACATCACGTATCGCACCTGGCGATAGCATAACTCCGCATCCTGCATGAACGCCTTGGGCTTCATCGAACACAGTTTGTGCAACGAATGGGCTTTCTTTTCCTTCAATGCCTTTTGCACTCCATTGAGTCCGGTATCGATTGGGATTTTCCACTCGCCTTTTTTCAGATTGAAACTCGCACTCTGGAACAAAGTCGCCAGGCCTTCGACGATCCAGATGGGGTGCTTCTGGTTCGCGGCGACCTGGTCGTTGTGGTGGAGGGCGTGCGTGAACTCGTGAACCAGCACGCTGCTGAAACTGATGCTGACGAGTGTGCGATTTTTAGGGCTGTAGATACCATACGCCTTGATATTGGGAACCAGTTTGCGGTAATCCTTCAGTGTCGGCAGGATGACCGTAACGTTCCACTGCAGCGGCTTGGGGAACAGCATCTTGCGCTGCGCGTCGTGATAAGCGCCGAGCAGGCGGGTAACGCGCGTTAATGCCTTTTTGTCCACAGCCGAGACATAGACGAGGTGGCGGCGCGAGTCAACTCGCGTGATGTATCCTTCGCCGAGGCGGTCGGTCCATTTTTTGACCAGTTTTTCGGCTTCGGCGTTAAGGTTTTTTTTCTGTGTCGTTGCAGCCGTCGTGGTTTCCTTCGGAAGCCCGGCAAGAGGCCGGACCGCCACTGCCGATAAGGACGCAATCAGGATAACGGCTTTGAGTAACGTTGTTCGCTTCATTGTTATCCTCCGCTATGTGCATTACTTACGTCGCCTTGCCCTGTTTTTGAGGCGTTCTCAGTCGGCTTGCGGCCTGGAACCTTCCAGGTCAAGGCCACGGTAGCGCCGGCGAGCATGTAGCCGAGAGTCTGCGTGTGCCGGGTGAGAAAGCAGCCGACGGTCAGGTATGCGACGAGGGCTGCCGCGATAAAACATGCAGCCGATCTGATCCACGCATTTTTGGAATATCGTCCGGCGCGCCACGCAGCGCCCACTGCTCCGAAGAAAAAAGCAATATATAGTGCAAGCCCCGGAAGACCTGTTTCGCTCAACATGGCGAGGAAGTTGTTGTGCGGTTCACAACGTGCCAACGCGGGGGAGTAGTCCCCGATCCGTGCGGCGAAATTCCCAGGCCCCACTCCCACCAACGGATGATCCGATGCCATCTTCAAACCCGCCCTCCAGATATTCAGACGCCCCTGTGCGCCGCCGAGACGTGGGCCTTCTCTCCAGATGTCAGCGAACCGCTGCCAGTAGTCAGTCGTCGTGAACAAGGCGAATACCACCAGGATCACCGGCAGCGACAACGCGAGCACAAGCACTTTGCGTCGAGATTGCAGCCACAGAACCAGCAGGACCGGTATGACCGCAACAGCGGCTGCACGATTCTGAGTCTGGTACAACACCCACAACAGGCCCATTGCCAACAGCACGAAGGCGGCCTGCACGATCTTGCCACGAGCAATAATCGCTGCCAGGATCACGAGCGGCGCGGCAACGACAGTCAACCCCGAAAGATCGTTGCACAGCGGGATTTTGTCTGGAAACAAGACCGACCGCACGCCCAGAGTCACGCCGAGTATCAGGGCGAAAAGGCAATAATCGCGCCGGTGTTTCAAAAATTGCGCCGACAATAGAAACATAATCAGTGCGTCAACAAAGAGGACCGGATGATGCCTCAACGAGGGCCGCCAGTGTCCCCCGGACAGTAACGATGCGGCGGTGCTGATCCCGACCCAAATCACCAGCGCCAGCAAGACCCACGCCAGGCCACTTGGTAAGGCCGGTCGCAGCCTACGACGGATCATCCATCCTGCCCAGCCCAACGCAGTCAGCGCCGCGACGCACTCCAGCAGGCCCGAGCACAGTAGTAGATCGTATTCCGGACTGTACCGATCGAATCCGTAAGCCAATATAACATAAACCCATAATCCGATCGTCGGGTACATCGGCACTGCCGCCAACGCCAACAATCCGAGTCCGCAGACAATAATCGCACCCGTCGGCGCTGTCCATCCGGCGGGGACCAGGGACGATTCCGAACGTCCGAGCACTACCTCGGGACGCATTGCGACACATGCGATAAACCCCGTTACAGACAGCACGATCAGACTGTGAATCACCAGCACTGTTACATCAACCCGCCGCCGATGAGGAGTGTTGGTTTGTGCAGTAAGTGTTTCCGTGTTGTGCCTGTTCATTGTGATTGACCGGTCTTTGCTATACTTGTGCTGTTGAGGTTTGTTTTGATGAATACCCTCGCAAATCCCCGAAACATCCAAACGCCCATTATCCCGCCAGTTCCGCTGATTACCATGGCTGTCAGATCGGCCGTCCGCGAGGCAAGGAACACCTGGCCGAACTCAAACACAACAGCAATGGTCGCGACAACTAAAGCGCTACCGATTTTACCTGCTCTGTTCTCCGGAGCCAGAAGGCTCCGTAAAAGCATCCCCAGGATGAAGAACGCCGTCAGTTCGCGGACTGTTTGAGAAAACGCCAGGAACTCAGGCGAGGCGTATTGGCGGGCGAGGGGTACGGCCAGTATCTTTCTCGCGCCTGTCGCCAGCCCTTCCGCCGGCCAGCGGAAATCGAACGGATTCCACTTTTCCCAACCAAGGCCGACTACCATCGCAGCAGTTGCAATCAACTTAATCCACGTACCACAGCGTCTCCAGAAATCAGTTTCCAGGACAGGGCGACTGGCCGCCGGACCGAACAGCACCGCCGCGCCGACCCCCAACAATCCCCCAATCGTCCCGAGCACCACGTCCGTGGAACTGCTGTAGCGGGAAAGGACGAACAGTTGGGCCGCTTCGATCAGGCCCGCCAGGATGCAGACCTGAACGACTGCTCGGAATATCCGATACCGGCGGCGACGCTGCAACAGCATCAGCAGGTAGCCTGTCGGAATCATCACCGCAACCTTCGAGAGGATAGTGTACGCCTCCACGCCGCCCGGGTCGCAAAAAGGAAAAATGTTAACCTTCGACGCCTTCCACTTGTGGTACACCTCCACCAGGCTGATTGTCAGTTCGAGGGGAAGCATCTGATAGATAATCAGCAGGACAACGTAGCCTGTGAGGATTTTGACGACCAGCCGGTCCCTGGCCTGCTCTGCCCAGAGGCTCCTTGCCCACCGCGTTATCCGCCCGCCGAAGCAGAACCATAGCCCGATTCCCATGACCCCGCCGGCGGTCTCGGCGAAGATGTCGTTTTGTGAAGTTGTCCGTCCGGGGAAATATATCTGTGCGAACTCGACGGATACGCTGATCAGGGCCGCGACCGCAGCCGTTGTCAGGGCGATCAGCGGCCTTGCCCGTCGGCGATTCTCCCGCGTCAAGGCTCCCATCGCCAGAAATGTAAGCGGGATAAACAGCAGGAAATTCGCTACCAAGTCGGACCGCGACTGAATGCCGATCTGAAGATAGGGAATTTCGCCAAACTTTCTGACTGCCTGTTCAAACGGGATGTACCGGAATTCCAAAGGCACCAGGCTGCCATACACGACAAAGCCGAGGTAGATTACCAGCAGGATAAGATAGACCCTGCCCGGATTGGCGGGCGCTTCCGGCGCCGACCTCGACGGTGTTTCTCGCATGGGTTGCAAGGTGGTATTAATTCTCTCAATCTGCCTTATGTCAGGAAATCAGTATGTATAACCGATAATGCTATTACACTACCAATTTTCAAGCCACGAAGGAATCTAAATGAAAACCATCGACATCGTAGCCGTTCTGTCGCCCACGTTGGGCCGTGAGGCGATAAGTTCGGCAGGATGGACCGTCGGGCGTAATGCGTGAAACTTATCCGGCGGTCCATGACGACTTGTACGGTGTTAAACAGTATGGTAGGCTTTGAACGTGCGCGGCGACGTGAATCGCCATAACGTCCCGGATTGTTTGCGGGTTGGAATTCTTCGATTTTGTAAGGAAGCCCGAACAGATGCGAAGTGAGGACGGTGAACATATGAGAAAAAGACAGGTCGTAATTGGTGTATTGTTGGTCGGATACATCTGCTGTGGGTTGTGCGGTCAAAAAAAACCCGAGCGGAAAAAGGACTCGCCCGCCGAAAAGGCTGAAAGGGTCCACAGATCGGCAATGAGTCAGTATCGTGTCAAGGAGTGGAGGCAGGCGGTCGGACTACTGGAAAAATTCGTCAAGGGATACCCGTCGCATGAATATGTACCAACGGCGTATATGCAGATGGCTTACTGCCGGGAACAACTGAAGGATTTTGCCGGATACGAGAAAGCGCTTGACGAGGTGATCAGGCGTTTCGGAAATTCACCGGCATGGTATGCTTCTCACGGCTCAAAACTGTCGCGCCGCAAAGCGCTCAAGGATAACGACGGATACCTGACGCTTCTGGAGTCGATGCTTCGTCGAACGCCTGAAGCGCCGTTGTTCCTGCACGGCGGTATCGGACGACGGTACAGCGATTACATGCGATGCGAGTACCAATCCCGCTTTTTCGAGCCTGCTGCCGCCAGACTAGGGCGGTTTGCTCTCAGGAACGCCTGGGTAATGGACATCGTTGAAATGGCCGATACGCCTGAACGCGCCGAAAGGGCGCTTAAGGCTCTGGCGAAGACCCTCAAACTGCGAGAAAAGGAATTACCCCCGTACTGGCAGTACGCACACGTATTACTCCTGAAAAAAGCGGGGAAGACCGAACTGTCCGAAACGACCTTCCAGAATTACTACAAGGCCTGGGGCGACGACCCCCACGCCGTCAGGCTCTGGCTGCTGAAGATCGCCGACGCCGAGGCGCGCGAGGACGAAAAGACCGTTAAGGCCGGATTCGAATATCTCATCAAGACCTGGGGCGGCGCGGGGAGCAAGAACTGTTACTGCTTCGTCGGGCCAAGTCATACCTTAAGGAGAGGGCAGACATCGCTGGCGGCAGCCATCTATCGGCGACTGGAGAAACTTTACGAACAGGACAGGTTTGAAGATTACATCGAACTGGCCCGTCACGATTTCAAATCCTTTTCGTCTGAGGGGTGGTTGACGGACAGAATAATCAGTCGATGCGTGTACATGGCGAAGCGCAAGCGCGGTCCTAAAGCCGCTGCCAGGATCGCATCGACGCTGAAGATAATGGATGAGTTCTTCAAAGTGAAGTGTCCCGGCTGGGAGCGGTCGAGCATTGTCTGGAAGATCGAACTGTACGATCTTCTAAAGGAGTATGATAAGGCGTCGAAACTGGCCGGCGAACTCGTCGGACCGAAGCACTGGTCGGCAGGGTCGTTTTCGATGGTCGAGCGGTATGCCAAAAAAAGCAAGTCCTTTGAGAAGATTCTCGCTTCAGCCCGTACGAAGTGGAAAATTCCCACGCCTAACCCTTCCGGAAAGTCGGCTGTGTTGCTGGCGAGGCTTAAGACCCGGCTTGGTGACGACCAGACGCGACACGCCGAGGAAATCGCAGAGGAAATGTTCGCAAAGTACCGTTCCGAAGCCGAGACCATTGAGGCGGTCAAGGCAATGTCTGATTATTATTTCAAGCGGGTCCTTCCCGAACCTCGCGATAAATGGATGTCCAGGATGGTGAAGACCTATCAGCACCATCCGCTCACCGAGGCGGTTCTTCGCAACCAGATAACCGCCGAGCGAGCGGCCAGAAGGTACGACAGACTGGCCACGGCGATCGACACGCTTCTAAGCCGCTTTGGCGGAACCCGTATAGACAACACCCTGTACTACACCCGGCTTGGATGTTACAAAGCCGCCAAGGACGATGCAGGTAAAATAGTGTTCGCCAGGCGTGTTTACGGCTGCCGGGCCGACGCCGGAGACATCCACGCCCTCGAAGAACTGGCCAGACAGGAACTCACGAAGTACAACAGGGACAAGGACAATCAGGCCGTCGGCGATTACTGGCTGACCAAAGCCAGGAAACTATCGGGAAAACCGGGGCAACTTTATTGCCTGGCCAGAGCATGGGAAATGTACTTCGGACTGTACGGCTACCACTACCACAGGCTGGCGAACATACGCAAGGACAGCGCCAGGACCGTCATCGAGATGATGCAGAAACAGAAGATGGACCCGGAACTGAGCTGGGCGATGGCGTTTTCGGACGTTAATCTTCTGGCCTATTGCGATGACGGAGCAGGCGCGCTGAGGATTCTCAATGATCGTCTTTCGACCAAACCGACCTGGCGGGGCTTGAGCCTCAGGCTGGATCTGGCGGTGCTCGGAAGGGCGCTCGGCAAGAGAAAGATGTACAAAGCGGGTATTTCACTTGCGGCGAAACTGAAAAAGTCCTGTTACACACGACGAGATAAACTTGCCGTCGAACTGATGCTGGCGTCAATGTACAATGCCGGAGAAAAATACGTTCAAGCGTCAAAACATTACCTGAAGACAGTCGATGGTTATCCCGTTCCCGCTCGTATGTATCCCTTCTTCAAGCAGGCAATGCTCGCATTGGGCAAAGCCAAATCGCCCAGGTATCCCGCCGAAATGGAACGGTACATAAAAAGGATCGGCGGCGTGCAGGAACTCGTCCCGGAACTGATGAGCCGACTCGGCGGATTCTACCTCGGAAAAAGCAAATCCGCCGGAAAACGCTACTATAGAAAACTCGTCAAGCAATACCCCGACAGTAAAGGAAGGGAAAGCCTGGGCAAAGCGATCAAAAGATGACGCAAGTAAGATAAAAACAAAGGAGAAAAATCCGTGAAAAGGATTGTCCCCATCTTTTTACTGCTGGTGGTTGTCGCCTCGCCGGCCTGGTCCGAAACGCTGCGCGAGGTAACCGATGAGGACGTGGATCGCGTAATAACCGAAGTCAAGCGATACCTCTGGGGCAACCAGAATCCCGACGGTAGTTGGCGACGCCAGAGTCACAACCCCGGCGGAGGGGACACCGCCATTGTGCTTTTCGCACTGCTGGAGGCCGGCGAAAGGCACAATAAACCCGCGATGAAGAAGGGGCTGGATTACCTGTCCGATTTAAAGACCAGGAATCTCTACGTCATCTCGGTCCGTACGATGGTCCTGGCCCGGGTAGTGGCGAAGGCGAAGAAATCTCCTTACCGCGCCCGTCTGGAACAGGACGTCGAGTGGTTGACACGCAAACACAAAGCCATTCAAGCCGGCGGGGCATGGGGATATTCGGGTCCTGAACGCCACGGCGACAACTCCTGCAGCCAGTTCGCGCTGATGGCGCTCTGGGAGGCGGACCGCGCAGGAGTGAAAATCAAATCGCACCTCATACGCGCAGTCAAGCAGACTTGGCTGAAGCGACAGCGCAACGACGGGGGATGGACGTACAGCGGACAGAAGAGCGTCGATACGCCTTCCACGCCGACTATGACCACCGCAGGGGTCGCCAGTCTGTTCATCTGCCAGGACGTCCTGACAAAGGCATGCCGACCATATTCGCACAGTAAAGACCTGAATAAAGCCTGGGCGTTCCTGGAAAAAAAACTCAAGAACGATTATATCAAGAACGGCTACCTCGCCTTCTGCGTCCAGCGGGTCGGAATGGCAAGCGGCGCGAAATTCATCGGTGATATGGACTGGTTCGCCGTCGGAGCCGCCAAACTGGCTGAACCCGACCCCCGTGGGCGCCGTTACCGTGGAGAATGGGGCTCGTTCGTCCGGGCGTCGTTTGAACTATTATTCCTCTCCAGGGGACGGATACCGCTGACGTTTAATAAACTCGCCCACGGAAAAGAGAACAACTGGAACTTCCACACCCGCGACGTGGCTCATTTCGCCGAGCACATGCGACGAAACTTCGAAAGACCCATGCGGTGGCAGGTCGTCAGGATAACCGACGACGTCCGATTACTGCTGGATGCGCCTTTGCTGCTGATAACCGGTACGGACGCTCTGAAATTCACGCCAGAACAGTGGAAAAAACTCCGCGAATACAGCCTTCGCGGAGGAACGCTCCTGTTCGTACCGTGCCACAACAGCGACGCCTTTCTGAAATCCGCAAAGGAAGGTCTGGAAAAACTATACACCGACCGGCGCAAAATCACCGACAGGCGCTACAGCCTCGAATCCATTCCGGCGAACCATCCGCTCTATTCGGTCCACCATAAAATTGCCAATGGCCCGAAATCAGCGATGATGTGGGGCGTCTCCGACGGTACGCGCCTTCTGGCGGTGATTTCCAAACGCGATTTCCCGTGTGCCTGGCATAGGCGGGCGGAAACTTCCGGTCGGCTTGATTACATGCTGGGCGTGAACTTCTTCCTGTACGCCACCGGCGCTAACTCCTTGAGAATGCGAATGAGGCCGGTCTTTGTCGGTAAAGGCGGCGAGGTGCGTCATCATGCAAAAGTCGCATGGTTGAAGCATGACGGCAACTCACAAACGCAGCCTTACGCGCTGAAATATCTCTCGGAAAAAGTTACCGCTGAAAACCGCGTCGCCATCAGCGTTACCGTCGGTGCGCCCATCCGTGCCGATAAACTCCGAGGGCATCACCTGGCGTGGATGACCGGTTCGGGAGAGTTTTCTCTCACCGAAGCCGAACTGTCGGCGATGCGTGATTACCTCAACTCCGGGGGGACGCTGTTTGTCAATGCCGTCGGCGGGTCCAGACCGTTCAATCGCTCGGCGACGGATATGCTGGCGAAACTCTTCACAGGCATGAACGTCGTTTCGGGAAACGTTACGCCGACCTCGCCGCTGGTAACGGGAAAGTGCGACGATTTCCGGGGTCCGCCGCTCAAATCCCTGCCGAGGACGCAGGTCTGGAGGAAGTCCCAAAAGCAAGCCCCTTCGCCGTTGCGGGTGTTCATCAGGAACAAGCGGGCAGTGGTTATCTATGCTCCCCACGGCGTCCACGACACGCTTGACGGACACACCGCATACGGGGCAATGAGTTACATGCCCCAGGCCGCCAGGGACATCGCCGCCAATATCGTCCTT
>JAUVIQ010000088.1 GCA_030592655.1 Planctomycetales bacterium | reverse complement strand
GTACGCTTATATGTTCTTTGATAAGTGAAGAAAGACCGGAATACCGGAAGACCGGATTACCGTGAAAAACAAAAAACGATCGGATTACCGGAATACCGAAGAATCCGCAATCCGCAATCCACAATCCACAATGGTACTCTGGGCCGTTTAGGCAAGGCAGGCAATGTCGGATTTTTGAAAATGGACGAAAAAACGACCCCGAAAATCGTAACTGCTTGCACACTAAAGAGTTACGTATTTTGCCTTTGTTCCCAATCGTTCCCATTCGTTCCGAATTGTTCCCAATCGTTCCCAATCGTTCCGTTTGGTTCCCAATGGTTCCGTTTCGTTCCGTTTCGTTCCGTTTTGGTTCCCCAACTTTGATCCTCGCAGAGTCCTACGGACTACGGACTGCGGGCCATTTCCATTCCGCAGGTATGAGTATTGGCATTGTGGGCGGACTGCCGATATAATAGGCATCGGTAACAGGAATACCTGTGAGATAACAGTGAGAGTCCCCGAAACTGAAAAGAAGGCGATGCTTCTGGGCATCGGACTGGATAACGACGACGGACATATCCGCGCGACTCGCGGCGAAAACTTTCGCATCGTCGGAGGAAACGCCGATACGCACGAGGCAATGCAGGAAAAGTGCATCAAGTTCAATGAGAAACTCAAAGGCAAAGGAAAGCATCTCGAACAACTCCAGGGTCAGGAATTTCTCGATATCGCCGCTGAATGCGAGATGAACGTGGTCGTACCAAAAGACCAACGCCCGTCAGAACACGAGAATAACAATTGACTCACCATTGCGCGGAAAAACGGGGACAGGAACTATTTCCAATTTCCGATTTTCAATTTCCAATTGAACAAAAGAAAAAAATGGACAAGCAGCCACAAACGCCGCGATTACGCCGCCGAAGCCTTTTTTCTTCTTCTAAATTGGAAATTGAAAATCGGAAATTGGAAATCAGTTTATCCGGCTACTACTTTTGAGATGGAGAAGATCGGCAGCAACAACGCCAGTGCGACACTTCCGACGATTCCTCCCATCACGACGATCATCACCGGTTCGATGAAACCGGCAACGGTCTTGACGGAAGTTTCGAGGTCCTGTTCGCAGAAGTCCGCCAGTCGCTTCAGCACCGGTGCGAGTTTTCCCGTCCTTTCACCGGCAGCGATCATTTGAGTAATGCTGCGGGGGATGAGGCGGTATTTGGCCATTTCTTCAGCCAGTCCCGCCCCCTCGGTTATTCTCTCGCCCAATCCGGTCCAGATGCGTGCGTAGAAGACATTTCCGGAAACCTCCGACGTTATCGTTAGCGCATCGAGCATGCCCACGCCGGAAGAGATCATTGTGGAAAACGTTCGCAGAGACCTTGCCAAGGCGCTTCGTCGGAACATGCTTCCCAGAACCGGCATGTTGATACGAATTTTATCGAGTGTAACTTTACCGTCGGGACTACGGAAATACACATAACAGGCCGCTACCACAGCCGATACGCTGAGAGTGATAAACACCCAATGTTCGACAAGTCCGCCCGACAACGCCAGAAGGAATCGAGTCGGCGCAGGAAGCACAGCGGCCTTACCGGCGTAGATATTCTCGAACTTCGGAAGGATGAATACCAACATGGCGATTACCACCACAACGCAGAAACCGAGCATCGCCAAGGGGTATGCAGCCGCTCCCTGGACCTGTCTGCGGATTTCCCGTTGGCGCTGGAGGTACTTGGCGATTTCCTGAAGCATCTTTCCCATTGTCCCCGATGCCTCCGAAGCTTTCACCATTGCCACGAAGAGGCAGCTGAAGATTTTCGGGTATCGGCCCAGTGCGGATGAAAAGTCCATCCCGCCTTTGACCTGTTCGGCAAGGTCGGTTACCACGACGCGAAAGCCTTCCGAATCGACCTGCTCGGCGATGCAATCCAGCGCGTCCGGCAACGGGACGCCGGTATCGACCATAACGGCCAACTGGTTGGCGAAGAAGATGACCTCATCATGTTTGGCGTGCGCTTTTCTTGTCGGGTTCGTTCCCACCGAGACGGTCGAGTCATCCTGTTCTCGCAGGTTGATGATGACGTTGCCTTCACTCCGAAGCAGACGCGAGGCCTCGGACAGGTCATCGGCGTTCAATATTCCGCTGCCCGTCATCCCTCTGCTGTCCCTGATCTGATATACGAACTGTGCCATTTTTCTGCTCCGTACTACGCTGCCAGGAGTCGTTTCATTTTTTCGGGGTCGTGCGCGTTGGCCAGGGCATCCTTTGCGGTAACTCGGTTGTCGGCGACGAGTCTCGAAATCGCCATGTCCATTGTCTGCATCCCCTGCGACTGACCGGTCTCGATCATCCCGGCAAGTAAGTGTGTTTCGTTGTCGCGTATTACCCGGCGAATTGCCGGTGTGGGCGTCATTATCTCAATGGCCGGGACCAGACCGTCGTTTAGTTGGTCGTGAAGAAGCATCTGGCAGACGATTCCCTCAAGCACAGCCGACAGTTGGATGCGTATCTGCCCCTGTTGAGAGGCAGGGAAAACGTCAATGATACGGTCGATCGTCTGCACCGCCGAGGTTGTGTGCAGCGTCGCCAGCACCAGGTGTCCGGTTTCGGCGGCAGTCAGCGTCGCTGAGATCGTCTCCAGGTCGCGCATCTCCCCGATTAGCACCACGTCGGGCTTCTGACGAACCACGTGGCGAAGCGCCGAGGCGAAAGAGCAACTGTCCACGCCGATCTCGCGCTGCTCGATAAGGCTCCTCTTGTGCCGGAAGGTGTACTCGATGGGGTCTTCCAGCGTGATTATGTGATAACCGTAGTTGCGGTTTATGTGTTCGATTATGGAGGCTAGTGTTGTGCTTTTACCCGTTCCGGACCCGCCCGTTACCAGTACCAGCCCGCGTGGTAGTCTGGCGAACTCGATGATGCGTTCCGGGAGATTTAACTGCTCAAAATCCGGTATCTCGTGCGGGATAAACCGCATGGCTGCACTGATCGTACCTCGCTGCCGGTGAATGTTGATGCGGAATCGCCCTACGTCATGCTTACCCACCGCCAGGTCCACGTCGCCGCTTGTCTTGAGCGTTTCGGCCTGTTCATCCGTCAGTAGCGGCATGAATATTTCTTCGATCTGTTCGGGTTCCATCGACTCGAATTCGGTGATTTCCATCTCTCCGGTTATCCAGATGGCAGGTGGAACACCCGGTGTAAAAAGGATGTCGCTCGCACCGCGTTCGGCTGCCAGTTTGAACATGTCGTCTATTGTTTTGAGCATCTTGTTGAGAGTCCTTTCGGGTCTGCTTATCCGACGGCGGTAATGCGGAGAATCTCCTCGACGGTGGTGATACCGGCTTTGACTTTTTCCATACCGTCTGCGCGCAGGCTTATCATTCCGGATTCCTTTGCCAATCGGCGAAGTTCGTTTATTTTCGGTGCAACGGTAATACCGTCGCGTATGGCGTCGTTTGGCGCCAATAGTTCGTAGATTCCGATTCGCCCTGAGCACCCGCTGTTTCTGCACTTATTACATCCGACTCCATGGTAGAATGTTTCAACCTCTCCTGTAAGGTGCTCGACCGCGCGACGGATATTAATCGGTGGTTCGTAGGGTTCTTTGCAGTTTGTGCATATCTTTCGGACCAGTCGCTGCGCCAGCACAGCAGCCACTGAAGCGGATACGAGATACGGTTTGACGCCGATATCAATCAATCTGGTAATCGCGCCGGGAGCGTCGTTGGTGTGAAGAGACGCCAGGACCAAGTGTCCGGTAAGAGCGGCCTGGACCGCGATTTGCGACGTTTCCGGATCGCGGATCTCGCCGACCATAATAATATCAGGGTCCTGCCTGAGCAACGAACGCAACGCGGCGGAAAAAGTGAAACCGATTTTTTCGTTAACCTGAAACTGGTTGACCAACGGCAAATTGAACTCTATGGGATCCTCGATGGTGCAAATGTTCGCTTCTTCGTTGTTCAGTTCCTTCAACACACTGTAAAGCGTGGTGGATTTCCCGCTTCCGGTCGGACCTGTTACCAAGACAATACCGTTGGGAGCGGAAATAACCTTCCGCCACTGCTTGAGGATTTCATATGTAAAACCAAGTTTCTCAAGATTTATCAGGATATTGCGATTATCAATGATACGGATAACCACCTTCTCACCGGACTTTCCGTTCAGCGTAGAAACTCGCAGGTCGATTGGGCGTCCTTCCATTATCACGTGGATTCCACCGTCCTGCGGGAGGCGGCGCTCGGAGATGTCCAGACCGGCCATTATCTTGATACGACTGACAAGGGCGGGAAGGAGTTTGTAAGGCAGGTGCATTTTTTCATACAGCCTCCCGTCAACGCGGAAACGGATACGCAGAGCCTTATCATCCGGTTCAATGTGGATGTCGGATGCGTTTTCGCGGACGGCATTGTAAATCAGATAATTAACTATCCGGATTACGGGTGAGTCCCCGGCGGCTGCTTCCTGATCGGTTATCTCCTCGACTTGTTCCTCCACCATCGCGAGATCTCCGGCGCTGACTTCCTCCACGATGTCGTCGATAACGAAGACATTGGCTGCCGGAAGGTGCGCCTGGATTGTGGCGCGAATGTCCCCGGCAGTGGCGCAGACGATCTGCACCTGATATTCAGTGATCCGGGCGATCTCTTCGATCAGGAATACATTGGCCGGTTCGGTTACTGCGATCGTCAATACGCTGCGAATCTTGAACAGAGGCAGGACGCAATGTTTTTCGACGAAATCCCTTCCGAGGACTTCTATGACTTTCGGGTCGGCAATCTTTCCTGATACGCGGGCGAAGGGAACGCCGTACCCAAGTGCAAGCGCCTTCATAATCTGCTCTTCCGAACAGATATTCTGTTCCCGCAGTATCTCTCCCAACAGGAGGCTTCTGCCGTTAGACTTTTGGATACGGAGCGCTTCGGACAATTGCTCTTCGGTAACAGCACCGCTTTTGATGAGCAATTGTCCTAATTGAAGTTTCTGGTCGCTTCCAATCGTAATCATCGTTATTCCCAAATAAGCCCCCGGCATTGCCGGGGGATAAACCCTACAACCATCCCCCCGCAGTGCGGGGGGCTTATTGTTTTTCTATATTGCTTTTACGGCTTCGGGGACGTCCTCAAACCTCTCGAAGGCGTTATCCAGTCGGGTAACATAAAGTATCTCGGCGATATTTTCGTTGAGGTTAACGAGTTTGATCCGTCCGAGCTTTTCGGCGAATTTTTCCTGCAGGTCGAGCAGGTACTCCAGTCCGGCTGAATCTATAAAGGGAACCGCTTCGAGATCCAGCACCAGGTCGGCGGCGACTTGTTCGTCCGATTGGTCGGTCCGGTCGTCTTCGTCGTAACGGTGCTCGATCCGTTCAATGACGTTTTTGAAGGCGTCCAGAGAATCGTCCGTCAGTTCTCCGCTGCAAATGAGAATGACGGACTGTCCATAACTTTCTTCAGTTATCTTCATTGTTTTTCTCTGGTTGTAAGGTAACTTTCGCTTCAGGCGGTCATTTTCACATTTTGCGATTCGCCGAGCACCTTCGGGTCGTCCGTTCCGGTTGTGCGGATTTGCGTCAGGAAATCCTCCAGGTCCAGCGACAAGAGCAAATCCGCCAATCGCGGGTCAAACTGCGTACCGCTGCATCGGCGAATCTCCATGATTACCGAAGTCAGGGGCATAGTGTTGCGGTACGTTCTCGACGAGGTCATCGCGTCGAAACTGTCAGCCAATCCTACGATCAGCGCTTCGATGGGGATTTCATCGCCCGACAGACCCATCGGGTATCCGCCCCCGTCAATACGCTCATGATGATGGAGTATGACGGGAATAAGGTCCTCCATCTGGCGGATACCGCTCAATATCGTCGCTCCGATTTCGGGATGGCGCTGTATGGATTCGTATTCCGAACTGGTCAGTTTTCCCGGCTTGCACAGCACGGCTTCGGGAATACCAATTTTACCGATGTCGTGCATCAGACCGGCAAGATATATCCTTTCGGTGCGGTGCTCGTCGAAACCGCTTAGTTGAGCCAGTTTTCTCGAAACAATCGCGACGCGTCGTGAATGTCCGCAGGTGTATGGGTCTTTTGCGTCGATACTGGCTGTCAGGGCGTGCAGCGAACCCATCAACAGGTCCTGAACGTCCTCGTAAAGATGGTGGTTCTCGAGGAAAATCGCCGCCTGACCGCCGATTGTAGAGATTAGTTTCAGATCGGCGCTGTCGAACTCGCCGTCGATCTTGTTGAAGGCGATTACGACACCATGGTACTGACCTGATATCATCAGCGGTGCAGCCACGAGAGTGCGTATCCCCACGGGACCGAGGGTTTGTTCAATCCCACCACCAAGATGTCCTGCCTGTTCGAAGAACCGGTTATCAACTATCGTGGAAGATGGATTTCTACCATCGGCTCCGCTCGTTGAATTTTGCTTTTGCAGTTTTGCGGCCAGGGGCGCAATGTAATGTCGGGAGATTTCGGAAAGTTGCTCTACCGACATCGGCAGTTCCCCCGCCGAGACGATCTGGTCGTCGGAATCGTTGCTCTGGCGAGTATGCAGCACGACCGCCGAAGCCTGAACACGCATTACTTCCAGTATCTCGCCGCAAAGATTCTCGAAATATTCCGTCGTACCGTGCGTTACCTTCATCGAGCTGCTGATGCTGTAAAGCAACGACAGTTCTTCGTAAGTATTGGCCAGATTAGTCGAAAGCGTCGCCAGTTCCTCCCTTGCCACCTCCTTTGCCTGCTCGGCCTGGATTATCCATTCGAGGATGCTGCACATGCTTTTGGCCTGACGCTCTGTGAACACCGATTCCTGGCGGCACAGCGAGGCCATGGCTTCCGTGTCGAGATGTGCTCTGTTACAGGCACGGAGGAATTCTTCGCTTTCGATTGTCCTCAAGGTGGGAAATCCTGCCACTGCCGCCCCGATTAACCTGCGTCGCACTTGCAGCGGTACCGCGAAGACGCAGCATCCGCTCGGCGACGTAGTAATTTCCCAGCGTCCTTGACTGGCGACCTTCTGCGCCAGTTTGCTCATCGCCTCCAGACAAAACCCCTTTTGACCACACATCAGACAACAGTACTGTCCCTGAAAACTCGGAGCCGTCATTATCGAACCGGAGGCGTCCCAGAACGATACGCTCAAACCCAGTTCTCGCAGTTTTTCGGCCAGGCGTTTGAAAAAAACCCCCTCTGTGTGAGCCTGTCGCAGTGTTCGGGGCGAAGATTCCGAACTTTCTGCGGGTGTTTTAAAGGTTTTTTGCTGTGAATGGGTCCCCATCAGGTCGTCTCCGTTAATTGTTCGGCACAATCATTCTCCAAAAGGTGCTGCACGCTGCGCAGCACTTCACGAGGGCTGAAGGGTTTGCTTATTACGTCGCGGATTCCCGCTTCCGCCATTTCGTGCTCCTCTATATCGAATCCACGAGCAGTCAGCATCAGCACGGGTATATTTCTGGTCTGTTCGTTCTGACGAAGGCGCATGCACAATTCAAGTCCCGTCATGTAAGGCATCTGGAAATCGGTGATGACCAAATCGGGTTTTTCAGCGAGGGTCAGTTCGAGCGCTTCCTCCCCGTCCATCGCGGTGATAATCTCGTATCCGGCGTGGTTCAGCTTCATCGTAACTACGTGCAGGATGTGCGCTTCGTCGTCGGCGACCAGTATTTTTTGCGGGGTCTTTTTGGTCTTTTCATTCCCGTTCACTTCACCTCTCCTGCTCAGAAAATAGGGACGCTAACCTATTTTCTGTGCTGTTCGCAGCATAAGTAACCAATATCAACCGTCAATAACAATTGTTGGCGAATATCATGCCAAACAGAAAACAGGTTAGCGTCCCTATTTTCTATTGCGTGATCGGCAACTCGAAACTGAACGTGCTTCCGCCGTCGGCTTCGCTGGTAACCGACAACTTCCCGTCATGGACGGATTCGATAATCTGCTTGACCAGCGTCAATCCGAGTCCTGTTCCTTTTGCCATTTTCGAGTGCCCCTGCACCCGGTAAAACTTATCGAAGATATGGGGCAGGTCTTCGCTGTCGATTCCCACGCCGGTATCGGTAATTTCGCAGACGGCTACGCCCCGGCGTTCGTCCACGCTCGTCGCAACAGTTACCGTTCCGTTGACCGGCGTGTACTTTACGGCGTTGCTTATCAGGTTCAGAACGGCCTGGTAGATCATGTCCCTGTCGGCTTCGACCTGGTGATAGACCGGAACCATCCGGTCGATCAGTGTGATATTTTTGGCTTTTGCCTGTGGCGCCACTACGTCCAGCGCTTTTTTGGACACTTCGGTCAGGCTCATCGGTTCGCGTACGACGCGTACTACGCCGGACTCGATTCTCGAAATATTGAGTATGTTTTCGATGAGGCGGCTGAGGCGGTCTGCCTCACCGGCGATAATTTCGTGGAACTCTCGCTGGTCCTTTTCGTCGGTAACCTCGCCGTCCAGGAGCATCTCCACATATGCCTTGATGGACGAGAGCGGCGTGCGAAGTTCGTGCGAGACGTTGGAGACGAAATCCGTCTTCATCTGCGAGATTTCCTTCTCTCGCGTTATGTCATGCAGGACTGCGACCACGCCGGAGACCCTTGCCTCAGGGGTCATCACGCAGGAAAGGGTCGCGCTGAAAGTATGTGGCTGACCCTTCTGGTTGATACTGTGCTCGACTACCTTGCGCGTTAAACGATGCCTGCGATCGCCGTGCTTGACCGCTTGGGCCTCGCCGCGTCCCCCGCTTCGGGTCTCACGTATCAACCTCACCAGCGTACCGTCATGAATCACATGGTCGATGTTCTTCCTGAGGCTGTGTTTCAGACTGAAACCCATCAGTTTTTCGGCGGATTCATTGGCGAGAATCAGTTCATCGAAGCGGTTGGTAACGATAACCGCATCGGAGATGGAAAAGACAATCGCCTCGGTGTGTTTCTTCTCCGCGTCGGCGATACGGGATTGAATTTGCAGTTCTCGGCTTTCGGATCGGAGTCGTCCCAACTCGTCCTTCACTGCAGACAGGAAGCGATTCAGAGGCCTGGTAATCTGTGCCAGTTCGTCGTTTCCTTCGATCATCATCAATCCGATCTGACGTTTTTCGGCCATTTGTTCCAGTTGCGATGCGATGCTTCCGACTGTGCGATGAACGTTGCGCCAGAAGACCACCAGGATCAGGCTGGTCAGTGCGGCGATCAGACCCAGCACGAGGTATCCCAGCGTTTGTGTATGTACCTCGTATCCCCGCACCGCCATTGCGGTGGCGTAGTATGCGGCACTGGCGCCGAGAGAAATCAACACCACGCTCGCCAACCCTACTCGCTTTGCCGTTGTCACAATTTTATCCCAAAATCCACGGAAAATAGGGACGCTAACCTATTTTCTGTGCTGTTCGCAGCATAAGTAACCAATATCAACCATCAATAACAATTGTCGGCAAATATCATGCCGAACAGAAAATAGGTTAGCGTCCCTATTTTCTGACAGTCGATGCCAGCAGCGTCTTTGCCAGTTTGTGTTTCGGGTCCGAACGCAATGCCGCCATGTAACACGCCGCTGCACGATCACTCCGCCCCTGTGCCGAGTAACATCTACCCAACATGCACCACAGCATCGGGTCGTTCGGATGCTCTCTGGCCGAGGTCGCAAGAACCCTCATCGCGTCGGCAGGGCGTTTTTCCTTCAGCATCGCACAGGCGGTT
This sequence comes from Planctomycetales bacterium, assembly GCA_030592655.1. GTDB lineage: Bacteria > Planctomycetota > Phycisphaerae > SM23-33 > SM23-33 > JAUWNJ01. Next base: position 1,607 of record JAUVIQ010000088.1, on the reverse strand, counting down.
ACTACGGATATTTCAATCATCTCGGCGCCGTTTTGGGAGCCTGCGTGGTTGTCGATCAGTTCCATCGCTCGCTTCCCCGCGACGATCCCGCGACGCCCGTCACCACAGGCAACACAAGCCTTGGTCAGGGACAACCAAACTTTCCAGTCGGACGGTTCGATTTTTATGGCCGATTCATATGCAACCTTCGCCTCGCGCGAACGATTCAATGCCATGTAACTGTCGCCGATCATGATGTGAACCCAGCAAGGCTTTGATACCGGACTATCGGAAAACTGTGAGGTATGAGAATTGCTGATTACCTTGAGCGACTCGATAGTCTGTCTGTAATTTCCAGCGAAGAAATGTGCCTTGGCCAACGATTCCCGTATGAACCTTTGAGGCTTTTGGGGATCGTTGCTTTGCTTTATATCAAGGTATTGCTGGAAAAAATCGGCTGCTCTGGCATAGTTTCCTGTCAGCATCGCAACTTCGCCTGCGAGAATAAGCACCGACGGCTCGTTTTCCGTTCCTATCCGCTGGAGACGGACTTCCAGAAGTTCCAGCGCACCTTTGGGCTTGCCCATTGCGACCAGCACTTCCGCCGATGCCATTAAGTACGCATCGTTGGACGGCTCCAATGCGCGGGCCTTTTGATAACACATCAACGCTTCGGGATACCTGCTTGTCCTTTCGGCGGCCTCTCCGCGAAGATACGCAATCTCTGCCCCCATTGGCGACTTGGCGGAATCCTCGGTCTTGAGATTCTCCGAGAGCGTTTCGGCATGTTGCAGATGCTCGTCGGCTTGTTCGTAACAACCCTTACCCAACAGAACCTTTGCCAGAAGTATCCTGGCGGGGAGATAATCGGCATCCCTGCTCAGGGATTCCATAGCGCTGGATTGGGCATTATCGAGGCTTCCGGCCTTGAGGTGCTTCTCGCCCACACTACAGAGAATGCGGGAACGGGCCTGATTCCACTGCTTGTGTGTCTTGACCTTCTCCTTTTGCATAAAGTCGCAGCCAGTCATCGCCACAACCGCCAACAGTAATATTGTGTAACGTTTCATAATCAATCCTTTCTGAATCATATCAGGGCTTACCTAATCTCCGTATCTTTCCCAAATTGACAGATTCGGTCAATGCGTAGCATCGCGTAGCGATACTACGTATCACTACGTGAAAAAACACCTTTTATTCCTTCGGTTTGTCCGCAGGATTCTTCGAGGATGCAGGTGGAACAGGAGCACCGGCTGACTGCTCCAAAGGCAGTTCCAGACGTCGGCCTATGCCCAGTGCATCACGTATTTCTTTCTCAAGGGTCATTCCATCCATGGGCTTGAGCGGCGGTATAACCTTCTCGACCGGTTGGCCAAGTTCGGTCATAGTCATCCGCTGGATGATGTAGGCGATGTCGGAATATCGCGGTTCGTTCGCCCAGATGGCCTCTTTTGTGAGACGTTCCCTCAACCTGATTGCCTCCATCATTTTCGGTTCCAGCGACAATGTCATGTTCAGGTCCCAAAGCGCCCTGGATCGGTGTCCTTGAGCGACGTGATGTCTGGCCCATCGCATCTGCGTCTGTGCCAGTCGGCTTCGTCCGAACCACATCATTTCCCGTCGAAGTC
>JAUVIQ010000197.1 GCA_030592655.1 Planctomycetales bacterium | reverse complement strand
GTCCCTATCCTTTCTATATTAACTTTTGCGTTCGCGTTTGCGCGCGCAAATTCGAACAGAAAACGGATTGCGTTGAAGTAAGTCCTTGGTGGCCTTAGGAAAAGTTTTTTTGGATTTTTCGTTTCCCCCGATTTTTACGTTCACGTTTGCGCGCGCGAACGTGAACGCAGCGCGGTCAAAGTGGCGTGCCACCATTTTATGTACCACCTGCATGGGAATTGAGGTGCCCGCTTCCTACCGGTCGCGGCTAGCCGCGAGTGGGAGCGAGCGGGATATTTCGCAAACACCCGCCAGTCCCAAAACCCTTGCCCCGGCCCCCTGCCGCTCACGCAGTAACGCATTTAGTTGCGGATTGTGGATCGCGGATTGCGGAATACCGTTGGGCGGAAATATTGTGGAAATAGCCCGGGTTTCTTTCTAACATGAGATTGTCGTGAATCTGCGCGAAGCAATACAAATCCTACAACTTCCGAAGACAACGACCTTGCGAGAAGCCAAGGTAGCCTATCGTCGGTTGGCTAAAAAATATCACCCTGATGTCAATTCCCAAGAGAGCGCAACAAAATTCCTCGACGTTGTGGCTGCCTACGAGTTCTTGAAGGAAAAACTAGGGACGGCCACCTGAAAAACTAGGGACGGCCACCTATTTTTGCCTGTAATTCAGCCTGCAGCCACCTCGACATGTGCCGAATACCCAAGTTTTCTGAGCAGGGCCTCGCAATCTTCCCACGTCAGCCCAAATGCACGGACATCGGCTACGCCAAGCCGGGCGACGACGTCCCGGACATCTTCGGTGCCTTCATCTGCGAAATCGCCGTCCTGGATCGCGTTTTCCGCCCAATCCACCAAATCTTCAAGCGTAAGTTGGTGATGCAGATAGGCGACGAGTTTATCGGCAACCAATTTCCCGGCGATATTCATGGGTTTTCCATTTTCCGAATTTTTTCTCGTTTTGTTCGCGGCTACCCATTCGTCGTTCTCTTGCTTACTTATTTTACCATTCAGACAGTATTTATGTAAGAACCTTTTCTACAAACGACAAACGGCGGGTGGACGGGGCAAGGGTTGTCGATGGCGGGTGGCGCGTCCCCTTATTTTGTCAAAGCCATCGCCCCGGCGCGGACGAAATCCGACAATCCGCGGAATCCCTTTTGTTTGGCGGCTGCTTCTATAACGGCTCTTTCTTCGGGTGTCAGACGTACATTGACCTGTTCGCTCCGCAGGCCTGAACTTGCCGGGACGGGTGGAGTTTCTCTGCGTTCCAACATGGTGGCCACCGTTGCGATCAAAGCGTCACGGGTGTTTTTGACGCATCTTGCGACCGTCTTTCCATCGGCAAAAACAGTCGATAATTCCAACCCGTGGCCGAACCATTCGCCATCCTCATACGTCAGAATAATCTGATACTTCTCGGCCAATTTCTTCGCTCTGGCCATAATGGACGCGGCAAACGGACGATTGACGGCTTTAGAGTTTTTTGATTTTTCGGACATAATACGGTTTGACCTTTCCTTTGTGGACCGGGATGCTCACAGGGTTTTCGCCCGGCTTGACAAACACATGATGTGAGCCGGAAATCCTTGCGAGGGTATAACCCTTACGGTTAAGCATCTTTTGGACATCGCTGAATCTCTTTTCGCTTGGCACGATATTAGTATAGCACAGGCTATACAGAACGCAAGAGAAAATTTCGCAGGAGGCAACCGGCCCACTTAAGCAACCTTTCACGGGCCAATGGGCTGTGCTAACATGTCGGCATGACCAAGCGGGACATTGTTATTGACGCGTTGGAATTTCGCCGGCCTGCGTATGTGCCCTGGCAGATCGACCCGACCATCCAGTGCGCCAAGCGGCTTAAGGAACACCTCGGCATCGAAGACCTCTCGGCCTTTCTCGACAACCACTTCATCAGCGTCTCGCCGGGCATCCACGATTTCGCCAAAGTGGACGAAAACCGCGTCCGCGACCATTACGGCGTTACCTGGGATCGCTCGGTCGATAAGGACATCGGCGTTCCCGAAGATTGGCCGCTGAAAGAACCGACACTGGCCGGTTACGAATTCCCCGACCCCGACGATCCGAAATGGTACGCCGGCCTGGCTGATAGTATCGCCGCCCATCCGGACCGCTTCAGCCGCTTCGCCATCGGCTTCAGCCTATACGAGCGGGCATGGACGATGCGCGGCATGGAAAACCTCCTGATGGACATGATCGAGCGCCCGACGTTTGTCGATGAGTTGTTCGACGCCATCTGCGAGCACAATCTGGCAATTATCCGCCACGGCCTCGAACTGGGCATCGACTGCATACACTTCGGCGACGATTACGGCTCGCAGGTCGGGCTGATTATGGGCCCGAAGTTCTGGCGGCAGTTCATCAGGCCTCGCCTCGCGCGGATGTACGCCGCCGTCCGCGATGCCGGGAAATACGTCTCACAGCACTCCTGCGGAAAGGTCCAGGAACTCTTCGACGACCTTATCGAGATGGGTCTGAACATGTTTAACCCCTTCCAGCCGGAGGTGATGGACGTCTTCGATTGTATGAAGCACTACCACGGCAAACTCGCCTTCCACGGCGGGATGAGCATCCAGAAGACACTCCCGTTCGGCAGCGTCGCCGAAGTCCGCGACCTGACGGCCCGCCTGATCGAGGCTGGGGCGAACGGCGGATACGTCTTCGCCCCTTCCCATGCCGTCCCGTCGGACGTCCCGCCGGAGAACCTCGCAGCCATGATGGAGGTCCTCAAGGCCCAGCCGGGGTTGGACAAGACGTAGTAGCCGCGAACTGCGCTAACAGTAAAAAACTCCGCTGATATGACAGGTTGTGGCTCGTATTATGAGTGCCGCTAACTCCGCATCCGCCGCTTGCAGAGGCCCAGCAATCCGCCCAGAGCCAGCAGTGACAGTGTGGCCGGTTCGGGGATGGGTTGAAAATGTGCCCCATCGGAATCGGCGAGATACGCGCGATAGGAGGCCCATCCATCGGGATGGGGGGTGCGTCGCACAACGAAGCGGAAATACCGCCCCTCGGTCGTGTTGTCGAAGTCGAAGACACTCGTCGATAACTCCGGGTAAGAACCGCCGCCGATGTCCACGCTGCCTATCGAGGTAAGCGATCCAAGCGAATCGCCGACGAATGCCTGAATCTCCTGTATCCCGTTTCCGTGCTGCACAATGTGAATCTGGTCAACCGCAGCCGCTACGTTGAAACTATAAGTAACAACGGCGCGAAGAGGGTCGGGAACATAGGATGAGTCATAAACGTGATCGTGCAGAACGAAGTCCGATGGGGAAGGAAGCGTCGGATTGATAAGGTAGCCGATGCCGGAGTTGACGTTCAGTGGATACGGCGGGCTGCTTATGCTCCAGACACCCTCATTGCGCGGACGACAGGCTGCGTCCATGCTGTCGGTGGGAATCGAAACGCCGGTAATGACGGGAGCAGCGATAGAGATCGGCTGTGGCAAGACCAACAACGCAGTCACTACGATTGCGACAAATGACAGCTTCCGGGACATAATTTCACTCCTTTTCAAAGACGAGCGCACACAGCAACAGCCCACTTCCATCGGAAAACACAGAAACACGCCCGATTTGGATCAGAAACTGTCCTGCGAGCCAAGCAAGCCCTGATTATACTGCGGATCGCCGATTTGTCAAGTGAATTCCCGCCCCAGTGGCCGGAGTAAAAGGCGTTGGCGCCCCGCTGAAAGTTCTTTTTATTATTGGCGGATTGTTTTGCTGTTTGAATTTATCCGCTCACAGGCGTAACCTTTTCATGCCCGCTGCGTTTGATATTGTACGGATGTAATGCGGGCTTAATCGGGAGGTTGTAATGACTGATGTGGCGAAACAACCGGCGGACGTGCGGATTATTGAGAACCTCAGGCAGGCAAAGGCAAAACTGCTGGCTGAACTGCATAAGGTTATCATAGGCCAGGACGACGTAATCGAACTTCTGCTCCAGGCGATTCTCTCTCGCGGGCACTGCCTGCTGGTGGGCGTTCCGGGTCTGGCAAAGACGCTGATGGTCTCGACGCTGGCAGACGTGCTGAAACTTCAATTCAACCGCATCCAGTTCACGCCCGACCTGATGCCATCGGACATTACCGGAACGGAGATTATCGAGGAGGACCGCACCACCGGAAAACGCGAATTCCGCTTCGTCAAAGGACCGATCTTCGCCAATATCATCCTGGCTGACGAAATCAACCGAACGCCGCCCAAGACGCAGGCTGCCTTGCTCCAGGCCATGCAGGAGTATCACGTAACGGCTGCGGGGACCCGCCACGACCTGCAACTGCCGTTCTTCGTCCTGGCAACCCAGAACCCTATCGAGCAGGAAGGAACCTACCCGCTGCCCGAAGCCCAACTCGACCGGTTCATGTTCATGGTCTTTGTGGATTACCCAAGCCGGGACGAGGAGCGGCTGATAGTCAAGACCACGACGATGGACATCGTCGGGAAGCCTGAGCCGGTCCTGTCGGCTGAAGACATACTCGCCCTCCAGCGGATCGTTCGCAAGATTCCCGTCAGCCAGCACGTTACCGATTACGCCGTCAATTTGGCGCGGGCATCGAGGCCTGACGATCCGACTGCTCCCGAGTTCGTCGGAAAGTACCTCACCTGGGGCGCAGGTCCGCGAGCCGGTCAGTATCTCATCCTCGGCGCGAAGAGCCGGGCGCTGCTGCACGGGCGATACAATGTTTCATGCGAGGACGTTCGGGCTGTAATCCAGCCGGTGATGCGGCATCGAATTTTCACCAATTTCAACGCCGACGCAGAAGGCATCAAGCCTGAAGACCTTATCGAAATGCTGCTCAAAACCGTCCCCGAATCGTCCGTCAAAGACTACGCCGCAGCGACGTAAAGCCGTTTGATACTTAAAAACCGTCCCGGGTTTTCCATAAAATTATCTCAGTCTCGGAGGGGATATTGGTGGGAGTTTCCTGTCATGCAGGCGTCGTCCAACGCGCCGTCGAAGGTCTTGTGCATGGCGTGCCCCTTCTCGGCCATGAAATGGTTGGCCATATACGTTCCGTGTTTCCCCGTCTCGGCGACATAGACGCCGATAACCTTATCGGGTGTCGCGAAGTTATTGCAGTACACACGGCAGCCGATGATGCGATTGAAGACCTGTTCGACGTAGAAGCCGTAGCCGACCTTGTCGCCGTTAATCGGCGAATCGGCGTAGCACTGGCTGTAGGAATCGTTCTCCCCGTTGCAATGGAAGCACGTTACAAGCGGGCAGTTGTCGCTGTAGTTCCAGACGTGGACCAGATGGAAGTCGTTGGCTGCCTTGTCGCTGCGCACGCCGGTCTCGTAGCCGATGACGACGACGCTGGAAATGAAACTGTCGCCGCACTTGTCATAGTGCAGGCC
>JAUVIQ010000042.1 GCA_030592655.1 Planctomycetales bacterium | reverse complement strand
GTCGGTGATGGGACTTACCGGGACACGTCCGGCGACGTGATTTACGATCCGTACCCAACAAGTGGTTCAGCCGGTTTCGATCTGGAGGCAGTCGGCGTGATTAACGAAGCGCCCGAACCGGCGACGATGGTGTTGCTGGTTTTGGGCGGTGGGCTGTTGATGCTGAAGCGTCGCAGGAAATAATGCAGCGGAAGTGCGGCGGGGTCTGTGCAGCATCAGACCCCGCCGCCGTAAATAGCTATGAACAAACGAGCGTTCACATTGGTCGAATTACTGGTTGTAGTGGCGATTATCGCGTTGCTGGTCTCCATGCTGCTGCCGTCGCTGGGGCAGGCGAAGGATGCTGCCAGGCGGGCAATCTGCGCATCGAACATCCGCCAGTTGCACATGGCCAATACCGGTTACGCCGCCGAGAACGACGGGTGGTACGCACTTGCGGCAGAGGACATTTTTGGGGCAAACATGAGACGTTGGCACGGGCAGCGCGATAACGTCGAGTCAAGTTTCGATCCGCTCCGCAGCCCGATGCGAAATTTCCTCGGCGACGGACAAGTCAAGTCCTGCCCTTCGTATAAAAATTTCTTTCCCGATCCGGGTCAGACCGGCGCGGGTTTCGAGGCAGGTTGCGGCGGGTACGGGTATAACGACACCTACGTCGGCGGGCGGTATGACAAGTACGGCTTTGACGGATATTTACACAGCGCTCGCGATTCGGACCCAGCCTGCGCCGGAAAGACCGTCATGTTCACCGATACGGCCTTCATGCAGGACGCAGGTAAGATGATCGAGTATTCCTTCTGCAAGACACCGTACTGGCAGTTTGAAGCCGGCGGTCCTCCCAGCACCAGCCGACCCAACCCGACAATCCATTTTCGCCATCTTGAGACGACAAATGTCGCCTGGGGTGACGGCCACGTTGGTTGGGAAAAGATGAGTTTCACCGACCGGTATCAGACCCACTCGAATATCTCGGCCCAGGAGGCTGAAAAAGTCGGCTTGGGATGGTTCGGACCTGATTCAAACGAACTGTTCGACCTGGAGTAAAATTAGCAGGGATGCAGGAGAAAAGAGAATATTGAATATCGAACAAGGAATTATGTGCATAGCACCACTACGTGGAATTACGAAGTAAAAAAAACACCCCAAGCCGACTCGTTTCTTTTACTTCAAAATTCGACATTCTCTGTTCCACGTAGTGGTGCTATGCACAATATTCAATATTCCTTTTTTATCCCTCGCCACGGCGAGTCTTCGCTTCGCTACGACCTGCATCCCCTGTATCCCTGCTAATTCTTCTTTGCCGGGGCGGGGAAGGCCGTGTTGAAGTCGATTCTCTCGGCCTGGCATTGTCGGCGGAGTCGCTCGGCGACGAGGGGGTAAATCTCCTGCTGCATCGTCGGCGACAGAGCATTGTAAAGGTTTGCCTTGGTTATGAGCGGGACTTCCAGCCCCATGGCGCGTGGTCGGACGAGCATTATTCCCAGGAAATTCCGCTCAATCTTTCTGAATGGCGGCGGTTTGAGCCGGGGCTTACCGGCGACGCTCTTGCGGTACTCTCGATGGACCCGCCTGGCGAGCGCCCTGCTACGGAGGTAATCGTCGTGGTTGCCGCCCGCCAATGCGCGATACGCCCTGCGCAAAGCGGCGGTCAGAAGGGCACTGCTCATCTCGGTCGTCGGGACACCGGACTGGCGCCTCTTCTCGCGGATAAAACCGTGAAGATCGCGTTTGTAAATATCACCCTTGGCGTTCAGAACGTCCTCGTCCCTGATCTGGTCGTAGTAATACCGGGCCATTTTTTCCCACCCGCCGAAATACATCTGCTGAATCGCATTGGAGAGAAAAGTGATGTGTCCGTCGCGTAACATGTTTTTGGACGAATCGAGTCTGCCGGGTTTACCGGATGGTTTTTTGACGAGTATTCTCCCGCATTTGAGATATTCGCGGTGTGTCGCTTCGACGAAACGACAGTCCGGAAGGAAATCCACGAACGGTTCTTCGGGGTTATCGGGATTGTAGGTGCAATAAACCAGCCCCGTCCGCGTCAGCGATTTCAACCCGCCCAGCAGGGTCCTTCCGGTGTTGAGGGCGTTTATGCCGGACAGCCCCTTTCCTTCGGCCTTGTGCAGTCCCAGTGTTGACCAGTAAATGGCGTGCGAGTTGACATTCCGCCAGTCCATAGGCCCGTAAAGTTTCATCAACTCGAGCATCCAGTCCGGGTTCATACGGTATTTTTCGACGAGGACCTTCCGCCGGACGAAGGCCAGGACTTTCGCACGTGCGTCGGATAATTCTTCGGCTTGCATAAGGTTTGCAATTTTTTTGTCTTTATCGTCGGTCGGTTCTTTTACCAACCATTTCGGCGGCGAGGCCAACGGGGCGCCGCTGTAGAGGTTGTAATAGTTCAGAAATTCATCGTCCGGTTTCACATCACACCCGGCGAGACGTTTGACGAAATCGGCTGACGCTGCGTCGGCATTGAGTTTGGCGAGGGTGTAGGGAGCATTGACGATCAGACGAATCGCTTCGACAGCGGTATCGGGCGAATCTGAAAAGGGCGGCGCGCCCAGGACGCGGTGCATCTCACCGGCCCAGCGACGCTTATAGGTCATGTGCATATCGTCGGTGCGCTGGCCCATCTTGGAGAAGAATATCCACGCCAGTTCCTTGTGGAGCACGAGGTTGTCGGGGTTGTAGTACAGCCCCCTGTCTCGCAGAAGGCGGATACCGTTGGATACCCACATCCAGCGTTCTTCCGGTGTGTGGGTAGCTACGGAGATGTTCCAGGCCATATCCCATGCGTGGAACGCCCATACGCCGGGAAAGTGGGGCGATAAGTCGCAGATAAGGTCCCGCAACTGCTGGGCGTCGAAGAATTTCCCATCTTCTTTGAGTTGCTGGGATCGCATCCAGAGATAGCTCAGCATCGGCGCTCGAAGCCCGCCCGGAGCGACCTGCAACAACACGGTTCGCGGGTTCTTTGCGATGCTTTCGTCGGAAGTAACGGTCAGGAGTTTCAGCTCGACACGCTGGGACTTGATAGGCCTGCTTATCATGGCTGCACCAGTCAGGGCGGCTCCCGCCACTAACAGCATCACAAGTTGTATAAGACGTTCTCGAAGCATTTTCAATTTCCAATTGCCAATTTCCAATTGCCAATTGAACAGAAAAAAGAACACCGTGGCCGCGACACCCGTACCTGCTCTTTTCAATTTCCGATTTCCAATTGATCGAAAAGTTTTCTGTTTTTTTTCAATTGGCAATTGAAAATTGGAAATTGGCAATTCAAGATATTCCCGCCAGTTCTCTTCGTCTGAATATAAGCCATCCGACAGCCAGGGCCAATAAAGTTCGCAGTCCCATACCGGTCTGTATTTCCAGGTTTATCGTTTTCCAAAATCGCCCCGAATCGGTTCCGGGCTGTTGGAATGTTACCAGGTACTCCCTTATCAGCGTCTTCGGGGCGATATACTCGCCATCGACCAGCAAATCGGACGCCGATGTCCTCGAAAATGTCGGAACGGCTATGAAGATGCCTTTGACGAGGTAGTGGCTGAAGTATTCAAAGGCCGACGGTTCGCCCTGTCGCGGAAGGCGTGTCGCATCATGGAGAAAAGCGCTTATCGTTCCGACTGTGAAAATCATCATTACCGCCAGGGACGTAATCGGGAACGATAAAAACACGCCGAACAACACCGACACCGCCGCAAGAAACATCAGCCTAATCAATATCAACAGACCCGCGCGAGCAAAATTACTCTCGAAACCTCCGACTCGCTGGAGGACGACAACGTCTCTCGGCTGGATTTTTACAATAGTCTCCGGCTGGAGATTGAAGTAGAAGACCGTCAGCCTGCCTTCTTCGCTGACAAACCGTGGAGCAATCATAAAGGACGAGGTCGTTTTCGCCGATTCGCTTCGAGACATAGGCGGGTCGGTGGGTCCGTCGGGGTTGACCACCTGCCATGCGCCGGCGAGGGTTGTCTTTCCTGACTTGAAAGGGTTGAGTTTATATCGGATCTGTAGCAGCGACTCGTCGGCCGAAGCGGGTTTCAGCCCGGTGAAGGTCAATACGATTGCTTTTCCGGGTCTGACCAGATGGGCATCCTCGATGATTTGCTCGCGCAGAGCGGACTCGATTTGGTCAAATGCCTGTTGGCGTGTGTCGGGGTGGCTGAGCATTTTTTCGGCCTGGGCTTTGTCGGGAACCGTTTTATTTATGTGGTCCCGGATGAGGTTGTCTTTTCCTCTCTCTTCGATGAGTTGCTTTATCTTTTTCCGAAGGACCTTTTCGATGTCGGGCGGTTCGGGAAGGTGAGTGTCGCGTGCGGTGAAAATCTCGTTTTCCACACCGAGGCGGTCGAGGTCCGGTTTTTTTGGCTGGGTCAGTCCCGATTCCGCTTCTCGCTCGATTCGGGTCGGTTGTTTGCGAAGATGCTGTGAGAGCAGGTAAATAGAGCCCAATGCTATTATCAGCAACAACCCCATCAGCCCAACCACGCCGCACCATCGCCCAAGCACGTATTGCCACCTGGCGAGGGGTTTACTCGCGACGGTGAAGATGTACTTGTGACGGATGTCGCTGGTGATAATGCTGGTGGTCAGGAAGATCGTTACCAGGCATAGCAGCAGTTGCGTCAGCGAGGTGCTGTAGGACAGGAATGTCTGAATCCGGCCTTTGAGCGTACCGTCGCCGGTCATTTTGAATCCGGTACCGAGTATGCAAATCGCCAGGAGCAAGCAGAAAACCACTATGATCCTGGTGCGAGCGCACTGGATGAAGGTTTGACGAGTAACTGCCCAGATATTGCGCATAAGTCAGCGGTCCTCCGAGCCGTCGCCCCGGATTAGTTCGTCGATTACGCTGCGATTAACCGACTTGTCGGTTCGTTGCTCAATCTTTGGCGGTGGGGGAGTCTCTTCAGGCTGGGGCGCGGGCGATTTCGCTTCTTCAGCCTCGCCCATCAATTCGGCGATAACGCCGCTGTCGGGTTTTGGCCGGATTGTCGGTGAGGGCGGGGGAACGACGGGTTTCTCCGTCGCCGTCGCCGGTGTTTCAGGCTTGGCGAGGAGTTCTTCGATTACCATTCGTCCGGTCTTTTGCGGTGAAGCGCGGAGAAATTCCGCCAATTCACCTGTCCTTACGGAATCTACCGTCTGATGACGGACCTGGGCCTGGCGAACGATCCGCAGGAAAAGGGCTTCGAGTTTATCTTTCGGGCTTTCGATGGAAATGACTTGTTTATCGGCTTGGTTCAGTACGCGGCGGACTGCGTCGCGGGTGGTATCGTCGAGCCGTTCTGTAACAATCTGCGTCAGACTGGCCCGATTGAGCAGGTCTTCCAGCGTCCCTTCCGAGCGAAGTTCTCCGGCGAAGAGTATCCCGACGCGGTCGCAGACGTCCTCGGTATCAGCCAGGAGGTGCGAGGAAAGGATGAGGGTTTTTCCTCTGCCGCTCAGTTCCTTGATAAGGTCTTTGAATTGCCTTGCCGCCAGCGGGTCCATACCGCTGGTCGGTTCGTCGAGTATCAGGAGGTCCGGGTCGTTTATCAGCGCCTGGGCCATTCCGATTCGCCGCTGCATACCCTTGGAGTATTCTCCGATCCGCCGATAGGCTGATCCTGTCAGCCCGACCATGTCCAGAAGCATTCCGATCCGCCGTTTCCGTTCCCGGCGGGGTTGGCCGAAGAGCCTGCCGTAGTAGTCCAGCGTCTCGTTGGCATTGAGGAAGGGGTACAAATACGATTCTTCGGGCAGGAATCCGATGCGGGCCTTGGTTCGCACGTCGGACGGGCTTGCTCCGAATACCGTTACCCGCCCGCGTGTGGGATATAGCAGCCCCAGTATCATCTTGAGCGTGGTCGATTTGCCCGACCCGTTCGGTCCGAGCAGGCCATAGACTTCGCCGGAGCGGATGTTCAGGTCGAGGCTCTGCACAGCGGCGACTTTCTCTCGCAGCCAGAAGTCGCGGAAGATTTTCGTGAGAGCGACTGTGCGAACGACGTCGTCGTTATTTCTATTTGCCGGCATAGTGATTACTCATCTTGGGCGTCTCGGGCCCGGTTTTCTTTCTGTTTGCGGTTCCTGTTGCATTTTTATGAGTTCTCTATATATCCGGTCCGTAACTTTGGGGTCTTTGCCGAGTCTCAGGATAAACTTCTGTCCCGGCGTGAGGTAGTACTTCGCAATTATTTTGGAGCTGAGTATTTTTTCTTTTGCGTCCGCCCATTTCCGAGAGATCATAAGTTTCGGTGTGGCGTTGAATCCAGGGAGCAATTTTCCAAATGCTTTCGCCCTGGACTTGATGTGGAGGCGTATGCCGACATTGTATCTTCTGGCGTCCTCGATAATTTTAGAGGCCTGGCCTTCAGCCTTGTCGGAGACCAGCAGGTTGATTTCTTCGAGCAGATTGTCGGCTTTTTCCTGTTCGCCGGTTTCGCGCGCCTTGGCATATTGTTTCAGCAGGGGGGTCTTTTCGCTCCGTGTCCGCCCTGTGGGGTCTTCGACGAGGTCTTTCCAGATGTCTCCGATGGCTTCGCGGAGAATTGTATTTGCCTTACTCTCGGCATTATGTATCAGCGTGTCTTTTTCCTGTCGTGCCGTGTTGACGGCTTCGAAGGCCGCCCTGGCTGCGAGCGGGGGGATGGGTGGCACGGTCTTCACGGAAGAAAGCCAGATTCCGCTTTCCATCGCATCAAGACGTTGTTGACCGATTTTTTTAATGGCTTCGACGAACTCGTCCTCGTCCTTTTTATCGGTTGCCTTTTTACCGTCGCCCTGGTCGTCGCCGACCTTTCCGGCCTTGAGTATCAAATCCACCGTTAGCGTCGATGCGACGCGGATCGCGGCGTTGCAGACTGCCGACCGGACAATCTCGTCGGGGTCGATGACGCCCGAAACGTAGTCGATAACGGCCTCGGAATCGGGCTTGTCGTCCTTGTGTCCGATTCGGTAGTAGCAGGTGAATTTCACATGGACCAGTGCGCGGTCGCCCGTAAGCAGCGCGCCGTCCCAACCGGGACGAAGCCCCTCCCTCGGCGCCCGACGCTCGCTGATCGGTTTAAGGGCTTCTTTGGCCGTTGCGTGGGGCCAGAAGTCCTTGATTTCCAGTTGTTGCTCTCCGGTGGGGATTTTTTCCACTCGCCCGACGGGTTCGGGAAAGGATATCGCCAGACCTTTGTCGAGGATGCGAGCCTTTCCTTCGCCCTGAATTTTCCCGAAAAGCAGTCTGATTCCACACTCGCCGGACTTGATTTGGGACAGTCCCGTAAGCAGGAACAGCCCAACCACGATAACCATAAAGACCGACAGCAGGCGGAAACTCAGCCTGAGCGCGTCGGCCAGGGATTTCCCGGCAAGGTCTGTCGTTTCGCCGGCGGGGTCCGAAATATTCTGATTTATTTGTTCTTGCATATCCGTGTTCTCACCAGGCTTTTTTGGATTCGTTCTTTTTAACCGGAAGATCCGGCTCGCCGTCTTTGAAGTATCCGATGCAGCGAATCTGCGCCGCGTCGAGTACGATTACCGAATTCTGTTTCAGCGTTTCGACCAGGAATTTCATTTCACGCAGGAACATCGCAAACTCTTCATTTTCCCTGAATTTTTTATAGTATTCCGCCGCCGCCTTGTCGCCTTCAGCCTTGATGCCTTCAGCCTTGTTGTTTGTGAACGCGAGTATTTGATCTCTGGCGGTCTTTGCGCGTTCGCGGATCGTATCGGCGACGGCCTTTCCGCTCGCCCTGTATGCGTCCGCCTGCGTCTTGCGCTCCGCCTGCATATTTTCGATCACTTTCTGCGTAACGTTTGGAGGCAGGCCCAGGGATTTAATTCCGACCGTAATAATCTCAACGCCGTACTCGGTCATCGCGCTTTTCCTGATCTTGTCGAGTATCTCGTTTTCGATGACGGTCATTTTCATCTCGCCGGAGTCGATATTGATAAAGCGCGCCAGCGGGTGATTGGATACGACGTTACCCTTGGCGTCCCGGAGGCGCGTGCGGAGCCGTTCCTCGCAGTCCTTTTCCTTTGTCCGTCCCTTGAAGGTGTCTATGAAAATGTTGGCGTCCTTAATCCGCCATACGCAGAAGATAGATACGAGGATATTCTGCTTGTCTTCAGTGAGGATTTCATCGTAAGTATCTTCGAAGATGAATTTCCGGGCGTCGTAGCGTATCAGCCGCTGCACGGGCCAAGGCCATTTCCAGTGCAACCCGGCGTCATCTTTACCGTAAATGGCGTCGCCGGCGTCGCCGAAGGTCGTAACGATAGTCGTCTCCCTGTAACTGACAGTATAAGCGACGGTGTAAAACAGCATCAGCACCACAACAACCGCCAGAAGAAAAACGATCCAACCATGCTTTTTCATAATCATACTCCTCAGTTTTAGTAATTCGTAATTGGTAATTGGTAATTCGTAATTGGGTATCAGTTTTTTTGACCAATTACGAATTACTAATTACGAATTACCAATCCTTCATTTTTCTCCAAGTGGTATCTCGCTCATATCCCGCTGCTGTTCTTCGAGGTTCAGCCATATTTCCACTTTTTCCCGGTCCACGCCGAGTATGTACTTGCGTTGGTTTTTTATTCCCTCGGCGATAGCGTCGAGGTGTTTGTCGAACCTGTAGAGGCGAGGCGCCGCCTTGAGGCACATTAATTGAGCGCCGAAGGCTTCGGCGCGGGCGCGTTCGGCGAACTCTTTTTCCCATCTGTAGGACTGGGCCCTGGCGATAATTACAGCGGCCTGACCTTCGACGTCCCTGAAAAGATCCGCGACTTCCTTCTCGGCCTCGGTAATCTTCTCGTTCAGGAAGACTTTCAGGTTCGCGGGCCTGGCCTGAATGTTCGTGAGGATTTCCAGAAACGCTTCCTGTCGCTCCAGCAACTTCTGCGCTACAGTCTTTTTACCGGGTGTGATCCTGCCCAGTTTCCGCTCCAGTTTGATTTGATCTTTCAGACCATTGGCCTCTCCGGTCGCCTCGCGAATGGCCTCTTTGACTGTTTTGTCCAGTTGGTCGCCTTTGTTTTGTATATCCGTCAATTTTCGCTTGAAGGTAATCGCCTGCGAGAGTGTCAGAGCCTGTTCAGCCTCTCCGGCGACGGAGGCGAGCATCTGGTTGGCGTCGGCTTCCGCCTCATATCGCAGGCGGTCCTGCTCGCGTTCAGCGGCGATAACGTCCTGGAAGGCGGGCGCTGCCCCTTTGGGCGGATGGCTTCCGAGAATTTCCACCCGTACAATCTTTACGCCGAGGTCAAGCCCCTTTTCTGATGAAACGGCATCTGCGATTCGCTCATGCAGGTCCGACGCCGCTTTTCCCCGCCCGAAACTCAATATCCCTTGTGGGGGGGACTGCCCCTTTTCGTTATCAGGTAGTTTTTCCAGGAGCGTAGCCGAGGCTGCATATTTAATCATCTCGCGGTAGGCAATCGCATCAAGTAATTTCGGTGCGTCGGTGAAGTCATACCCAAACTTTTTGGCATCCTTAATCTGGTAGTACACGCCCACTGTAAATTTGATCAGGTCAACGGGCGGGACTTGTAACTTTCCCGTTTTATCGACCTTACTTTTTCTCGGCTTCTTGGCCACCAGTGTGTTCAGTTCGGTCCATTGGCCATGTTCTTCCGTCCAGAGGTAAATCCTCTTTCCGTTGACGAGTTTCTCCTCACGTTCCTCGCCGACGCCGATGGTAATCTGGTGAATAGCGCCGGTATCGAACTTTCGGGATATGTCGATAGGCCAGGGATAGACGAGATACGGACAAGGCCTGGGTTTCAGCACTTGCTGCGGCTTGCCCCAGTGCAGAACGACGTATTGCTGACCTTGCTCGACGATTATAAGAGAACTCATCAGCCAGACGATAACCGCTCCGGTCAGCAGCAGCGGAACGAGCGAACGCTGAAGTAGCCGATAAAACCACGTTCCTGATACCTCGAATCCGAACTGGTAATTCAATGCTTCGGCGATTGAGTGCCCGATGCTATCAGGGCTGGCGATAAGGTTCAGGAGCCTGCTGTCGTAGCTGTACCTGATCTCGCTGTCGGGGAGGCGCGGGCGGTAGAGGTCCAGGATGAAGTTCAGCACCAGTTCAGCAGCGATGATAATCGTGAAAACGGACAGGATATACGCGACCACCACGCCCAATACAGACCATTCGTAGTATTCGGCCGCCAGTGCCGCTGTCAGAAGGGCCAGAATCAGCGAATTTGTGAACAGGTACGACCCCGGCGCTCGAAGCATCCGCCAGGAAGCCGCCCCTGCCATACCGACAACGTATCGACTGAACAGGAAGGCTACGAACGCTCCGCCGACAGCGAAGAATATTGCCGCCGGTTTCGTCAAGGACGTCACGTCGGTATCGGCGCTGATGAGGCGCCGCAGCAGATAGATACCGACCAGGGCATGACATCCGGCCAACAGCAGCGTAAATGACGGCGCAAGGTATCGCTGCATCCATTTCAGGCGATTTGCCGCAGGGTGAATTTCGCCTTCTTCATCGCGGAAAATACTCTCTGCCTGTCCCGGACGGGACGCGAGTTGCTGGAGTTCGTCGGCTTCACGTCGCGCGAGCCATTGGCAATAGAACATCAGCAGCGTCATCACCCACAGGGGCAGCGGTAGGATTATCAGCCAAAGCACCGCCTTCGCCGCCGGCGATCCGGTCGCTCGCAGCAGTAGCACCGCCAGCGCCATCAGCGCCAGCTGCACAACCAACCCGAAAATCGCTACTCTTTGTCCACGCTTACTTGCCTGCATAAAAGACTCCTATTAAAATTGCGGATTGCAGATTGCGGATTGAGGATTGTATATTAACATATCGCCATTGCGTAAAGATGCTCCGTAATTGAAACGATTTATTGGAAACGAATGAACCTTTTGGGCAACGGCCCCGTACTGTAGATTGTATCTGCCTGCCGGTCAGGCGGGGATTGCCGGTTACCAAACCGCTACCGGATAGAAGTAATCCGCAATCCGCAATCTGCAATCCGCAATCAAAATGATACGACTGCTTGCAATATCTCGAAACACGTTTATCGAAGCCATTCGTCAGCCTGTTTATGGCGTGCTGATCCTCGTAACCTTTATGGTGCTCGTGCTGGACCTTCCGCTTTCGACTTACACTATGGGCACGGGCATTGCCGACTACCAGAAAACCGACCAGCAGATGATGATCAACCTCGGACTTTCGACGCTGCTGGTTTCGGGTCTGCTTCTGGCAGCCTTCATCGCTTCGGGCGTCCTCAGCCGGGAAATCGAAGACAAAACCATCCTGACGGTTGTTTCCAAGCCAGTCGCCAGACCTATGGTCGTGCTCGGCAAGTTCGTCGGTGTGGCAGCGGCGCTGATAGTGGCCTACTGGCTCTGCTCGCTGGTGTTTCTGATGACCGTTCGGCACAAGGTGATGCCTCGGGCTTCGGACCCTTACGATTTTCCCGTTATCATCCTGGGATGCTCTGCCTTCGTTCTGACGATCGCCGCTGCGTTGTTCTGCAATTATTTCTTCGGCTGGAACTTCGCATCCGCCGGTGTCGGGTTCGGCGTGGTCCTGCTTACGCTGGCGATGGCTGTAATCATCTTTGTCGGAAAGGGTTGGACGATTGTTCCGCCCGGTTATGACGTCCCGCCCGTACCCAAGCCGGGGATCGTCCGGATTGAATTGGACTCCGGGCATTCGATGGACGACTTTCTTGAACATATTGCGGGCGGACCTTACAAGGCCGAGAAGGCCGACCGTAACCGCAACGTCGTTACAATTCGTTTCCCAAGCGCTACGGTGATGAAGACAGCCATAAGAGACATCGAGAAACTCGCCGGCGTCAGAAGCGCCGGTCCGATCAACGAGCCGCTCCCCGCTATCACCGACTGCCTGTTGTTTGCAATTCTGCTGATACTTTTTGCCGTTCTGGTTTTTGTAGCGTTGGCTGTGGCTGCCAGTACGCGCCTGGGGCAGGTAATGACGCTGCTGATATGCTTCGCGTTCTTCTTCCTCGGCTCGACCAGTCACTACTTTTTCGGGCGATTCGCATCTGAAAGTTACGCTGCGAAGGCGACTTACCTGTTGTTTCCGAACCTGACGTTCTTTTACGTCATGGATGCCCTGGTGACCGACAGGCCCATACCCGCCGGTTACGTTGGATTGTCGGCTGCTTACGCTGCATTCCATGTCATAGCCATTCTGGCAATCGGCATGGTCTTGTTTCAGCGACGTGAGTTGACGGGTCAGACCGGTTCGTCGGCATCGGTTGCTCCGCTTCCGGTGTCGATCCTGGCCTGGACCGGAAGGGTCGGCGCGATTGGCGTCGGCATATTCGCATTGACCATCCCCGGCGGGTTCGGTTCGATAATCGCGATTATCACAGCCGCCGGACTTATCGCAGCAGCAATCGCCGGATGGGTGCTCGCCGGATGGTTCGGACGGGGCGTGAAGTGGACATATTATTTCGTGCTCGTCTGCGCAGGTCTGACTGTGGCCCTGGTCGTGGCGACGGGGCTTCGCTCGTCGGACAATACCTCCACAACGGCGCTG
Organism: Planctomycetales bacterium; assembly: GCA_030592655.1. Classification (GTDB taxonomy): domain Bacteria; phylum Planctomycetota; class Phycisphaerae; order SM23-33; family SM23-33; genus JAUWNJ01. The sequence continues at coordinate 3,410 of JAUVIQ010000042.1, read as the reverse complement.
GCGGGCGTTATCGCCGCTGCCGTCGTGGCATTGATATTGCTGCTTCCCAGAACCAGACATCATTTTGATATCCTTCGTAAGTAGTAATTCGTAATTGGTAATTCGTAATTAGTAATTCGTTACCGGAACAGGTTCCACTCTCGGAGCGGGCTGTTCTTCTTGAGCCGGTTTGTGCAACTCTTCGCCGAATCTCACCAGGCGTGCGCTGTTGAATATCACCGCGCAGGCAGCGACGAAGTGGAATATCGCGCCCATAATCGGCGTTATCCATCCCATCGCGCTGAGAATCTCGAGGACGATTATGAAGGATACTCCCAGCAGCAGGTTCTGGTGGACCACGCTCATTGTCCGGCGCGACAGCCGAACCAGGAACGGAAGGCGTTCGAGGTTGTTGTTCATCAGTGCGATACTGGCGGAATTAATGGCTACGTCGGACCCTGCCGCTCCCATTGCCACGGACAGGTCGCCCGCTGCCAGGGCTGGTGCGTCGTTGACGCCGTCGCCGACGACCGCGACGATATGTTTCTGGGCCTTCAAGGCTGCGACGAGTTCCAGTTTATCGGCGGGCAGCACCTCGGCCTGGACCTCGGTGCATCCCATTTCTTTCGCTACCCGTCTTGCTACCGACCATTTGTCGCCCGTTACCATCACCAGTTCGTTTATGCCCATTTTGCGAAGTTCTTCGAGCGCCTGTCGGGCTTCGGGTCGTGTGCGGTCTTCCAGGCCGACCCATCCGAGCACCTTCGATCCTCGGGATACATAAAGCGTCGAAAGCCCCTCAGGTTCGGCCATTGCCGCACCCGACATCGCGGACATGTCCACACCCTGTTCAGTCAGCCAGGTTTTTCGCCCGACGAGAATTTCCTGCCCATCGACGTTTCCGCTGACGCCTTTGCCGGCGAATTCCTGGAAGTTTGTCGGTTCCGCCGGTGCGATACCGGCCTTCTGCGCGATTTTCACGATTGCCCTGGCGACGGGGTGCTTCGACATATGTTCGAGAGTCGATGCCGTTTTGAGTAGTTCTTCCGGTTCGATTCCAGGCCCCGGCTGGAGACGGGTAACCGCCAGTTCGCCCGTCGTCAGCGTTCCGGTCTTGTCGAAAATCACGGATGTGAGATTTCTTGCCACTTCCAGCGTGGAGACGTCTTTTATGAGAATCCCAAGCCTGGCAGCGCATGACAGTGCAGCGACCATTGCCGTCGGTACCGCCAGGATCAGCGCGCACGGGCAGGCGACGATGAGCATTGTAATTGCCCGCTCGACTCCGCCGCTGTTGCGGGTGAAGAACAGTACGATTCCGGTGATCATAATGATTGTCGGCGTGTACCATCCGGCATAGCGGTCGATTAATCGCATAATGGGCGTCCGCGTCTGCTGGGCCTGGAGGATAAGGTGGCGAACCTTTCCGAGCGTGGTATCGTCGCCGGCACGCGTAACCTTTACGTCGATAGCGCCGGCCTGGTTGGATGTTCCGGAAAATACCTCGTCGGCGACAGCCTTATCTACCGGAAGCGACTCGCCGGTGATGTTCGCCTGGTTGACGGAAGTTTGACCCGATACGATTATTCCGTCTGCGGGGATGTTGTCGCCGGGGCGCACGCGAACGACGTCGCCGGCTGACAGGTCGATCGGATTGACCAGTTCCTCTGTACCGTTGTCGGCGAGGCGGTGGGCCTTGGTCGGCGAGATGCGGATGAGCGATTCGATGCTGGCCTTTGCGCCCAGTGCGGTTCGCGTCTCCACCAGGTTCGCCAGCAGGAGGAAGAATGCAACGACCCCGGCCGTTCGGTAATCCGCCGCCGTCAGGGCTGCAATGACAGCCAGGGCGACCAGTTCGTCCATGTGTGCCTGATGGCGAAGGATGCCCTTAATCGCATGGATGATGATGGGAAACCCCAGCAGGATCGCCCCCGCCATCGCCAGGATGTCGGCGAAGGAATTAAAATTTCGCTGCCCGTCGGAAAAGGTTACACGCGAGAAAATCGGGATCAGCGGAACCAGGTACGAACAAAGCACCAGTACGCCGCCCAGAAGTATTCCTACGATAAGTACGCTTGCGCGGACGGTCTGTGCCTCGACCGAATCCTTCAAAATATCATGAGCCATATAATTCTCCGCTTTTACCCGAAAAATAGGTTGTCATTGTTACGCTTCATCCCAGCCGACGGTTCTGATAATTTGCGATTATTTCAGAAGGCGGGACGCTATCGGCATCGCCCGGATGATACTACGCTTTTTCTTCCGGGGGGATTAGAGGTTCCATCATCGCGATAAGCGCTGGTATGTCTTTTTGGACAATATCCCAGATGATGCCCAGGTCCAGGCGAAAATATTCATGGACGATCCTGTGCCTTAGTCCGATGATGTCGTGCCAGGGAATCTCCGGATGGGTAGTTTTGTATTCGTCGGACACCGTTCGGGCGGCCTCGCCAATAATCTCCAGTTTCATACACAGAGCGCTTTGGAGCTTTCCGTCGGACATGAATTCCTCGCGAGAGGCGCCGGCGACAAACTCCTGGACGTCGTTACACGCCAGGAGAATGTCCAATAGTCTGGCGTTATCTTTCCGCATGAATCAGCTCCATATGTCTGAGGATGTGGTTACGCCGGATATAGTTCGGACTGCTTTCGACAGACCGTCTTGTTACAAAGTCAACCTCGCGCCCGAATAGCGCCTTCAATTCGTCTTCCATGCGACACAGGTCGAACAGTCCCCAATGTGCGTCTTCGGCGAAGACCACCAGGACGTCCACGTCGCTGTCGGGGCGGAAGTCGTCCCGCAGGACAGACCCGAACAGGGAAAACTCCGTTATCTTCCACTTCCGGCAGAAGCGGGCGATCTCTTCTTTGTCGATTTCAATGCCGACCGTCATAGCACAGTCCTCTTTCGGCAACGATTATTGCCGAAAAACCGTTCCGATGCCAGTGCAATTCCGGCTGCGGGATGGAGGAAGCATCTACGCCGGTTCCAAAGCCCGGAGGATTCTTTGTCGTGTCTTTGGGGGGAAATGAAGCATTGCAAAAAGGTCTTTGGGAAATACAACGAAACAATCGGCTGGGTATAGATAATCCTCCCCGGATTCGTCGATGACCCTGATCATGTCGAGGTCTTCTTCTCCTTCACTGGGCAGCATCAGGTAGAGTTTATTCGTTTCAAGGGAAGCGGGATATTCTTCATTATTAACGCACAGGCACAATTGTGTTTTTCGCTTGTTCATTTTATCGCTCACAGTTTTCCATTTAATTCATTTTATTGTAGCAGACTAATCAGGTTGGGGGAGACGATTTTCCTGCTTCGTCGCTTTTGCCTCGATTTGCTTCAGCGCCTCGGCGGCGGCCTGGCGAACGTCTTCGTTCTTGTCCTTCAGCAATTCAGTAAGCGCAGGAACAGCCTCCTTCGCCGCCGGGCC
>JAUVIQ010000044.1 GCA_030592655.1 Planctomycetales bacterium | reverse complement strand
GAGATGATAGTTCCGCTCGTCGCGCGACCCGACCAGAACGAAGGCCGCACGCACCGGCTCGTCCTGACCGGCGAAATTCACTCCCTCTTTGCATCGAATCAGCAGGATTTCAAAGACCTTTTCGCCGGCGACGATGATGTGCGGTATGGCCAGACCCGGCTCGATGACGGTGCTGGAAGCGGCCTCTCGCTCCTTAAAGAATTCAAGCAGGCGCTGCTCGTCGATGTCCATTCGCCCAGCCAGGGCTTCTGCGGCGCGGGCGAACATTTCTTCGGCGGATACTTTTTCGGGAATGTCGAGGATGTCACAGTGGCGGACAAGGTGGTCGAACCTGTCGCGTACGACGTCGTCGCGCTCGAGTGCGATTTCCTTGAGTTCTTCTTCGAGCGTGCTGCGATAGATTTCCTTCGAGACCGCGCTGCGGACCATATAGACCAGCGCGCTTTCCCGGCTGATGCTGCGGCGGACATAGACGAAGTACCAGATTACCCCTGCCAGTGCGAACGCGCCGGTCGTAATCAGCGGCACCTTTCCCATCTCCACGATGAGGAATCCGCACAGCACAATCCCGATAAGTTGCATCCACGGATACAGCGGCGAACGGAACAGCGGACGATAGTTTTGGAGTTTGCTTCCTCGCATGATAAGCACCGCTACGTTGACCAGCAGAAAGAGCATGATCATCATCGTGCTGGCGACCTTGACGAGGTTCTCGATGCTCAGCAGTGCGATGACGGCGATCATGAAGCCGCTGGTGATGAAGATGCTCACATGCGGTGTACCGAAGCGGGGCGAGACCTTCTGGAGAAATCCCGGAAGCAGTCCGTCGCGGCTCATTGCCAACGGGCTGCGGGAGGCTGACAGGATACCGCTGTTGGCGGTGGTAATGAACGCCAGCATCGCTGCGGACGACAGTAGTATCAGCCCGCCGGCGCCCATGAATTTCTCCGCCGCCAAGCTCAGAGGGGTAAGATTATCTTCCAAAGTCCCGGCGTCCATCACGCCCACCATCACAAACGCGGCGGCGATGTACAGCAGCGTAACAACAAACCACGCCATGAACATTCCGGCCGGGATGTTCCATCCGGGATGGTGGACCTCCTCGGCGACACTGGCGACCTTGGTCAGCCCGCCGTAGGAGATGAAGACCAGCCCGGCAGTGGCGAAAACATTACCCCATCCTTTGTTCATGAAATTGGCGAAGTGGGGGTGTTTCGCAGCCGGCATGCCCGCGACGACGAACACACTGAGGATACCCAGAAGGACGGCAACCATGATGATTTGCAGCCGGCCTACGCCCTTGACGCTGAGGATGTTCAGGACGGTGAAGATTACGCATGCGGCAATGGCGATAGCCTTAATCGGCCATTCGCCAATCTGTCCGCCGGGCAAAACAAGCCTGACGAACGCACCGATACCGATAAGGGCGAATGCGGTTTTCAGGGCGATGCTGAACCAGTTGGCCAGACCCGCCAGCGTCCCCGGAAGCGGACCCATGCTCCGCTCGATGAAGAAGTAACTTCCACCGCTTTTGGGCATTGCGGTGGCGAGTTCCGCCTTGGACAGCATCGCGGGGATTACCATCACGCCGGCCAGCACGTAGGCAAGAATCATCGCAGGCCCGGCCTTGGCGAATGCCAGACCCGGCAACACGAACAGACCGGAACTTATCATCGCACCGGCGGCGATGCAGAATACGCCCCAGAATCCGAATTTGCGTTTAAGATGCGCCAGTTTATCTCACCCTCAATGAATCGCTTTTACTTTCGAGGATTCTAACCTGACACGACGCCAAAAGGAAACGCCAAATGCGTACTGAACAAAACATAGCAGGGATACAGGGGATGCAAGGGATAGATATTTGTTGTTAAAAAAAGAAAAAGTATTTTATCCCCTGCATCCCCTGCATCCCTGCTAATCTTTTTTTCGGATTCGGGTTTGCTCCACTTGCTTGACTTGACCGGCGAGGGCATTGAGAATCATGCACGCTATGGATAAACCGAAAGTTACCGCTGTCATTCCCTGCTACAACGTCTCGCAAGCCTGCGTGGACGTGATTGCCCGCTGCCGGGTCCACGCAGGCAGGGTCATCGCAATCGACGACGGCTCGAACGACGACACGCTGGAGTGGATTAAGACCACCGGCTGCGAGGTTATCGCACTGCCGGAAAATCAGGGAAAGGGCGTCGCGCTGCGTTACGGATTCGAGGCTGCTATTGCCGAAGACTGCGATTATGTCGTTACGCTCGACAGCGACGGCCAGCACCTTCCCGAAGAGATCGACAACCTTGTATCAGCAGCGGTCGAAACCGGAAGCGACGTTGTCGTCGGTTCGCGGAGGGTATCGGAGATGCCGCCGCAGAGGCAGGTGGGAAATCTCCTGACGCGATGGACTTTCCGCCTCCAGACGGGAAAAAAACTCCGCGACACGCAGACCGGCTATCGACTCTTCACGCCGAACGCCCTGCGAAAAATCATGCCGGGACTGTCGTGGGGCAGATACGAGACCGAAATGGCAATGCTATTCAACGCCGACCATATGGGCCTGAAGATGACCACCGCGACGATCTCCACAGTCTATATCGGCGACAATAAACTTACCTCCTTCCGCAACCTGCCCGACTCTATGCGGATATTCTTCGTCGTCCTGCGTTACGCAGCCGCCGGTATTTCCTCGGCCATACTGGAGTTCGCCCTTTTTTCAGCGATGGTCTGGCTGTTTCATTTTCATTACGTCCCGGCGCTGTTGATTTCCAGGGCAGTTGCGCTGGTCAATCATTATCTCGTATCGCGTTTCTTTGCTTTCCGAGTGCGAAAGAAGATTCACCGCGACGAGATGTTCCGCTATGCCGTGGTGGCCGGGATTAACCTGGCGGTTTCATTTGCGTTTCTGCACATTATGATCGAATGGATGGGACTTAACGTGATACTGTCCAAGGTCATCTCACAGACGGTTCTGTTCTGGGTAACGTTTTTCCTGCTGAAGCAATATACATTCAAAGTTTCCCTCCGCGCCCAGGCGGCACGCGAGGCGATAAGGAGATAAAAAATGAGATACGCGACAATTCTTGTAATGCTGCTGGCGACGGAAGTTCTCGCCGCGCCGCCGAAGGTCCGAAAGGATCATCCTCGGATTTATGTAACCAAGGCCGACCTGCCTGCAATCCGTAAAAAATGCGCCGGGTCGATGAAGGACGTCTTCGCCGCGATGAAAAAGGCTGACTGGATAATGACCCGCAAAGCCGGTACAGGCTGGACAGATAGGACGAACATTGCATACCCAGCCTTTATGTACCTGGTTACGAGTGAGAAAAAATACCTCAACAAGACCAAAGAATTCTTCGACGCGTTGACGCGCAACTGGCCTAAGAATCAATACCTCACACCGGAGTGGCTTCGCGGCGCGGCGATGGCAGCCGACTGGGTTTGGAACGACCTTACGCCCGCAGAGCGGGCGAAATATGGCAAGACGCTGCTGGATATGTCCGAATGGGTATTAAAAAAGGTCTGGCGGCACAGCGATTTTAATAACCACTTCGTTGGCGAGCATCTTGCGGTGCTTTATGTGGCGGTTTTGCTGGATGGGGAGAATATCGAACCGGCTCGAACGAAAAAACTTATGAAGACGGGAACGGATTATTTGCTCAACCACGCCGTCCCTGCCGCCAATGAAATCGCAGGCCAACTCTTAAGTCGCATCAAGCGGATTCCACAATGGTCTCTGTACCGAGCCGAGCCGGACAATCGCGAGCAAAACGGCGTCTTCTTCCTCGGCGGTCAGCCTGAGGGTTTTTCGTATAACGATTGGGGATACGCCCGCCCGCTGGCGTTGACGTGCGAGATGTGGCGGGTGGCGACGGGGCAGGATTTGTTCAAGGATTCGTCGTTTTTCCGTGGCCAGAGCGTCTGGCACGCCTATGGCCTCAGGCCCGACACGGGAACCTTCGCTCGCAGCGAAGATTGCCCAAGCGGCTTCAAGCCCGGCGCGAATCTCAAGACGTTTATGCACCTGCTGGCGACGCGCCTGAACGACCCCCTGGCGGAATGGCTGGCCGAAAAATATAAATGGAAATACGTCCAGGCTGGCTGGCAGGAAATACTCTGGCGAAATCCGAAACTCAAAGCCAAATCGCCGAAGCAAATAAACCTGCCTCTTGCGGCGTGTTTTCCCAAACTTGGCCACGTTTATTTCCGCACCAGTTGGGATAACAAGGATTCCGCATTCGCCCTGTTCCAGTGCGGGCCTTACTATGCCGGGCATCAGCACCTGGACAATAACACGTTCGTGATTCACCGCTCCGGCTCGTTGGCCATCGACAGCGGGACAAACGATTACGGGACGCATCGCGGAAACTACTACTGCCGGACGGTCGCGCACAATGGGATACTGGTTTTCGACCCTGCCGAAAAGTTCAGCGGCAAGGCGTGGAACGCTCGCGGCTCCGGCGGAAGCAACGACGGCGGGCAGATGCGAGGGCGAGGACAGGACCGCGTCGGGAAGTTCAAGCCCGGCTGCGAGTCTGACATCGGGAAGATTATCGCATTCAAGACAGGCCGATATTGCGCAGCCGCCGCCGGCGATGCGACGAAATCCTATTCGCCCGCCAAGGTCAGTAAGGCCATCCGGGCGTTTTATCATCTCCGTCCTGAAAAGCCCGGCCCGGACGCTATCGACACATTCGTCGTGTTCGACCGTGTGGAGACGAAAAAGCCCGGCGCTGAAGCGAAATGGGTCATCCACAGCCTCGACAAGCCAAAAATCGACGGCAACCGTTTCGTCATCACGCACGCCGGCGGGCAATTGATTGGACAGGTTCTCTTACCGGTAAAACCAAAGATGGAAATCATCGGCGGGCCTGGCAAGGAATCGTTCGTGAATGGTAAAAACTATCCGCCGAAGAAGAAATCCGACGCCGAACACGGCTCCTGGCGGATTGAAATGTCGTTCAAGGGAAGGGCATTGGTCCTGCTGACAGCGGCAAAAAAGGGCGTCCAACCCCCGGTGATACCCTCGCCCTCTCCAATGGGAAGCAAGCCGGGATACACCTTCACTCGCGGCCGATTCCGCTATGACCTGCTGCTTCCGAAGGAAAAGAATACCCTCCCAATAGTGGAAGTCCGACAAAACGGAAAGATCGTCGAGACGCTCGATATGTCTTCGTCAAAGAGGGAATAAATACAGAGAGTGGGGTTGTTGAAAAAGTCGTAACACGGGCAACAACGCAACCGGCTCCCCATCTTCGCACTTTTTAGATAGACAAATTCGCTTGTTTGGGGTAGAATGTATTTATTCAGATTAGCCGGTTTTCTACGAACGGTGAATTTGGGAGGATTGCTCGTGCGCGCACGTCTATACATTTCGATGGTTGTCATTCTGACTCTCTGTAACGCGGTGTTGGCGGACCGGGACATTCTGGCCGATACCTACCTGGACAAACTCCAAGGTATGTGGCTGGGGGAGATTCTCGGTAACTACGCCGGTCGGCCCTATGAGGGAGATTGTGTCAAGGGCGGGTTAACCGTCGCCATTGATTGGGACTCCGAAAACTCCTTCATACACACAAACCCCTGGCATGGCGACGACGACACCGTTTTTGAATACATGTACATGAACCTCCTGAAGAGCAACACCAATCCGAGTAACGCGGACATACAGACGGCTTGGGAGACGCACGTTCCCTTACAGTCATTTTACATCGCCAACCGACAGGCCCGCTGGCTGATGGCCGATGGGGTAAATGTTCCGCAGACCGGAAGCATTAACAAGAACATGCACTGGTACGCGATTGACTCGCAGATTACCACCGAAGCCCTGGGCGCTGCTGTTCCGGGGCTTCGTCAGCGGGCGGCGGACCTGGCCGGGCAATTCGGATCGGTTACAAACAATGATTATCCGGTTCACGCCGCACAGTACTACTCGGCTATGTATGCCGCAGCGGCATTCGACTCCGACGTCGAAACCCTTGTCGCCAAAGGGCTGGAAGTGGTTCCGGTTACTTCCCGGACGCACCAGGTCATCGAGGATGTTGTAGGTTGGTATGTTGACGACAAGGCCGACAGTTCGCTGGACTGGCGGGCTACGCATGAGAAAATCTGGGACAAGTATTGCGGAGCAGACAGCAAGGGAAGATACCGTTACTGGATTGAATCAACAATCAATACGGGCCTGACGACAATGGCTGTCCTCTACGGCCAGGGTGATTTCAAAGAGACCGTGGAGATAGGCGTCCTTGGCGGGTTCGATTGCGACTGCAACCCCGCCACTGCCGGTGGATTGATAGGGCTGGTGGAGGGCTACTCGAACCTGCCGACGGACCTGACCAGCGCCACTTCGGATAACTACCACGTTGATACGCTCATAAATATCACGAAGGATACGACAATTTCGCAGGTGGCTGCCGATTGGCAAACAGTGGCCGAAGCGCAGATTCTCGCCGCCGGCGGGTCAATCGAAGGCAGCGGGGCAAACAGAACGTACCACCTGCCCGATGCCGACAATATCGACCCGTTGACGGAAAAACCCGACCCGACCGGACCGAAAGGACTGGTCGGCCAGGTCCTAGCTGCGGGCGGGACCGTTACGGTCTCGGCCAGTATCGAGCGACACAATCCCAATAGGGACAGAGAAAATCTCGATGCGATTATCGACGGGATCACAGACGTCAGTTACAACGGGCATCTGCCTTACATGACCGACGACGGTGAAATCCCCCAGCCGGCGGGCGGCGACTACTATCAACTGAATTTCGATCGCGATGTAACGTTTGGGGCGGTATTCTTTTACGAAGGCGACATCAAATGGAACAACTGCAACGCCGATCCCAAGGTCAGGGAGCCGCGAGGCGGGTATTTCCTCGATTTCATCGTCGAGGTCGGCAATGAAGGGGTCTTTACCGAGGTGGCCAATCTCCGGTCCAGCGAGGCTCTCGATAATTTCGAATACTTCCAGATTATCGAATTGACGTTCGACCAGATTGTCGGCGACGCGATCAGAATTCGCGGCGACGCCGGCGGGACGTGCGAATTCACCAGCATTGTTGAACTGGAAGCCTACGCCCCCGGCGACGCCGACCTCGACGGCGACGTCGATCCGTCGGACCTGACTATCGTAGGGTTGAATTGGGACCCGGCGGGTACGACCAAGGATTGGGGCGACGGCGACTTCGACAATGACGGAGACGTTGACCCGACAGACCTGGCAATCATAGGCTTGAACTGGAATCCGGGCGGCGGCCCTGTACCCGAACCGATGACTCTGACCGTCATGGGTCTGGGCGGTTTGGTGCTTCTGTGCAGGCGGCGAAACAGACAGGTAAATTGATTTTGTTACGCCGGTTACTTCAAAAACATAACCCCCCACGGTAAAGTCGGTCACAAAAACATTTCTCGATGATGATTTGCCTTTGACAATCGCCTTTTATTGGTCAAAATGCCCTCTTTGGAACTTTACAACAAGGAGTCGAAGATGCGTTGGGAAGAACTAACCAGTGACGAATTCGCAAAGGCGATCGTTGATAGTAATCGGACGTGCGTGCTTCCGCTGGGCTCTATGGAGCGCCATGGTCCTCACATGGCCCTCGGTACGGACACGTTTATCGCCCATTATGTTGCTACCAATGCGGCATTGAGCGAGCCGGTTGTTGTCTATCCGCAATTATTCTTCGGGCAAATGTTCGATGTCAAATGCTTCCCCGGTTCGATAACCATCCCTCCAAAGTTGCTTCTGGAACTGCTGCTGGCGGTGTTGGACGATATCGGGCGGAATGGTTTTACCAGGATCATCATGTACAACTGCCACGGGGGAAACGCCCCGCTGGCTCAGTACGTCTGCCAATCCCAAATGGCCGAAAAAAAACCCTACCAGGTCTATTCGCTGTTCTACAATGCGAACATCAGCGAGGACGACATGGCGCGCATGGAAGAGATGTGGGATACGCCCGGCGGCGGCGGCCACGCCGGTGAGTCAGAGGCGTCGTTGTTGATGGCCTATCGTAAGGACATGGTACAATTAGACGTTCTTAATGGGTGGGTCGGCGAACATCTAGGCCGACTCGACCATTTCAAACCGGGCTCCGCGCCGCTGATGTGGTACGGTAACTACCCTGATAACTACCGTGGCGACGCCTCCGGCGCATCAATCGAGAAGGGTAAGGTCTTCGCCAAGGCAATGATCGACGGACTGGCCCGTTTCATCCGAGTCGTCAAGGACGACACCACCGCCGGTGAAGTAATCGAAGAGTACTTCCGGCGCGAGCGGGAATTGCAGGAAGACCCAAAGGAACACGAAGCGTGAGCCATCACAGGCGGCATTTTCTGGAAAAGTTACAGGTGCAGGTCGCAGCGGTTGGGGCGCTGGCGGTTGTATATTTTCTCATCGCACCGGCGCTTAGACCCCCCGAACCGGGCGGGGCGATTGTCTTTATTCCGACAGGCGATTACGGACGACTTGCAATCTTTGCCTGCGCGGTCTGGATAATATCGGCCTGTTGCGCCGCGCTGACAATCTCGGCCAGACCCGAAGGGGTGCTCCTGGCGACGATTATCGGAGCGGCGGGGTTCAGTTTTTCCAGTGGTCCGATGCGAACGCTGCTTTGGAAATGCGATGGAAAATTCGACAAACTCTTCGCGCTTCTGTCAGCCGAAGTCCTGGCAATGGCAACCGTGATAATAGGCGCTATGGTAATCATTCATCTGGTCAGGGCGTGTATGCGACGCGCATTTCCCAAACTGACCTGGAAAGCGCCGATACCGGCCTCGAAAACCGACGAGAATCAAACCGGTAAAACGCAGGCGATGAACGCCGCCGGAGCCGTTGTTATAGAACTGGCTATCGCGGTGCTGCTGCTGGTGATAACTTTCAGGTCAACAGAACGCGGGCAGATCGCCTTCGCTCTGGCGGCGAGTTTCTTCGTCGCCTCTCTGGCGGCGCATCAGATTTTCCCAATTCGCACATCGGCCCCGCTGTTGCTTGGTCCGATACTTATAGCGGCGCTTGTTTTCGGATCCGGATGGGCGGGTCTGGGCGGCGACCAAACCTCAGGCTGGTACGCCGCGCAAGTGGTCGCGCAAAACCTCCCGTTACGCGCCGCTCTGCCCATAGACTGGATGACGCTGGGAACAGGCGGAGCGGTTGCGGGGTTCTGGCTTAGCAGTCGAATGCACGAAGCCAAATCGTCCGGACCGAAACCACAAAAAGAATCGCAAATTCCGTAAATAATCACACGAAAAGGAGACGTACCGAGATGAGCCATTCCTGTATCGCCGTACAGATGTACACGCTGCGCGAATTTGCCAAAACACCAACCGACATCGCAAAAACGCTGGCGAAGGTCAAAACCCTCGGTTACGAAGCCGTCCAGGTTTCCGGCTTTGGGCCTTGCGAAGCGACCGAAGTGGCGAAGATACTCGAAGGCGAAGGCCTCATCTGCGCCTCCACGCACACATCACTGGAGCGATTGGAAGAAAAACTCGATGAGTTCATTGAAGAGCACCACCTCTGGGGATGCAAGCATACTGCCATCGCCTCGATGCCCAAAGAATATCACACCCCCGACGGTATCCTGACGTTCGCCTCCAAAGCCGATGAAATCGGAAACAAACTCGCCCAGGCCGGTATCGTGCTTTCCTATCACAACCACAATTTCGAGTTCGCCAAAGTCGGCGATAAGACCTGGCTGGAGATACTTTACGACAACACCGACCCGAAGAACCTCCAGGCCGAACTGGACACCTACTGGGTCCAGTCCGGCGGAGGCGACCCCGCCGAGTGGATACTGAAATACCCCGGAAGAATGCAGATGATGCACGTCAAGGACATGGTCATAGGACCCGACGGACAACGGTTCGCCGAGATCGGCGAGGGCAACCTCAATTGGCCGGCGATACTGTCGGCTGCAAAGGACGCCGGAGTCGAATGGTACTGCGTCGAACAGGATGACTGCTACGGGCGAGACCCGTTCGATTGCCTGAAAACCTCGCTGGAAAATCTCCACGAGATGGGACTGAAATAAAGGCGGGTGGCACGGTCAATCTGGAGCGCAGCGGAAGATTGGCCGTGGTATGCGTAACTGGACATTTCACGGCCAAGCTCCGCTTCGCTACGCTTGACCGTGCCACCCTGTATGTAAATTATGTCTGAAAACGAAAAAGCCGGTTACTTCGGCCCTTACGGCGGGCAGTTCGTTCCCGAAACGCTGATGTCTGCGCTGGCGCAGTTGGACCGTGAATATCATGCCGCAATGGCCGATGAATCGTTCCTGGCCGAGTTCGACCGCTGTCTGCGTGAAATCGCAGGCCGACCCAGCGAAATGTACTTCGCGCGACGACTGACCGAAAATCTCGGCGGGGCGAAGGTCTATCTCAAGCGCGAGGACATGAACCACACCGGCGCGCACAAGATAAACAACACCCTCGGCCAGGCGCTGCTGACGCTGCGGATGGGCAAAAAGCGGGTCATCGCCGAGACGGGCGCAGGACAGCACGGCGTGGCGACGGCGACGGCAGCGGCAGTCTTCGGTTTGGAATGCGACGTCTATATGGGCACGGAAGACATTCGCCGCCAGGCTCTGAACGTCTTCCGCATGGAACTTCTGGGCGCTCGCGTCGTTCCCGTTACCACCGGCCAGCGGACGCTCAAGGATGCCTGCAACGAGGCTATGCGCGACTGGATGGGGTCGGTCGAGCACACGCATTACATCCTCGGCTCGGTCGTCGGACCTGCGCCGTTCCCGGAAATGGTGCGAGAGTTTCAGTGCTGCATCGGGCGCGAATCACGCGAGCAGATGCTCCAAATCGAAGGCCGACTGCCGGATACGATTGTCGCGTGCATCGGCGGCGGGTCAAACGCCGCCGGTATCTTCGTACCGATGATTAACGACGACGTCGAGATGATCGGCGTCGAGGCCGGCGGGCGCAGCATGGGACTCGGCGACCACGCCGCGTCCCTGGTGGCCGGCGAGCCGGGCGTGCTCCACGGAGCAAGAAGTTACGTCCTCCAGGATTCCGATGGGCAGACCGCAGAAGTCCACAGCGTATCAGCCGGACTGGACTACCCCGGCGTCGGGCCTGAACACGCATACTGGAAAGACACCGGCAGAGTAGGGTACACAACGTGCAGCGACGATGACGCACTAGACGCCGTCGTAGCCCTCTCGCGGGCAGAAGGGATTATCCCCGCCCTCGAATCCGCACACGCCGTAGCAGAAGCAATGAAAATCGCTCCGAAAATGAAGCCGGAGCAGATACTCCTCATCAACCTCTCAGGCCGAGGTGATAAGGACTGCAACGAGATAGCGGATATTTTGAAACGGCGGAAGAAATAGTCCACGAATTACACGGATTACACAGATTTTAAACAACAAAAACAGATATGAACAATTTACGGGACAATCGGTTGGTTAAGACCTTTGCGGGACTTCGTACCGCCGGCAAAAAGGCGCTTATGCCGTTTCTCACTGCGGGTTATCCCGACCTGGAAACGACGGCGGCATTGCTGAAGGATTTTGAGGCTCGCGGCGTGCGGATTGTGGAACTTGGAATCCCATTCTCCGATCCGATCGCCGACGGACCTACGATCCAGGCCTCCTACACCGACGCCCTGGACGGTGGCGTCAGCAGCGAAAAAATCTTCGAGATGGTCCGTTCATACCGTTCGACTTCGCTCACGGCAGGTCGCAGCGGCGACGGGAGCCTGGCTTTAGTTGCGATGGTCAGTTACTCCATCGTCTTCAAGCACGGCGTCGAACCGTACCTTGCCGATGCCGTCGATGCGGGCTTTGACGGGATTATCATTCCCGACCTGCCGTTGGAGGAGGCCTCCGAACTGGAGCCGCTGACGTCCTCAGCGGGCTTGGCCAACGTGATGCTGATAGCCCCGACGACCCCGCCGGAGCGTCGGCTCGAAATCGCCCGTCACTCGCACGGGTTTATTTATTATATCTCCATCGCGGGCATTACCGGCGAGCGCGCCCGCCTACCGGAGGAGTCCATCCGGGCAGTAGCCGAACTACGCACGCATACCGATACGCCAGTCTGCATCGGCTTCGGCGTTTCCAATGCTGAAACGGTCGCTCACGTCTGCGAGGTTGCCGACGGCGCTATCGTAGGTTCCGCCATCATCCACCGCATCACCGACGCTAAAGACGCCCCGCGCGACGAACTGGTCAAAAAGGTCGGCGAATTCGTCGGCGAACTGCTGAAGTCGATAATTTAGCGGGTTAAACGAACAGGGCGAGCAACATGCAACCTGTTGCTCGCCCTGTGATTTCAGATTGTCAATTAACGTCGCTTCGGCTTCGCTCATGACCTTCGGCGTCGCCGGAATATCGCCAGCACTCCACCCGATAACAGTAACACAGCGGAGGCGGGTTCGGGAGCCGTCGTCCATCCGCTGTCTTCATCACCCCCGATGCCCTGAACATGTGCAGCGGTGGGGAAGGGGCCGTGGCCCGCAGGCGTACAGAGGAAATCGAATGACCCGGCGGTCAGTGAGTCAATCCCCGTGATAGTGTACTCGACGGCGTCGCCGACACCGAAGCGCGCATCAAGCCCGCCGCCGGTAGCAAAATTCATCTTGATATCGAAGTAGCCGGCCCCGTCGGCCTTGAAGGCATCGGCTACTTTGCCGATACCGGGGTCGTCGAAACCGCCTGTCGTGGTCGGCGAAGAGAAATCCAGGTCCGCCGGGTCCAAACCGGGGTCCAGATTGAACATCCACTCGGAGACAAACTCCGTGTCGGTCAGATTGGTGGTCGTGAGCGTCAGTATAACCGAGCCGGATGAGCCTTCATCGTCAAAGGTCGCGTTCAGCCACGGCGATGCCCCGACCGGGGGCGTTGCCCCGCTGAACTCGGTGCTCAAATCGAATGACACCACTGCACCCGACGCCACAGACGAAAGGGTTAACAGCGCGCACACAACAACTCTTCGCATTCCCATGATTCATCCTCCAGATTTTGGGTTAAATGAGCCTCCGTGGTAACACTTCTCCGAAGTAAAGTAATCCGGAACCCTCGCAAACTTGACTTGTTCCCTACCCTACCTCCAGGCAATTATTATAACACATTTTGCGGATTGCGCCTACCCCGATTATGGGATATTTCACCTTCTTGAAACAGAAATATGTGTTCCGCGTGGTGGGTTGAAATGGTGAATAAGATCGAGTCCCATCGGGACGACTGAACGCGATTTTCAGAGTTGGTTTGGAGGCTGACGGTCCCGAAAAATGTTACCCCGATTTGAACCATGCCTTCCCAATTGTTCCCATTTGTTCCGCTTGGTATCCGAATGGTTTCCATTCGTTCCACAACGTGGTCCTACGGACCGCTTCGTTCCGTTTCGGCCCAGTCAACATATTTGAGTAACCGGCCCTTTCATACAGGCCACAAAACGTGTACAACATTTTCCGCGGGTTTCCCTGTTGTCGTCATAGTGGGTTGGTCTGACATCGGCAAGAGCAGCCTGCTGAACTGTCTGGTTGGGCGCCGTATCGCGGGGATTATTTGAGGAAATATGAGGGTGTGTTGTCAGTACAAATGACCGACAAGATAGACAAGTGGCTTCGCAACGGGCCTGAGGCGGTTCTGCGAAAAGCGGCTCTGCGTGAGGGGTATCGTGTTCTGGACTTCGGCTGCAAGCAGGGACGATACGCGATACCGGCTGCTCGAATCGTGGGTGATTCCGGATTGGTCTATGCGGTCGATAAGGACAAGCAGGGTCTCCGTGAGGTAAAACGCCAAGCCGATAAAGAAGGACTACGCAACATCAACACAGTCCACGTCGCCCAGTACGGTGCGATCCCCATACGGGCAGGAACGATTGACGTGATCCTGATTTATGACGTGCTGCACGGAGGGTATTTTCCCGAAAAGGCGCAGCGAGACAATCTCCTTCGGAAGGTTCACACGTTGCTTCGGCCCGGAGGTGTTCTCTCGTGCTGCCTGACACACTTGAGGCAATTCGGGTGGACCTATAAGGAGACGCTGGCGGAAATAACGGACGCCGGTTTCCGGCTTCGTCGTCAGTTCAGGCCCACGCTCGTTCACGAAAATAAACTCGTCAGGGTGCGCATCTTCCAATTCACAAAACCCGGATAACGTCCCTAGCGTCCTGGGTATCCCCAGACTATTCCAGCGGTTTGAGTTTCGCCAGGATTGCCTTGGCCTCTTTGGCGACCTTGGTCGATCCGTAATCTTCGAGTATCCCCTTCAGGATAACGACGGCCTTATCGTTCATTTTGTGTCGTCGATAGAGTCTTGCCAGTTTGAGTCGTTGGCCTGCCTGGGTCTCCGGATCTCGCGGTGCAGCGGGCCTGGTCGAGATGGGAAAGTGCTCCGCCTCAGGCGTAAAGACGCCATCGACGGCAGGCGGGTCCCAACGGAATATCCTGGGCGATACAACCTTCAGGTTTCGCACCTTCCGACCCAGTCGATCCAATTGGGCCTCTTTGTCTTTCAGTTCGACCAGCAGGGCGTTTGACCGGATTCGGATGCGTCTGCGTTCGGACTTGAACCTTTCGAGGGCTTGTTCTTCCCGGTCGATGTGGTCGTACAGGTCGTCGCGGTACCGCCGACTGTGGCGTCGATAGACAAGCCTCCCGTCAATGTCGCGATACACCACGCCGGTTCGCAAATCACGCCAGAGTTCGTCTATGATCCGTTTAGAACGGTCGATTTCGTCGTTTATTTCGCGAATTTTCGCGTCGAGTTCCATTCCGGCTTTTCGGACGGAGAGAATCCCTTCCTCGACAGCGGCGATCTTCGAGTCAAACTGCTTCACAAGAACCGCCCGACGGGCATAGACGGAGTTAATCTCCTTGTAGGCCGACACAAACGCCTTTTTCGCGGCGAGTTCCTTTTTCATCTGCGCCAAAGTCCGACGGGCACGGTCGGAGACCTTCGGCGGCTTGGGTGCATTGTCGTACCAGGCTGACAACTGTCCGGCGTTGTGCAGGACGGAGGGGTCGTCGAGGCGTTTCTCCAGCGAGCGCATCGTAGCCAAGAATGCCTTTTCCAGTTCCCCGCGCTTACCGTGCATGTATCCGACGACGCCCCAGGCCAGACTGTTGTTCGGATCGATCCTTACCAGTACCTGGGCGGGGTGGTAGGCGATTTTCGGCAGGCCGAACTTGAGCATCCGCTCCATATAGGCGTTTTGGAGTGCGGCATTGTTGCGGTCAATACTGCATCCACGAGCGTAGGCCGACATCGCCGGACGAGGGGCGTCGGCTTCGACGATAGCGAGAATGTACACTTTCAACCTGTCAGCGGGCGATGTCGTCGCACGCGGCCCGGTCGTCGGGGACGGCTTGGTAGTCTGGCCGACCAATGAAGCCCACGCCAATGCCAACACGCAAATCACCGCCAAATGTCTGCTTCGCATGACTTTCTCCTAACCGCGTTCGCCTGCAATGTCTTCCTATATGGTATAACCCGCCCGAAGCGGGGAAACAACGCGGATTCTTGAATTGTTTGCCCGACTTGACCAAACACCCGCTGACCTATACGATGCGCGTATGATCGTCATTATCGATAATTACGACTCGTTCACCTACAACCTCGTTCAGCGGATCGGAGAACTGGGAGCGAGTGAAAAAATTCGCGTCTTCCGCAACGACGTTACAAACGCCGAAGCCGTCGAGGCCGAATGTAAACCGACGCACCTGATTATCTCGCCGGGGCCGTGCACGCCGAACGAAGCCGGTGAGAGTATGAACTTCATCCGGCACTTCCACGGGAAGATTCCCATTCTCGGCGTTTGCCTGGGCCATCAGTGCATCGGGCAGGTCTTCGGCGGGAAGGTCGTCCGGGCAGAGCGGATAATGCACGGCAAAGTCAGCGAAATCAAACACG
>JAUVIQ010000142.1 GCA_030592655.1 Planctomycetales bacterium | reverse complement strand
GGACCTGGCCACCGTAGGACTGAATTGGGACCCGGCGGGCGCAAACGCCAACGTTTGGAAAACCGGCGATTTCGACGGTGACGGAGACGTTGACCCGACAGACCTGGCCATCATAGGGTTGAACTGGAATCCGGCCGGCAGCGGCTCTGTACCGGAACCGATGACTCTGACCGTCATGGGTCTGGGCGGTTTGGTGCTTCTGCGACGACGCAGGCGGAAGTCATAACAGCCACGGAGAAACCGTCGCTGAAAACAACAGCCCTTTCATACGCCGGTGAAACGGTCTATAATTTCGCCACTGATGGCGATAATAGCAGGAATAGATGAAGCCGGTATGGGTCCGATACTTGGCCCGCTGGTGGTGTCGGCAAGCGTTTTTCGCCTGCCGGACCATGCAGCGAATGAGTGCTTCTGGTCAATGTTGTCCGGCACGGTGGCAAAGAAGGGTTTCCGCAAATCCCCCGCCCTACCTGTGGCTGATTCCAAAGAAATGCACGTTCGCAGCGCGGGCCTGGTGCACATCGAGCGCGGCGTACTCGGAATGATTGGACAGACAGGTCAACCGCCGAAGTCGCTACGGGAACTCCTTCGTCGCATCGCGCCTTCAGCCGGCGACATGATGCAGGGTTATCGCTGGTACGCGAACGCCGACCCGTCCCTGCCACGCCAGGCCGGGGCTGAAGACCTCTCGTTGCGCGCACGGGGCGCAGCCGAGGCTATGACCCGTCGAGGAATAACCCTTGAAGCAATCCGGGCCGAGCCCGTCTTCGTCGGGCAATACAATCGCCTTATCCGCAGCACACGCAACAAGGCGGTGGCTTCGTTCGGAATAACCGCCCGCCTGCTGGACTACGTATTTCGAACCTACGCCGGCAATGCCGAGCCGACCCACATCGTCGTCGATCGACAGGGCGGACGCACACGCTACATCAGGCCTTTGCAGCGGATATTCGACGGCGCGCAGATAAAAATCGTCGAAGAATCCGAGCGGCAAAGCACCTACATCGTCCGCGACGGTAATCGCAGCGCGGAAATCCGATTCTGCACGAAGGCGGAAAGCGATTCGCTTCCGGTCGCGCTGGCCAGTATGGTCAGCAAGTACCTCCGTGAACTGTTCATGGAACTGCTGAATAAATGGTGGGCTGAACGCATCGCCGACCTGAAACCCACTGCCGGTTATTACACCGACGGAAAACGCTTCCTGAAAGACATCGACAAGACAATCGCAGCCGAACAGATCGACAAACCGCTACTGGTAAGATGCCGATAGGATTTCCGATTTTCAATTTCCGATTTTCAATTGAAAGAATCTCCGGCGGCCGCTCCGGTCAATTGAAAATTGGAAATTGAAAATCGGAAATTCGGAGGTTATGCTGGAGCGGGAAAATTGAAAGGGAACGGAAACCTATGACTATCCAGAACTGGTCCGACGATATTATTGTTGCGGAGTTGACCGACGATCCGCAGTTCACCGACGAGATGACGGAGTTGGTGGACATGGTGAAGGCCAAATGCGCCGGCGTGGCGATAAACCTCGCCGCAGTAAGCCACCTGAACTCATCGAACATCTCATCACTGCTCCGTCTGCGAAAGTTGGTTCTCGCAGGCGAATGCAGGCTTCTTCTCTGCAGCGTTAATGATCGTGTCCGCAACGTCTTTGGTATAACGGGATTAGACAAGGTATTCGAGTTCACAGACGATCCAGCCACAGCCTTGGCGACTATCCAGATGGCGGACCAGCCGGAAGAGGCCGACTAAGACCCGACCCGGTGGACAAACCCACATTACGGCTCGGCGCGCGGTCGCCAGGGTATGTACCTGTACGCGCATAAGCGCCAAATCAAACACGAGACAGGAAGATGGAAAAAAGGGTATTCGGAGAGAGAAGATTAGTTTCGTCGGCATCAATTTGTCTCTTCTTCGCTTTGTTCATCGTCTCTTGCACTGCCCGGAAGGTGAAGCATCCTTTCCTTATCGTGAAAGAGTCGGACTATCCTGCCTTGCGGGCGCGGGCGATCAGGTCGCCGTGGAAGGAAATGAAGGCAGAGGCAATCGCTTACATTAAAACCCACAGTTTCGACCCGAAGGCCGAACTGCGGGCAAGGTGCAATCAAATGTCGGAAATCACTGCCGCCGGTGCACTGGCATACATCCTCGATCCGGACAATAAAACCCTCTACAAGAATAAGATCGCCGATGCGCTCAAACACTGGGGTAAAATCCACGATGAACTCATGGCCGTCAGCAGGAGCAACTCCGGACACGGATATTGGGTCGGACCCGGAACGGCGGTTTTCAACTCCGTCCTGGCGCTTGACATTATTTATAACGACCTGACTCCGGCCCAGCGTACCGACATCGAAGCCAAACTGGACAAGATGTCTGATCTATTCTGGAAATGGGGCGGCTGGTGGCGGTTGAACGCCTACGGCGTCCGCGGCGTCTGGGCGCTATACCGCGACGACCCGAGGATTGACCTGGCCATAAAAGACTACCGAACGCACCTGTACAAACTGATAGGTCCGGACGGAGTGTTCAACGAGGGTCCCGGATACGCCGGCGCACGCCTCGGCTTCGAGCGTTACGCAAAGGTGCACTTTATGGACGTCCTCGAGTTCACCGGCAGGAGCAAATTCTATTCCGACCCGAGAGTCATCAATTTCTACGAGTGGCTCTACGGCTACTCGGTCAGCCCGTTCAACCGATACTGCTGTTTCGGCGACACCGGTCCGAACAGGAATTACCACAAGTCCGAACCGGCGACGTTCAGGGCATATCGCTTTTCAAAGCGGGCGGCTGCGTACGCCGCATGGAGCAACGACGGCGAGAAGCCCAAGGGCCGGCTGCTGCATTATGTCCTCATGGGTCAGCCCCTGTCGAAACCGGAAATCCCCCTCGGCAGGATATTCCCCGACGGTGGGGCATTTTTCCGGGAGTCCAATCCCTCCGACAAGTCGCTTGCCGGAGCCTTGTGGAATTGCAAGTTCAGCCGATACCACTCACACAAAGACGTGAACGCAGTGCACCTTGCCGCTTACGGCGAGCACGTCTTGTTGAACTCCGGTTATGCCGGCGCCGGCAGAGGCGCACTTGGCTTCAGTTGGAAATACGTCAACCACACTGCCGTATCCAACAACATCGTTCTAATCGACGGGGCCGACCACGCTACAAAAATCGGCGGTGGCATCGTCGCGGGCTTCACCGCCCCACTATTCGACTACGCCTGCGGGTATTCCGCCGACGCCATCGGAAACGGAAAACACCTCCGAAACTTCTGCTTCGTGCACCCGCAGGACGACCGGTGCGGATACTGGGTCCTGTTCGACGAGGTGAAGGCCGACAAAACATCGAGCAAAGTCAACGTCGTACTGCACCCCAATTCGCCGGAATGTTCCACAACCTCCGAAAAACAGGAATACAGATGGAAGATCGGCCCGTTCGCCTACAGCGGCCACAACGTATTCGTAAGCGTCTTTCTCGGTACGCCGCCGACTTCGGTGTCTGTCAAGCCCGGCCTGCTGGCGCGGATGGGCGGCGAGAAGAACTGCTTCGTCGGCAAGTATCTCTACAGCACTTATGACACCGACAATAAGGGCGGGCTGAACATTGTAACGGTAATCTTCCCGCATGATGCGAAACACCCCAAGGCAAAGATGATACGGGTTGCCGGTGAAGATTACACCGGAGCAAAGGTTGATCTGGGGAATTCCGTAACTGACGTGGCGATTGAATCGGCCGGAAAAACAGCCGTCAAATGCGACAAAGTTTCATTCAGGGGATTAGCGGCTCTGTACCGCCTCAAAGACAAGGCTAACGCCTTCTATTTCGTGCGCAAGGGTAAGTCTTTCAACGACGGAGCCAAGCCGCGGCGCGGCTTTGAGTCGAACGCGGATATAAGTGTATATATCAAGGACAAGCAGGGCAGGATTATATCGCCCGGTGCGGAAGTTACCTTTTATTATCCCGGCATCAAGGGCGTGCTGCTTGACGGCAAAGCAGCGCCAATCATCGGTTCAGGGAACGGATGGGTCAAGGTGGCTGTAGGAAAAGGCGCTTACGATCTCAAGTTCAGTCTGAAATAGTGAAGCACACCCCGTCGTTGTGGAAAATGTCCCGTGCCCACCGCGTGTGGCCGCCATGTTAGATATAGACATAATAAAAGGAAAAACATATGCATGAAATCGTACTGAAAGGTTCGCCTTACCAGAGGGGATTGGACCATGGAAGCACTCTGGAAAAAGAGATAATGTCTTTCTGGGACCCCATCTGTAAGTTGAAAAAGGAGAAATGGAGCGGGTTCACAGGAAGTGTTCTTCCCAGGATGTTGAAGAATATCGAAACCCTCTTTCCGGACCTGGTGGAGGAAATGAGGGGAATATCCGACGGCTGTGGGCTTGATTTCGAAGACGTCCTTCTGATGAGTTCCTACCACGGAATCGAAGCGATCGGCCCCAGGTGCACGAATGTCGGTTTCAGTAATCCTGATTGCGGGGCCATTCACGGAAAAACCGGGGATGCCGAGGATACCGAAGCCCCCTTCTACCTCCTCCAGATCGTCTATCCGGACAACGGTCCTTCGTTTGTGAATGTCTGCCTTGTAGGAACGATCTGGACCGAAGCCGGTCTCAACAGCATCGGGCTTTCCTGCGGTCAATCTTCCAGTTCGATTATCTCCGGCCAGGACGGAAGAGGGATACCCTCTCTGATTACGCCTCGCCCCGTACTTCAGCATTGCTCAAGCGTCGAGGAAGGGATTGAAATGCTGAGCAAATACGAATTGACCGGAAAAGGTTTGAACATCTTTCTGGCTGACTCACAGGGCGATATGGCGGTGGTGGAAAAGTGCTACGACAAACAGGCAGTCAGGAGGCCGGAAGACGGCGCCCTCTGGAATGCAAATCGCTTCCTTGATAAGGACCTGGCGAAATTCAACTTCACCAAGGGAGAATACGGAAGAAAGAACTGTCAAGAAAGGGAAGCATTTCTGCGGCAGACACTACTGGAGAAACAAGTTCCCCGCACCGTCGAAGAAATGAAAAAAATACTGGCAAGCCATGAAGAACCGGGGACTATCTGTAAACACAATATGGGACCAAACAGGACTTGCACCCACTTCGGCGCCGTCTTTATCCCCAGGGAAAAAAGGGCTTTGATTGCTCACGGTAATCCCTGCGAGAATGAATTCAAGGAATACAGGCTTTAGGTTGAAGGTGGGACTTCACTTCGTTCCGTCTCAGCCTGCGACTATGACTTTGGTATAATAGGGCGCTTGACAAGGTATTCGAGTTCACAGACGATCCAGACACTGCCTTAACGAGCATCCAGATAACAAACGGACCAAAAGACGCCGAGTAATCGCTCAACGGAATCAGTGATTTTTGCTTGCAAAGGCGTGAGTACGTCAGTATAATCCGCCGAACCCTAACGGGGAAATTGAAAACAAGAAAGGAACCGTGATAACAGTATGATTAAAGTCAGGGCTAGAGGTAACGAGTCGGTCCAGCAGATGCTTCGCCGATTCAAGAAGATGTGTGAAAAAGAAGGTCTCATCAGGGACATCAAGCGTAACAGTTACTACGAGAAGCCTTCGGAGCGACGTCGCCGGCGCATTCGCAGAAATGCCAAGCGACCGATGGAGAGTTAACCATTGCTCCACCCGCCAAACCGTTTGCGCCCCCAAGGGGCAGGCCCCCAGGGGGCAGGGTTTCGCCACTCCTTCGAATGCACGATTTCGAAGATATGGAATTATTTAATGTGTTCTCTCACCCTTGTTCCTCCTGTTTTTTTCCCGAGAAAAACTATTTCAGAAACTCATAAAGGAGTGCTGTTGTGATTGGAAAAACCAAATCGACTAACTGGCGTGTCTTGTTGCCCGTATTGGCTGCCGGAATGGTTCTGCTGGTATTGGCTGGACCTGCAATGGCGGGAACAGACTCGACCGAAGAGGCTGATGCCGCTTCGGGTATGCTGGATTTCACACATTGGCATCCAATACTGTTGTGGTGGATTGCGCCGATCGGGTCGGTTATCGCGCTGCTGTTCGCGTGGATTTTCTATCGCCAGGTCAAAGCCGCCAGCGAAGGCGACGAAAAGATGAAGGAAATCGCCGCCCACGTTACACAGGGCGCATACGCATACCTCAGACGACAGTACAAAGTCGTCTTTATCTTCTTCGTCGTCGTATCAGCCCTCCTGTACTTCATGGGCAGGATCGGCGCACAGCACCAGATCGTATTCATCGCGTTCCTTACCGGCGGGTTCTTCAGCGGCCTGTGTGGTTTCCTCGGTATGAAGACAGCCACAATGGCCTCGAACCGCACAGCACAAGGCGCAAAGGAAAGCCTCAACCGTGGTCTGACCATCGCCTTCCGAGCGGGGGCTGTGATGGGTCTGGTCGTCGTCGGCTTCGGGCTGCTGGACATCGCGATGTGGTTCCTGCTTCTGACCAAAGTCGCGCCGTCGTTCGGATACCACATGAGCCTGGTCGAAATAACCGTCGTAATGCTGACGTTCGGGATGGGCGCTAGTTCGCAGGCCCTGTTCGCCCGCGTCGGCGGCGGAATCTTCACAAAGGCTGCCGACGTCGGAGCCGACCTCGTCGGAAAAGTCGAAGCCGGTATCCCCGAAGATGATCCGCGAAACCCCGCGACAATCGCCGATAACGTCGGAGACAACGTCGGAGACGTAGCCGGTATGGGAGCCGACCTCTACGAGAGTTACTGCGGCTCAATCCTGGCAACCGCCGCATTGGGCGTAGCCGCAGCGTCCAGACTCGACCTCGTCCTGGCCGAGCAGGTTCGACTACTGGCGCTTCCGATGGTACTGGCCGGGGTCGGCATCCTTCTTTCGATCATCGGAATCTACATCGTCCGCACAAAAGAAGGCGCGTCAATGAAGCAACTCATGGGCGCTCTGGGCAAAGGCGTCAACGGCTCCAGCGTCCTGATCGCACTGGCAGCCGGCGGGGTCTGCTACCTCCTGCTGGGCGGTATTGACCCTGCCATTAGTTGGTGGGGCATCTGGCTGAGCATTCTGAGCGGGCTGTTCGCCGGGATTGTCATCGGAAAGGCCACCGAATACTACACCAGTTACGACTACCGCCCCACCCGCGAAATCGCCGAAAGCGCCGAGACGGGACCCGCCACCGTTATTATCTCCGGCGTGGCTGAAGGTATGAAGAGCACCTGGGCGTCGCTGGCGACCATTATCGTCGCTATCATCGCCGCCTACGCTTTCGCCGGCGGGTTCGAGAATATGTCGCTCGGACTCTACGGCGTGGGAATCGCCGCAGTCGGTATGCTGGCGACTCTCGGCATCACACTGGCGACCGACGCCTATGGCCCCATCGCCGATAACGCCGGTGGAAACGCAGAAATGACTCACCAGCCGCCGGAGGTTCGCAAACGTACCGACGCGCTCGACACGCTCGGAAACACCACCGCCGCAACCGGTAAAGGCTTCGCCATCGGTTCTGCCGCTCTGACGGCGCTTGCCCTACTGGCTGCTTACGTCGAAGAGGTCCGCGTCGGACAGAACCGCGAAGCAATGACCACCATCGTCGCCAAAATGCCCGAAACCAAAGAAGACGCCAAAGCCGGCGTCGGGCAACTTCACTACATGGGTCATCGCAAGTTCGCCATGAAGGTCAAAGAAGGCACAAAGGAAGAGTGCTTCAGCGCATTCATGGCCTTATCGGACATACCGGAAGGGATGAAGACGGGCCCTGTTGAACTCACCAAACCGATAGTGACCCACTTGGAGGGTATGGGCAGGTTGGGCCTGCTCAGTCCGGCTGATAAAGACACCAACGTGCGTATATTGACAGCGGATGCGCCCCATCCCCATTGGAAAGACATCACCGTCACAGAAAATATCCAAGTCGTTTCCGCTCGCAAGGCATCGCTTCGTCAGTACATGGCCTTCTATGACGTTACGCTGATGAATCCGAAGGTGCTGTGCGGGATGTTCGCCGGCGTGCTGCTGGTGTTCCTGTTCAGCGCGATGACAATGAAGGCGGTAGGCAGGGCTGCCGGTGATATGGTCAAGGAGGTTCGCAGGCAGTTCCGCGAGATTCCCGGCATCATGGAAGGCACGGGCAAGCCGGATTACGCCCGCTGCGTCGATATATCCACAACCGGGGCGCAGAAGGCGATGATTATTCCGTCGCTGCTGGCACTTGCGATTCCCGTGGGCGTCGGGCTTGTGCTGAATGTCGCCGGCGTGATGGGTCTGCTGGCGGGCGGGCTTACCTGCGGGTTCGCAATGGCGATATTCATGGCCAATGCCGGCGGAGCATGGGATAACGCCAAGAAATACGTCGAAAGCGGAAAACTCGGCGGAAAAGGCTCCGACAACCACAAGGCCACCATCGTCGGCGATACCGTCGGCGACCCGTTCAAGGATACCTCCGGGCCTAGCCTGAACATCCTGATAAAACTGATGAGCATGGT
>JAUVIQ010000040.1 GCA_030592655.1 Planctomycetales bacterium | reverse complement strand
TATTACATAAACACTTTCACGCCGCAGATCGCCGATTGCGAAGCGACACTGCACGAAAAACTCCGTCAGATCGGAGAAGCCGACGGTATTTCCGCGACGGATTTCGTTGATTCATCGCAGTTGCGCAAAGCGATTGCGTTTGCTGCACTATCGTCCGTGTTCACCGCACGGGCGTCCAACGCCGCAGATTCCGACGCGAACTGGGTAAAGGCCGAATTCTACCGCCGGCAGCACGTCGCCGTCGTCGGCGCGCTGAGACTTGCAAGTGATACCGACGGCGACGGTTTCGCCGAGAAGACCCGCACGCTCGCAAACATCTCGCTACGGAGAACCTGAAAATAATGTCAAGTAAAGCCCGCGACATTCTGACCAACATCCGCGACACCCTTCGGGTTTCCGACATATTCGCCGACGTTACTATCGGACCGGATTCCGATTCGGCACAGATTCCCCGTGCGGAGGTGAACCTCATCGGCGTGGACGAATCGCCTGCAAACGACCGTCCAACCGGAAAATTCTGCACCCTGCGGGCAAAAGTATGCGTCCACGTCCAATGCCACAAACCCTCGAACGCCTTCGCCCGCGCGCTGGACCTGGCGGCATCGGCCTGCGAAGCGCTCCTGACCGACCGATTCCGAAATGACGATTGCAGGGACTTGCCGACGGGAAAAGCGACGGAAACAGGGCCGCTGAAAATCGAACCGAAAGTCAAAAAACCTTACCTGGCGGTTACGTTTGAAATCCGCTGCAACTTTGAATCGGAGGAGGCGCAATAATGGAACGTTACGGCGATATTACCAGTGCGACCTTCGATCAGACCGCCCTGCCAGGTCCCATTTCCATCCGTCTTCTGCGTCAGACCAAACCGTCTCCGATGGGCGGCGACAACGACGCATTTACCACCAGTATCCAGTTGTCCAGACCCGTAATCAGTATCGAGATTCGCATCCGCGACACAGCCGTCGCCGACGGTCTTTCTCTCGGACAAGCGGGCGTTCTGGCCATTGAAATAGCCGCCACCCGTAACGGGCAGAACGGTCGGAGCATCTCGATAACCGACGCTGTTCTTACCGGTATCGAGTTTCAATACGAACAATCCGCCCCCGCCGTTGCAAAACTGACCTTTACCGCCGAAGCCAACGAAGGAAACACCGATCCGTTCGTCGCACAGGAGGACCAGACATGAGTTCCTACGCCGGGGAAAATCTTTTCGATTCAGGTCCTCATGCCTTCCGTTTCGGGCATTGGGAAAGAAGTATGCAGCGTCGAGGATTCGCCGGCGTCAACGGTGAAATCGTCCTGGACCTCGGACTCCGCTCACGACAAATCACGCAGGCAGGACGACTCCAGGCCAACACCGCCGATGACCTGAACGAGATACTGGACGGTATCAACGCATTCTGCGACGGAGACGAGCACGTCCTGGTCGATAATCACAGCCGCTCCCACCAGCATGTGATACTGGAACGATTCGGAACCACGACCCCATTGCAACACAGCCGGGGATTCTACTGCGATTACGAGATCGAGTACCGCCAACTACCATGACCGCCACACTGATTACAACCGGGATCGAGTACGTCATCGGCGAGATGAGTTTTGCCGGGGGATGGTCCGTTCGATTCAGTTCGTACAATTCCGATCTGCATCACCAATTATACCTCAACGGCAGACTCGCCGATTGGACGGACACGCTGACCCAGCGACGATTCTTCATCGACGAACCGAACGTCGCGCCGATGGCGGTTTGCGTGGCTGCCGTCGAGGGCGAATACCGCACGACAGACTTATCCGAACAATTACCAGTCGATGATCGCAATGCTTCCTGGGTTTTTCGCCCGCAAATCCCCAGACCCGTTTCCGCTCGTCCCGGTGAAACAATCGAGGTTTTGGGAAATCACGCCGGTGGGGGCGACGTGTCGGAGACGCCGTTGGCATCGACCCAAGCCTGGCCGGTATGGGTTCCGCGATGGCAGTTCGGCCAAGACCGATTCGGAAAAGGCGGGTTCGGATACGACGGCACATGCGCACCGGGTGCGGGCGAGGGGGCATTCGGAGCCGGAATGTTCGGAATAAACACCGACCTTATCGACCTTGAAGCCGACCTCCCCGAAGAAGGCTCGCACCAAATCGTCCTGCGATCGCGCAGTACCGACGGGCAGATCGCGGATTCGGACCCAATGTACATCGACGCGAATCCGCCGCCTCATGCAGCGGCAGGCCTGTCGGTAACAAACTACGACCACCAGCAAAAACAACTGACTCTTCAGATTGACTAGGGAGACCATCATGACGGAACTGTATCCATCAGACGCAGAACTGAACGCACTTTCGGGGACAACGGACAACGAACAGGAAGTCCTGTTTATTGCTACCGCCGAAGCGCCTTATTACACAAGTTTCTACAAGATGCTTCAGCGGCTTCTGAAGGTGGCGCGACGCGGCGGCGACTGCCGAGTATTCAAGGACGGCGACCTGACATTCGGCGTCCGTGCGGGCAGATACTACAACGGCGATTCGACCGTCAACTTCTCGCAGGTAACGGGTCAGGTCCTGACCAACAACGCCACGAATTACGTCTTCCTGACCGCCGACGGAACGCTGACTGTCAACACGACGGGTTTTCCCACACCGTCGGCGACCCCGCACATCCCTCTGGCGACGATCGTAACGTCCGCCGGGGCATACGACGGACGCGATGCCTCCGAAGGAGGCGACATCACAGATTATCGAGGCGGAATGTACATCAGCGTCAGCGGCATGGGAAGCGTAACCGATATGCAGGACCTCATGCCGAACCTGAACATCACCGCCGCCGCCGAAGCCGCCGACAAGCGGACGATCACCGTCCAGACCCGCGACGCGGCTGACAATAACCTCGCCGAGCGGGTTCTCGTACGTGTATGGGTCGGTACATCCGACTATGCAGCGCCGTCGGCGACGGGAAACACCGTAGCCGTTGAAACCGGAACGACCTATGAAACCGAGACGGCAAACGCCGCTTACAAGATCATCTCCGACGCAGACGGAAAGGTCGAAATCGGAATTACCATATCCGGGGCCGCCACGCGCTACGTTATGGCCGAAATCGACGGACGGATTTACTCAAGCGGACAACTTGACTGGACGGTCTGACAAATGCCAATTTCCAATTTCCAACCTGTCCCTTTGGGAATGCCGATTGCGGAACGTCCCGAGGGGGAAAAACAGCCCTTCGCTGAACGCGAGAAGCGGACGCTGACGTTACGCGCCGAGCGGATAGACCCGAAGTATCTGACTCCTCTTGACGGCCTGCCCCCGCACGTCGAGGCCGAATATAAGCGAGCCGAAAAACACCCGACGCACGAAGCCCGTTTCTTTCAGTTGGAAATCCGCAATCCGCAATCCGCAATCCGCATTCAGTTGAACCACGGCGACCCCGCCGACGACGAAGCACGACTCGCGGCGATAGCCGAAGATTTATTAACCGAATCCCCTGGGGACGATAAAGCCCCCAGCACTGCTGGGGGATCATCCCCTGCTGGGGGACCGTCCCCCCGCGATGCGGGGGGCTTATAATGCTTTTACACCACATCGACAACGAAGTACCCGCCTTCGGCGAATGGGATTCGGTAGTTGAAGCCGGAGCATCGACAATTATTCAGTCCGCCGCCGCCGCGTTTCCCGATCGTGGGGCAGTGGGTCTGCGGGTAACTATCGTAGGGGCCAATAATGCTTACGTCCAAAAGACGATAAGCCACTCGCTTGATCCCGGAGGGTGGATTTGTTTCGGATGCTGGATAAACGTCGCTGTCGCTAAAACTTTGTATCTCTGGGCGATTAAGGCGACAGATAGTACATGGGACGGCAGACTCGAAATAGAAAGTTTCGGAAAACTTCGCATCCGCATGAGGGACGATGGGGGAGTGGTCCGCAGCAGTAGTTGGACCATCTGGCCCAGGGACATCAACGACGGCTTGTGGCATTACCTGGTTATTGGTTTCAAGCGAGCGACTTCCAATGTCGCTTCCGACGGTGAGGCTGTTTTTTATTGCAACGGGCATGAATGGGGAACCATAACCGGCGTTGATAACTACGATAGGTGGGCCTCCGTCGATTACGCCCAACTTGGAGCGTCCGTCGGCGCTGACGACGGTTTTGTCTGCGACTTCGACGAAATCAAGATTGCCGACGCCTACCCCGAACCGTTCAGTCCGACGCCGCTGACCGATTATCCAGAGGCTCGCCGGACGGTGGTCCTGTACCGCGAGGCTTCCGCCGACAGCCGGGAGTTCGCCGACTACTGCGTAAGCGAGTTGGAAATCCCCCTCGCAAACCTCTGCCCGCTGCCGAACGCCACGGCAAATGAAAGCCTCGCCGATTACGCAACGTTCCAGACCGAGGTCGAAACCGACCTTGCGGCGTGGCTGGCGCTGAATCCCACAGTAGCGGCGAACTGCTCATGCTTCCTTCTCGGCCACGGCGTGCCGGGATATTTTACTTCCGGCGGCGTGAAGCATTCGGCCATAAGCCGACTGATGAACTACGGGACCGCGTTTTCATCGCAGACGGCGAATCCGCTGTACAACCCCGCCACAGTCGCCAGGCTGACGAAGACCGCCCTGGGCGGCAAATACCTCTGCACCCGTATCGACGCCGACACGCTTGCCAATGCCAAGACGATTATCGACCGCTCCCTTACGGTCGCGGCTCTATCGGCGATTCCCGCCGCCGACAAACTCTACAGCGACGAAACGACTTACAAGGCGTCTCTTGCCTGTCAGCACCTGCGGATTATCACGGCGGCTTTGGACGTTTTCGATGATGACGCTTTTGTCTGGGGTGATACGGGATCGCCGAGTTTTAACCCTCCCCAAGGGACGCAGGCGGTATTTGTGGACGATTCGGCGGATTCTGCATCGTCGCTTCGGACCGGCAGCGATCCGTGTTTTTATGCTCTGACGAGCAAGTATGGCGAATACGCCGCCGCGCTCGGCAATTCCGAGACGGCCGATACATTCGACGCCGAGAGTTTCTTCGAGATGCTCCGCATTGGAGGCTCGCTGGCCGAAGCGTTCACCGTAGCCATCGCCCACCTGGATTACACAGCCGTCGGCATTGGTTCACCGCTTATGACCGTCGCCTTCCAGTTAAGCGGCTACAACGTCTATCGAGGTCTCGGAGGCATCGAAGGCATCGATTGGGACAACCCCATTGCGTATCTCATGCCCGGAGCCGACAGTATCACGTTCGCGCAGGACCTGTTACCCGAACAACGTTACGTTTATGCCGTTCGGGCTGTCTCATCGGCAGGGGTCCGGGAGCGCAACACCCACGTCATCGCATACGTCGAGCCAGACGAGCAGGGAAGTCTCCTTCCGGCACCTCTGGCGCGCCCGACAGACCCGACGGTTGAGGTGCAGCAAAGCAGCCTGCTAATCGGATTCACTTACCTGGCGCCGATCGGTTTCGCCCAGGCTGACGGCTTCGACGTTCTCAGCGACAACAGTACGGGCCAACTAGACTTTGATAACCCCGTCGCAACGGTCGAGCGGTCCCGGAATGACCGGTTCGACTTCGAGGTCTCCATCACCCGACCCGATGCACCGGTACTTTTGGCTGTTCGCGCGCGTCTGGGCGAACAGGTCGGTCCGGTAAGTGAAATCGTGTTCGTACCCCCGGCTTCGGGTCCGGCGTCCATCAAGATTTTGTAAGGAGTGAAGGTGAGCGATTTGACCATTTATCCGTCTTCGGCGACGACAAACGTAACAAGTCCCCCACCGATGCCGGTCTATGTCAACGGCCTGCGAAGACGGGACCTGCACGTGGAGA
Source organism: Planctomycetales bacterium (assembly GCA_030592655.1). GTDB lineage: Bacteria > Planctomycetota > Phycisphaerae > SM23-33 > SM23-33 > JAUWNJ01. Next base: position 10,153 of record JAUVIQ010000040.1, on the reverse strand, counting down.
ATTGGAGCATACTTCCTGCACCCGATTTCGCACGTGCGACAATCATAATGGCCATGTCGGGCAGGTATCGTCCGAACCGTCGCATTGAAGACGTCGGAATCCTTCCGGCAATCGGCGAGAGTCTGCAAATACGCCTGGCCGATGTCGGTGAGCAAGTGGTGTTCGACGGTTACGTCTCTCGTCATCTCGCCGGCGCCGGCCCCGATGAAGAATCTCTCGCCATTGAAGCCGAAGACGTTCCGGCAACGCGCCTGAACCATGCCGTCAGTGGACGCCGGCAGGAAAACGACGCATCAGCAAAGTTTGTTCCCACCGGAAAATGCGTTTTCAATTCCGACCCGACCGGTTTGGCAAGTAAGGAGATTTATCAGGTCAATTCCCGCTCCTGCCGGGTATTTTCAGCAGATTCCGACGGACAACTCTGGTCCGTTGCCGATATTCTGAATTATCTCCTCGCTTGCTGCGTTCCGTCGGACATCGAAGCATTCGGCTTTGAAGGAGCCGAAGGTTACGCCCGGACAATTTATCCCCCTCGGCTGTCGCTGACGGGGTTGCCCGTGCGCGAGGCGCTCGCGCGAACAGCCGCTCTTGCCGGACTGGCGGTGCGAAGCGGCACAGGTTGGGACGACAATCCTTCATCCCTGATCTTCTACCGTCCGGGCAGGACAGGAAGACGAAGGGCGATTCGACTCCAACAGGCCGGCGAAACGCTCGACAGCGAGCGAAGCAACCTCTGGAAAGGTAAGGTTGCGTTCAACCGCCGCCCCGCCCGCCGAGAAGTCTCGATCATCGGCGACCTGAAACGATACGAATCAACCTTCACGCTCAAAAAGGGATGGGACACTGCCCTGGAATCCTACCACTACCGCGATTTCATACGCGACGAATCATCCGATTGGCCTGCGGTGTCCGAAGTGTTCAGAAAATGGCTGCTGAACGAATCGGGACAATACTGCGACGGGCCTCACAACCTCGAAAAGTTCAACTTCGCCGACATCAGCAGCGACGATTTCCTCCTGTCGATTAACAGGCGATTCGAACCTTGCCTGTCGGTGAACCCATCCGGCCAAAGTCTGGGTATCGTCGTCGAGGTCAGTTACGACGACGGGGACACCTGGCGGCGCTACGGCGGGGCAATTCGAGTCGCCACCGACGAATGCGCAGTCTATCTGTCCGACGACGCCCTTCCGGCTGATTATTTCCAAGCCGTCGCCATCGACGCAACCGTAAAGGTCCGCGTAACGGCTACTGTCGCTTCGGATAGGCATATCAGCGCCGAAGTGTCGGGGGATGTTTCGGTCCCGACCGAAGTTATTCAGATTCCATCTGCCCAATGGTCGAGCGTGCATGACGGAAGCATATTTTACCAATGCGAATCCCTTCCGGACCCGGCAGAACGCGACGATTCGGAACGCCTGAAACAATTGGCTCGCAACATCAGCGAATCCAACGCAGGCATAATCGAGGCTGACCTGACGCTCGGACGAATTGATCCGACCTGCAACGTCGGCGACATAATCGAGCAGATCGAAGGAAGGCAGCTGGCGCTCGGCGGTTATCCCGGTTCCTGGGCGTACGTCCGCGCCGTCGAACACCGCTGCGGCGGGGAATGGACCACGCATCTGAAAGTGAGCGGATAATCATGACCCGACAAAACAACTATTACGACGCACTGGAGCGGTGGACGGAAGTGGCCGGAAGCAAAGCGGCACAACTGGTCCGAATAACCGCATACGACCAGTCGAATCAATACACCGCCAGGCCCATCGCTTTCGGTGCTGCCGGTGAAGCCGAAACCGTAGGCAGCGGAACGATGACCGTAACCAACCTTGCCGAACCGACCGACACCGACGGGCTGGTGCCGGAGGATACCGACGCTGTGGCAATAGACGTCGGCGGGCGATGGATCGTCTTCATCAGGCCTGCGGGATCCGCGATGTTCCCGGCCAGGATAACCGCCTCGCAAGGTAACGCCGCTTACACCGTCCGCGAGCAGGTCGCCACCGGAGCCGGTACTTTCACCGACGCGCCCGGCGCGACGAACCTGACGGCGCATAACCTGGCTGAACTGTCTCTCGGACCCGGAGCCGCCGTCGGAAACAACACGATCATTCTTGTGCTTACGATCACCGACAACGGCACGCCGGCGACTACCCGATACGTATTCGATCATCCCGCATACGCCAAATATCTGGATTGAACTTATGGCCTACGCCGCTACATGGACAAACGCGAACGCCCAGGGCAGACTCGACGCCGGAGCGCATTTCATCCGCGACGACGATGCGTCCGAACAGGCAGACGCCACCAATCGCCGACGACGACTGGTGTATCTGTCCGGGCAGGATTTCTCCTCACAGATCGGTGCGGGTAAATCGGTCCGGGTTACGACAATCGCGACGGAGTTCCCCCCTCCGTTCAAAAATTTCCGCTCGGCCATTACCAGCGACATTCTCGAACCTGCCACCGGCGGACTCGGCGGAAGCCCCGCGACGCCGGCGGGAATGGACTGGCTTTGGCCCGTCGCCGACGCCGACGAAAACAAAATACTCGTCGTGATGAACCCCGGAAGCGGCGAAGTCGCCTTCTTCGGCAAACTCAACGGTACGAGCGTGTGGACCGACGTAACGCTGACGGCGGGGCAATCATCCGTCCGGGCAGTACACTTCAACGAACTTCGACAAGCCGTCGAATACATCCGACGCGGACGCTGGAAGTTTCCGATTTATCTCTCAGGTGGGATATTCTCGCAACTACCAAATACGCCCTGGATAGGCTCTTCGATAGCCAACAACGGCACGAACGAACTGCGAAGCGTCGGATTCGTCCGCGCTCGCACGACCGATACGCCGCCGCTGGGATTGACGAACGTTACCGCGCGATCGACCACAAAAATCGAACTGACCGCCGATACGACCTGCAACGTCGAGATTTATCACTGTCTCCGCGCGATCGATTTCACTTCCGACCCGCCGACCTGGAACAGGTACGACCCGAGCGCGTCAGCCTCGTGGGCTACGCCCGGCGGAACAGGCGCAGGCGACGCGACATATATCGGAGCGATGAGCCTGACAGCCAACGTAACCGGGCAACTCTCGAATGCCGCCCTGACTACCGCCGTCCAGAACATGATCGACGGATCAGAGCAGAACTTCCTCATCCGACGAAGCGATACCGGATACCAAACCATCGCCGTCTCCGGCGAACTGACCGTCGAGTTCGACCTCGACACGCCGCCAAATTGAAAAACTGCAACAGAATTTACCGCAGAAAACGCAGAGAACGCAGAGATGTTTATTATAAAAAGAAATAAAAACAACAATGAAATCTGTTTTTCACTCTCTGCGGTCTCTGCGGTGAATTTCTTTTTTAAAAAGGAGCAATTGAAATGTTAGGCCCAAGTCTTATCAGCGATCTGGCGAGTTTCGGCGCAGCTGGTCTTATGGGCGGAATGTGGCTTTGGGAACGACGAAACAGCAGGACCAGAGAAGAACAACTCACCGAAGCCCACGGCAGGATTATCCGCGACGAACAACGCCTCAGCGAACTCATCGAAGTCGTCGAGCACAATACGGCTGTTATGACGCGTTTCGCCGAAACGCAACAATTCGTCCGCCGGGCAATGGCGGACCTGAAAGAGGAGATTCGAGATGGAAGAAACACGCAGTGTCCCTCACGGGAAAAGTAACAGGTTGTTGGTGCTGTGCCTGTTGGCGGTGCTGGTCGTCCTGCCCGTCGTGGCGGGATGCTCAGGCGTCATCATGAACGCCGAGTATTCTGAACTGCTGGATAAAACATGCGCCATATCGGCAGAGACCGCGACGCGGGCGAAAACCGGAGAAATGTCGGCCGGTGATATGGCCGAGGCGCTGACGAAACAGGCTCAAACCTGGCGCAAATTCAAGGACGCCCGTGATGGCATAGCCACAGGCGGCAAAGCCACAGGCCGAAAGGACGGTAAATGATGACGCTTGACGAACTCAAATCGAAAGTACCGGAGAAGTTGAGGCCTTGGGTCGATGAATACGGCCCGGCGCTGCTGGCGATGAGCGGCGACGAATTCAAGGCATGGTTAAACCGTCTTATCGTCGGCGACATCGAGTCTGCCTACCGCGACCTGTTGGCAAAGATGGACAACTCCGCCCTGCTGGAAGAATGGGACAGCCTGAACGCCGATTGGGCCGAGGCGAACGTCCGCAACGCAGAACGCATCGCGCTGCAGAAGTCGGCATTGATGGCTCTGATGAGGATACTCTTGGCAGTCGCGCTCGCGGCTGCCGGGCTTTAACGCTGCAACAGCGTGGAAACTTTTTTGGAGATTGGTAATCGTGGACAAGACTGAAGCCATAAAACTGCTTGGCGGGACGCTGGCGCGCGGGATTCTCTGGGCGACAGCCGCCCTTGCCGCCAAAACCGGCGTCGAAAACATATCCGAGAACACAGCCGCCAGCCTCGGCGCATTCGCCGCCGCCACCATAATCGCCGCAGCATCGGCCTGGTGGTCCCGCCGAAAAGACAAAAAACTGCTACAGACCCCGCCGCAGTAGTGATAGCATCCTTATACACTATGTGCTCTGAAAATGCTGATACTGGAATCGACTGATTTAAGAGGTAAGGATTCGGATAGAATCATCCGATAAAAATCTTGTACCAGTTGTCGGAATTGCTGTTATAATGGTTACGTGGATGGAATCTATTGCTTTCAACGTTCTCACAGGGAGGTAGTCCGATTGGGTTTTAAGAGGTAGTTACTTACGTAAAAATGATAAAGACCAACGATAGAATGTCGCTGCACTTTGGTGTTAATTACCTGCTGGTACCTTTTCAGGAGCTTGGGGAGAAGTTCCACATCGAATTCCAAAGGAATCTGATTGGGGAGGGATTGGCTTTCAGTGCTCTCAAAAAGGAATCGAAACCAACTAAATGGATGTTCAACAGAGATCTTGATCCTGGGCCACTCCAGATCATGGTTGGCGAAGCTGGGCCGCAGGTTGGGCAGATTGTTATAGCTGCTTCCCAACCGAACCGGTCTCTTGAAGTATTTACCAAGGAAGCACAAGCTGTCTGTCGCTCTTTTACAAAAACGTGGCCTGGAAAATACCAAATAATTCACCGAGACGTGACCATAAGATCCCTTTATCCGACGGAAGGCGAACACGCATTTGAGTATCTGTGGGAAGGCATGCTTGGGCAAACAGGAAAAAAAATCTCTATACTCAACCGTCGCGTTTTGGGCGGTGGCTTGCGGGTTGTGATGCCCCCAGAGAACCCCGAAGACGCTGTTATAGAAATAAAAATAGAATCTTTTTTTGAAGACCCTCAGAAGATATTCATTGAGACGCAGTTTACGTGGGGCAATCCACTTCCCCCAACGGATAACATTGACCCGGCGGGGATACTGGAGCTAGTTGAGGAGTACGGAACGGAGGAAGTATTAAATTTTCTTGAGCAACATAAGTAGGAAGCGGGGGTTTCAAAAGAAAGGATGACAATTATGGCGCCTATGCTAGGATTCGAAGAAACCGGCCTTGGCAAACGGGAAACGGCCGAGAAGGAAACCTGGGGTCAGCCCCCTTCGGTGCGATATGTGTTTCGTGTGGATGAAAACGCAGGTGAAGGCATATTCTGCGCATATTCCGGCCAGGCGAATTCTTGGCCATATCTGTCTTCGGATAGCCGTGTGCAGGAAGAACGGAGCCACCTTGCTGACGAAGCCTGGTTTTTCTCAAAGGAACATCAAGATTCCGAGGCCGAAGCCGATGCGGACATTGAGGCGGGCCGAGTTGCTGCTTTCGATGACGTAGATGACCTGATTCGAGACCTTCGGTCCTAGGCGGCCCGGCCGATGCAGATAAGACGCACGTCCCATTTCAAAAGGTGCTTTAAAAAACTATCGTCGGAAAATCAGAATCGGGTCGATGCTGCTATTCGCATGTTTGCCGAGAACCCCTACCATCCAAGCCTTCAGACGAGCAAACTCTCACCGAAATCAAAAGGGATGTGGTATATCAGAGCCAGCCGATCACTGCGCATAACCTTCACATGGGACGAAGAGAACGTGATGCTCCGTACGGTTGGTACTCACGACATAATCTAACGGCGAACCGTGAGGCTTCAACAATGTACCAACAACTGTCTTTTATCGATTCAGGTAAGCCGGAACCTCGGCTGCCGGTGGATTATCAGCCTGTCGTGCCCGAGCATTTTCACCTGGAGCGTATCTATATTAGCAAGGGCAGCCTGTCTTCTGATGACCGAAAGCAATTTGTCGAGCGCATCTGCCGGTGCTTCGGCGAGGCCGAGGTAATCGAGCGGCTGGACACTGCCCACAACAAGATTGACCTCGGCGAGCCGGACCCGCTGGCCCGCCACCGAAAAGGCAAACGGACGCTTGTTTTCGGGGAACTCGGAGATTCCGTCCGGTTCAGCAGCGAGGAGCAAAACACCTGCCCAAACTACTGGCACTTCTCGCCATATTCCTTCTGCCCCTATGGATGCAAGTACTGTTATCTGGCTGGGACGCCGGGGGTGTGGTTCTCGCCGACGGTCAAGATTTACGTCAACCTTCCCGAAATTATTCAGAAGATCGACGCGACCGCGAACCTCCTGGCTGAACCAACCGCCTTCTACCTGGGGAAACTCCAGGACGGACTTGCGCTCGATCCTCTGACCGCCTATTCCACGGTTTTGGCACCTTTTTTTGCCCGGCACCGCTACGCCCGGCAGATTATCCTGACAAAAAGCGCCGATGTTGGCCGACTGCTTAATCTGGACCACGGCGGGCACACAATCCTTTCCTGGAGCATCAATCCCCCCGAAGTGGTTCGGCATTCGGAAGAGAACGTCCCATCTGTCGATGATCGTCTTGATGCGATGCAGCGGTGCGCGGAGCACGGATACCCCGTCCGTGCGGTAATGATGCCAATGATACCGGTCGAAAATTGGAAGACATCTATGCCGATTTCGTTCGCCGGCTGCTGGTGGCGGTGAGGCTGGAGCGTTTGACGCTTGGTGGAATCTGTAGTTACAGGAACGCCTCGCATCTGATGGAACGCAAGTGGGGCAAGGCCAACGACGTATCGGATCTCACCCGCAGCCAGTCAACATCACCGGATGGGCGACTCCGATACGAGCACGGTATCAGAGCGCGAATGTACAGCCACGTGATTCGCATCGCGCGGGAAATCCGTCCTGATCTGGAACTGGCCCTGTGTCTGGAAGAATATCATCTTTGGCAGACAGTGGGATTGACGGACTGCATGGGGCGCTGCACACTGTGTTCTGTAACACTTCACGCCGCGTAACACGGGCGTCCCAGCCTCGCCGGTCTGACGGAGGCGGAAACCTCCGCCTCCCAAAACGGTAGGGGTGGGATTCGAACCCACGGTGGACTTTCGCCCACACCGGTTTTCAAGACCGGATCCTTCGGCCACTCGGACACCCTACCCATTGCGGATTGCGGATTGCGGATTTGAACAACTCCAAGGTTTGGCCTGTTAATCCGCAATCCACAATCCGAAATCCGCAATGGTAAGTATCGGTCAGATCTCGGCAGGACGCAAGTGCATCCGCACACAGGTGCATCAGGATTTTGATGGTTCTGTCTCTGGCACAGGTCCGCACTTTGAAAGTTGCCTGTTTCATTCCCCGATGTGCGGCAGTAGTATATTCCGTATTCTACGTGGAAATAATTCGTGTTACATTCCGTTAAGACGGCTGGGAGACAGTCATGAAACCATTTCAGAGAAAAACAATGATCTTCAGAAACATCAGGCGGATAGCCTGGTCGGTGGTGGTTATTTCGGCAATAGCGGCGGGATGCACGCCAAGTCAATACGCTGAGCAGGCCGACCGCGACGCCTACGCAACGGTCGTATCAGGTCAACGTTCCGCGCTCGGACAGACCAAATCGTTCAATATCGACTACCATCCGTTTGCCGAAGAGGAGGCCAAAACCTCGAAGGCAATCAAGGTCGGAAAGAAGGTCATCTCCGTCGGTTCCGGCCCGGTGCAGGTACTGACGCCGTCGGAATGTCTGGAAATTGCTTTTCGTAACAGTCGGAGTTTTCAGACCCGCAAAGAGGAACTGTTCCGCGCCGCCCTTGCCCTGGCCAATTCCCGACGCGGGTGGACCGGGCCTCTGCTTGGTGGAGATTTAACCGGCGACGTCGAACGCAGCCGGGTCGAGAAGTCAGGGGAGTGGGTCAACTCCGCAAACGCCCAAATCAACCCGTCGCTGATGCAAAGATTCCGAAACGGCGCGGTGCTGACACTTGCCACCACGGTGGCTCTGGCGTCGGACCTGCTCGGGTCCGACAGCACTACCGTAGGGTCGATGATAGAGGCCAACTTCACCCAGCCTTTGCTCCAGGGGGCCTGGCGTGATTTGGCCTACGAGGACCAGTACCGCTTCGAGCGTAATTTTATCATCGACGTCTTCGCATACGATCGGTACACCCAAACCTTCGCCGCCGGTATCACCAATCGCTATTATGACGTCCTCCTTCGGCGGGACCAGTTGGAAAACGAACGCCAGAGCATAGAACGACTCAAGCAAACCGTATCGGTAACGCGGTTCCTGGTCGAAGGCGGGGAGTCCAGAATCCAACTCGACCAGGCAGAGCAGAACCTGCTCGACGCACAGATCCGGTACCAGGTAAACCTTCAGAGATATCGCGACTCACTGGACGGTTACATGTTGGAACTTGGCCTTCCACTCACCGCGAAGGTGGAACTGGATTACCCCAATGCCTTGAAGACGCCGAACAAGATCGGACCCAGGCCCATCCTTTTGAAGGAGTCTCAGGCCGTTGTCGTAGCATTATCAACCCGTCCCGATGTCCTGACGGAGCAGGCCAAGGTCCGGGACGCCACCCGCGACATCGAGATCGCAGCCGACGCTTTTTTACCACAGTTGAATGTCGTGCTCGGATATAATGCCGAAGGCGGGCCGCACAAGCACGATTTCTGGGATGTGCAGTTCCACCGGCACAAGCGGTTTGCCAGGCTGGACTTCGCCTGGCCTCTGGACCAAACCGACAACCGGGACGATTACAAAAATGCTATAATAGCATCGAACAAGGCCCAGCGTGATTACGAGGAATTTCTGGACGGCGTCCGGCTGGAGGTTCGACAGTCGTATCGAGCATTGGTTCGGTCGCGTCAGAATTATGACCTGGAAATTCGCAGCCTGGAAATCGGCACGCGTCGGTGGAAACTGGCGTCTTTGCAGCAGAAAGGCGGAGAGGCGTCGGCGCGCGATGTCCTCGAAGCAACCGATGCGCTGCAAGCGGCCAGGAACGGAGCGGCCCGCGCCCTGATCGAATACACAACAACCCGCCTGGAATTCCTGGCCAATCTGGGAATGCTCCGGGTAGATGAGAAAGGTGCTCTACATGAGCGAGAAAAACCAACCAAGTTCGAGCGAATCGAGCGTCGCTATCCATGCGCCGTTGACGACAAGTAACGATATGCATCGGATCAGGAGGCGCCGGATTGGGATTGTCGCGGGTTTGGCGGTGTTGGTCTGCGTAGCGGTCGTAGCGTGGTTGACCATTAGACCGTCGCGCCGGAGTTCGAAAGTCGGCCCGACGGCACAGGTTATCCGAGGACCGCTGATTGTCTCGGTAACCGAGCGCGGTGAAGCGGAAACCGAAAAACGTGTCATTATCTCCAACGAACTCCGTTGGCCCGTCATTATCAAAATGGTCGTTCCCGAAGGAAGGGTCAAGCCGGACGACGTGATTATCAAGTTCGAATGCGCCGAACTCATCGAAGCAATTGAGGATCTCGATATCCTCCTGACCAAGGCCAAACAGGATCACGAACAGGCCAGCAAAAACGTGGAACTGACGAGAAAGGAAAGGGCCAACCAGGTTCACAAGGCAACCGAGGCCGTTACCAATGCCAAAAACGCCCTTGCCAGATACCTGGAGGGCGAATGGTCCGTCAAGCGCGGCGAGGCAGTCAACAACATCAATATCGCCGAGCGAGACCTCGCCCTGGCCAAGGATGCACTGGAGTTCAAACTCAAGGCCAACAAGGAACTGGGCGAGCACGCTCCGTACAGCAAGAACCAAATCAAGGCAGAGCAACTCAGCGTTGACAAAAAAAAGTTCGCCCTGACAAAAGCCAAGTCCGAACTGGACATGCT
>JAUVIQ010000008.1 GCA_030592655.1 Planctomycetales bacterium | reverse complement strand
TCATTGTACAGTTATATTATGATTGAGCAAGGATGTTTTTGAGAAATTCCGACCGAATCACTTGTCTGTTTATGGTTGGTATGTTACGATAAATGGGAGGTTGGGAGAAGACTGCATGAAACTCAGAATAATCATCGAACAGGATGAGGATGGGCGGTTTGTCGCAACGTGCCCGACGCTGCCGGGTTGCATTTCCCAGGGCGATACGCGAGACCAAGCCCGCGCCAACATTACCGACGCCATCTCCGGATACCTCGAAAGCCTCCGCAAGCACAACGAGCCGATTCCACCAGCCATCACCGAGGAAATCGTTGAGGTCGAGGCATAAGCAAACTGCCCGTTGTCTCCGGTCGCAAGACGGTTAGCGCTTTGGGCAGGATCGGATACGCCGTCGATCATCAAACGGGGAGTCATGTAATTTTACGGCGGACGACTTATCCGTATCGCCGAGTTACCGTTCCGAATCATAAAGAATTAGCCAAGGGTACGCTTCGAGCGATTATCCATGAAGCGGGCTTGACGGTGGTGGAGTTCCGAGCATTGCTTTGAGCAATAACCGCCTTCCCGCCTGCCAGATCACTTGTATTAGAAAATTCCATCGACATAATACCTCTCCCAAAAAACGAAACTTGACTTGCGAGTATCCAATTTTACCGCTAAAGCCTCAAGATGCGAAATCATCTCTTGAAATTTTCCCTTATGTCTGTAGAGTATCGGGGGCTTTGTTTGTAATAATCAGCCCGCGGCCGTGGCGGAATTGGCAGACGCGCAGGCTTCAGGTGCCTGTGCCCTTAGGGGCGTGGAGGTTCGACTCCTCTCGGCCGCAGTTGATGAAAGACCGGAATACCGGATTACCGGAATACCGGAATACCGTGGGACCGACAAAAATCCGCAATCCGCAATCCACAATCCGCAATATCTTGAGTTGGACCGCTTGCGGTTTCGCAATCCGGTTAACAATAGCAGTCATCTCTATCGGCGCAGCGTCAGAGATAGCACTTGCTCAACCTGTTCGCCCCGCACCCATGACCGATAAAGCAATCCGGGCATCAATCGACAAAGCGATAACATTCCTGTATTCCCGACAGAAGCCCGACGGCTCCATCCCGAACCGCCACAGCGGCGAATACGTCGGCGGTGGAGAGGCATTGGCTGCCTTTGCATTACTGACAGCGGGGCAATCGCCCGACGATCCGAAACTCCGACGAACTCTCGAATACCTGAAAACCCGTCAGCCCGGACACACCTACACACGATCGTTTCGAGCGATTGTCTTTTCGCGCATAAAAGGCGAGCACTACCGATCCGTCCTGGCTGGCGACGTAAAGTGGCTCGTCAAACATCAACACAGCAACGGCGGATGGGGATACGGCCCAGCATCGGCGATGGCGCGTCTGAAACCCGAATGGACCGACGCATCCAACAGCCAATTGGCGCTCCTTGCACTTCGAGAGGCGTCGGAATCGGGGATACCGGTACCGCGAGACGTATGGATGAAGGCCGAATCATATTGGCGCAGGTTCCGGAACAAAGACGGTGGATGGGGGTATCAGCCTCCAATCGCCGATAAGCCGCCGCAAAGGTCCGATTCGCACGGTTCGATGACCGCAGCAGGGGTGGCGAGTTACTTCATCCTCGCCGACAAACTAGGCCACCTGCGCGAACGGATCTTCAGCCACGATAAACGCCGCGACGGCGGACGACTCGCATTCCCCCGGCAAATCCGTCACGGACTTACCTGGCTGCGAAAAAATTATAAAATCGATAAAAACCCGCGATATATCTGGATGACCATGCCGGGGCAACTGTATTACTACCTCTTCTGTCTCCAGCGGGCCGGTTATGAAGCGGGGATGCCGACATTCGTCGGCAACGATTATTCCGAACAGATGTGCCGACTGCTCATGGACCGCCAGAAGCCCAACGGGGCGTGGGGGGGTTCGATTATTGACACTTCCTTTGCCTTGCTGTGCATGGCGAAGGCATCTGCGCCCATCGTTATAAACCGTCTCGAATTGGGAAAAACCCCGGGAACGGACCCACGCGATGCCGCAAATATAACCCGGTGGATGTCGCGGACCGTTGGCAGAGCCCTCGCCTGGCAACAGACAAATAGCAAAATGCCCGGAGAATTCCCAACCGAAACACTGCTGTATATTAACGGTGGCACGGGCAAGGCGCCCGTGCTACGTAATATGTCCGAAAAGTTCAAGCGCTTCATCCGCAACGGCGGGACGTGCCTCGTCCAACCGAGGCTTGGGGATAAAAAAATCGCTGAATCATTCCAGAAGTACTTCCTTGGTCTTTTTCCCGATTACCATCGACATGACATCGGCCCGGACCATCCCGTCTTCAACCTGCGCTTCCGGACCCTGGGTCCCGTGGGGATCGCCGATGAGCATCGCCCGAAGATCATCGGTATCGGCGACGGATGCCGGACGCGAATCTTCATCCTCGCCGAAGACGTCAGCGGCGCATGGCATCAGGGACGCCGACGGAAATATGAACATCTGTTCGCGCTGGCGGGGAATATTATATTATACTCAGGCGGCGGGAAAGTGCCTCCGGGACGCTTCGCCGCACGCCAAAAAACCACACCCCCGCCACCGGCGAAACGATTCATCAACGTCGCCAGGCTCAAATATAACGGCGACTACAACGTCTGCCCTCTGGCGATTAATCGGCTTGGCGATACGCTCGCCCACAGCCTGCCGATTGGGCTGAAAGAACTCCCACCGGCGGACCCGAAAAAGCCTATCGCGCCTTCGATTACGCTGCTGTGGCTGACGGGTAACACGCCGCCGAAGTTTTCCAGGGCTGAACTGACCAATATCCGTAAATATCTCGACTCCGGCGGGACGCTGCTGATCGATCCCGCCATCGGGCGTGGTGATTTCCACGCCGCTGCCGGGAAAATGCTCGAAGCAATGTTCGACAAGGACGCAATCCGCCCGCTCAAGCCCGACAGCCCCATCGTTACGGGGAGTTTCGCGGGCGGAGTCGGCGCAGAGGTACCGAAAGTACGATTAACTCGACGGGCGGGTGCGGATACGAAACCGGCTTCGCCGAAACTGTCGGCGGTGGTTCTGGATAAGCGAATTGCGGTTGTCCTGTCAGCCTATGGATTAACGTGCAGCGTCGAAGGTAATCCGTGCGTCGAAAACATCGGATACGTTACCGACGACGCGCGAAAAATCGCGATGAATGTCATCCTTTACGCCGCAACCCGACCCGGTCCGGCTGGGGAGTCTTCACCATGAGTGAAATATCCATTCTTTTCGCCGGCGACTTCTGCCCGATTAATCGCAGTGAGCGGCTTATCCTGTCCGGCAGAGAGCCGGAAATCTTCGGCGACCTCCACGAACAACTTCGCGGAAACGACCTTTCCGTACTCAATCTGGAATGCCCGCTTACAACTCAAAACACACCCATCGCCAAATCAGGTCCGAATCTCAAGGCCCATCCCCTCGCGGTTCGCGCCGTTACCGCCGGCGGATTCGACGTAGCCTGCCTGGCGAACAATCACATTGCCGACCAGGGTTCCGGACCGGTGCTGAATACCATCGACCTGCTACGAGCCGGCGGTATCCGAACGGTCGGAGCGGGCGAGTCCATCCACGAGGCGCAAAAACCGCTGCGACTGACGCTGAAGGGAAAGCGAATCGTCCTGCTGGCCTTTGCGGAAAACGAATTCACCTGTGCCGACGAGCGGACTGCCGGAGCCTGGCCTCTGGAAGTTCCGACCAACATCGACCAGATTCGCAAGGCAAGCCGGTCCGCCGACATTGTGATCGTCATGGTCCACGGCGGAAACGAGTTCAACCCCGTTCCAAGCCCACGAATGGTCAAGACCTACAGGGCATTCGCCGAGGCGGGCGCATCAGCGGTCGTCGCAGGGCACCCGCACGTTCCTCAAGGCTATGAAGTACACAACGGCGTTCCGATCATCTACAGCCTGGGGAATTTCGTCTTCGACCTCGAAGAAGACGCCGCCGACGTGCCACTCTGGTCCACCGGTCTGCTGGCAAGACTGACCTTCCGAGACGATGCCGTAAAAGTCGAATTGATTCCGTTCAGGGCAATCGCCGAGACGTCCTGCCTGGAGCGGATAAGGGGCAGCCTGCGGAAGCAGTTCCTCGCCTACATCAGATTCCTCTCGCGCCTGCTTGGCGACGATCGGGAGAGCCGGAGATATTGGGACGCCTGGTGTGTGCTGAATGGGCCGAAGTGGGCGCACTACCTTGACCGGGGGGTTGCGCCATGGAAGGACGCCGCCGACCGGGGCGGCTTCCTGACCGCACGAAACGTCCTCATGTGCGAGGCGCACCACGAACTGCTGTGCAACTATATGGAACTGGTCCGAAAGAAGCGCATCACCCAGGCCCGCAAGTACATCCCTCGCATCAAGCGCCTCGAGCGAGGTCTGCTGCCACAGTAGGCGCAATCATTTGACATCGAGTCGCTCCGGCCCTATAAATTGCCGGGGTATTGAGGAAAGGGACATCCATGGCACAAGACCTGACCGGACTGATTGTACCGACGTTCACACCCATGCGCGGCGATGGTGGGCTGGACCTGGACGCCATTGACAAACTGGCCGGCGCATTGATCGACGACGGCGCGGACGGCGCATTCGTCTGCGGCTCGACGGGCGAAAGTGTTTCGCTGACCGTATCCGAGCGTATCGAGGCGGCCCAGCGATGGCAGGGGTCCGTCGGGAAAAATATCCCCGTGATAGTCCACGTCGGCAACTCCTGCCTGACCGATTGCAAAGCACTCGCCGCCCACGCACAGAAAATCGGCGCTTCGGCGATAGCGGCAATGGCGCCGTGCTTCTTCAAACCCGCGACCGTCGATGACCTGGCGTCATTCTGTACCGAAATCGCCGCAGCAGCGCCGGAGATTCCGTTCTACTTCTACCACATGCCGCTCAGGACCGGCGTGAACCTTCCAATGGTGGATTTCCTCAAAGTAGCCGCTGGAAAGATTCCCAACCTCGCCGGTATCAAGTTCACCTCGAATGATCTGATGGACCTGGGGCGATGCCTCCGCTTTGACGGCGGGAGGTTCAACATACTTTCCGGCTGTGATGAGATTTTTCTGGCCGGTCTGGCGGTCGGCGCTACCGGCGCGATTGGAACCACGTTCAATTTTGCCTTCGGGCTTTACCGACGAATCCTCACAGCCTATCAGTCCGGCGATATGACGACAGCCCAGGACGCCCAGGCGAAATCTCGCGAATTAATCGCCGTACTCAGCAAGTTCGGCGGTCTGTCGGCGTGTAAGGCGGCGATGAAAATAATCGACCTGGACTGCGGCCCGGTCCGCCTGCCGCTGCGAAACCTATCCGATAAACAATGCGACGCCCTACGCGCCGAACTCGACGGCATCGGTTTCTTCGACTTCCGCAAAGCGTAGCGACCGTAACAAGCTATTTTAACGGGGTGGCACGTTATTTAACGGGGTGGCGCGGTCAATCTGGAGCAAAGCGGAAGATTGGCCGTGGTACGCACAATTGAAAGCTTCACGACCGGGGCATATATCACGGCCAAGCTTCGCTTCGCTACGCTTGACCGTGCCACCCAACTGTGTATCACGTCATCAAAAAAGATTCTTTATCAATTGGCAACGGTCCGGTTCCGAGGTCTTCCCAATCCCGATAACTGGACCATAGCCAATCCTCCGGTAATGTTACCAAGCCACGCCTGACGGGATTATTGTGAATGTACTCGATCATCTTCCTTGCGGACTCGCGGTTTTTGACATTCCTGTCGTAACCCCCACCTTCCTGCCAAAAGTGATAGGGGCGTTTCTTCTGTCCGGTGGCCAGCCACTTCAGGCCGGCGGGGTTGTGCTTTCGTAAATAGGCCACCGCCCGGCGTGACACGGATTGCTTGATTGATTGCAGAATGTCCGAAAGGGAGTACTGCTCGTTTCTTGGCCAGATCAGCAGATGCACGTGTTCCGGCATGAATACATAGCCCCAAAAGTCAAAGGCGTGTTTTTCCTTGGCAATCTGAATTGCGTGGGTCAGATAATGACAAGTCCTGTTTTTTGAGAGAAATGCTTGTTGTCGGAAACAGGAAAATGTTAGCTCGTGCGCATCCCATGGTATGTTCCATCGACGACAGGTTTTTCGAATGACGGAACCCAGCCTCATAATTTAGAATACTAAATCCCCGGGACAGCAAATTCAATTGCCTTTGTTGGTTTTTGCGCCTACCTCACGGCCAAGCTTCGCTGCGATTGACCGTGCCACCCGGATTACTACACAAATATTTCCAATGATGGGGTGGCACGGTCAATCTGGAGCGAAGCGGAAGATTGGCCGTGGTACGCACAATTGAAAGCTTCACGACCAGGACATATCTCACGGCCAAGCTCCGCTTCGCTGCGCTTGACCGTGCCACCCATCGCTGTTTAACTCTCTTGCGAAACATATCCGGGGGATTTACGTTTAGTTAGTAGATGACGGGTTTTTCTATTCAATTTCGTGGCGTGGAGAATGTCGCCTTGCTGATGGTGCTGGGGCTGGCCATTGCCGCAGCCGTTCTCGGCTATGGCGTCCGACATTGGATGCGGCATCGTCGGCGCAGCGGTATCGCGGTAATCTTCTCCGGTGCAGCGGCGGGCGCGTTCGTAACCGCAGCGGCGGTCGGCGTGTCGCTGGACACACCGGCTGGGAGAATACTCTGGCTGGCGCTGCTGGGCGCGCTGATCATCCTGGCTGTCGGCGTGTTCTACTCAGCCGTTTATTCTTACCTCGGACGACGCAGGATGGCTGTCCTTCTACTGCTGCGCTTCGGCGCGATAATGGCGCTGCTTCTGGTACTGTTCAAACCGGCGATAAGCGTCCAGCCGACAGCCGGCGAATCCGAATTGCTGCTTCCGATTCTCGTTGACCGTTCAGCCAGTATGGCCGCCACCGATCAGGCCAATCAGGCCTACCGTTATCGACAGGCTATCGAAGCCCTCGCCTCGCAGGAACAACGGCTCGGTGAGCACTTCCGCGTGGCGTGGCTCCACTTCGCCGCCGATTGCCGGGAGGTCGAAAACATTGAGGAATTGGCGGGCCTGTCGCCTTCGGGAGAAGGAACCGACGTTACCGACATCAGCGCCGCCCTCCGTCGGGGCTGTGCTAATTCATCAGCAGAGGAACTGGCTGGGATAATCCTCATCTCCGACGGTCTGCACAATGCGCCGGGGAACATTCTCACAGCCGCCTCCGAATCGCCCGTGCCTGTTTATACGCTCGGCGTTGGTTCACGCGACGAAAAGGCAGCCGGTCGGCGAAACGTCCGCCTGCTGTCGGCGAACGCGCCGATCGAAGCGATAAAAAATAATGTTACCACCATCACCGCCGAGCTGCGACTGACCGGATGGGCGAATATACCGTCGAGAATCGTCCTCACCGAGGACGGTAGGGAGGTGGCTGACAAGCAGGTCCTGACCGAGAGCAATGCCGAGACGATAACGGTGCAGTTGAAGTGGACGCCGGGCGAACCTCCTGCCGGTAAAAAAAGCGCCGACATCCGCAAACTTAAGATCGCTGTCGAACCCAACGACGCCGAAACCACCACCGACGACAATGCCGCCGAACTGCACGTGCTGATAACGACGCCGCGAATCCGCGTTCTTTACGTCGAGGGTACGATGCGTCCGGAGTACAAACTCCACCGCGCACTGGCCGGCGACCCGAACATCCAGACAATCTCAATGGTGCGAGATCGGAGAAACCATTTCCTCGTCCAGGGAAAAATCGACGGTAAGACCCTCGCCGGACTGCCGAGGACGGACGAGGATTTCGCAATGTTCGATGTGATTATCCTGGGCGATCTGGACCGGACATTCCTGAACCGCGACCAGATGGAGCGAATTCGTAAATTCGTCAATGACGGCAAGGCGCTGCTGATGCTCGGCGGGCGGAACAGTTTCGGGCCTGGCGGGTACGCCGGAACGCCAATCGAGACGGCGCTTCCGGTGTTCTGCGGAAGTCGAAGCCAGCCTCAGGAAAGCACCAGGTTCGTCCCGCAACTGACCGCTATCGGAGCGGCGTCGCCGATATTCGCCGACCTCGGCGAGTTTTTTCACAGCCCATCCAAACAGGCGACAAAACCCATACCGAAACTGCTGGGATGCGTTACCGTCCCTCGCGCCAAACCGCTTGCCAACGTCCTCGCCATCCACCCGACCCGCCGGAACGCCAACGGGCCACTCATCGTCCTTGCCGTCCGGCAGTTCGGCGCGGGGCGGTCGGCTGCCTTCACCGCCGACACCACCTGGAAGTGGGACCTTCGGCTGCGACCGGCCGGAGCGGACAGCCCATATCACCGATTCTGGGGACAGTTCATCCGCTACCTCGCCGGCGTCGATAAAACCACCCGGGCCGGAACGGCGTCCGTCCTGGCGAGACTCAGCACAGCCTACATCAGGCAGGACGAAGAACTGAAAATTACCGCGCAGGTAAAAGACTCCGACGCCAAACCAGCAAGCAGCGCCTCGGTAACCGCCACCATCCGGGAGGAACCCAAGCAAAAAGACGCCTCGCAGGTAACGCTCAGCCCATCGGCGGGAGCGGGAATGTACGGCGCATCGGTCAAGCCCGCTGCCGGCGGGAAATATATCGTTACAATCACCGCTAAAGACAAAAACGGCGAGATAATCGGGACGGACCAACTGCCGCTTATTGTAGCGACCCACTCGAAGGAAACGGACCGCCTGGCCCGGAACGACGTAACGCTCCGATCTATCGCCAAAATACGCGACGGGCGATACGTTGAACTGACCGCTCTGCCGGATATCGTGGACGAACTCATCCGTAAGAGGGCAGCGTCAATGCCGCCGGCGCCACCGGAAAAACAATACAGCCTATACAACTTCACACTGCTGTTCCTGGCCTTCGTGGCGCTGTTGACGACAGAATGGATACTCCGCCGAAATTGGCAATTGCAGTAAAAACCGTCCCGGTTTTTACCGGGTGAGGACTTGTAAATACCTTGCCGGTAGGTTATGAGTATTCGTTCTGTGTGTTTGGGCCTGGAATTTTAAAGGAGACACTTGTGATCATCATTGGTGAGAAGATTAACGCGACACGGAAGTCCATCGCCGCTGCTATTTCGGAAAGGGATGAGCAGCACATTATCGCGACGGCCGTCGAGCAGGTCGAAGCCGGGGCGAATTACATCGACTTGAACGGAGGCGATCCGAAGGCCCAGGCGGAAATCGCCAATATGGAATGGCTGGTGAAACTCGTTCAGTCCAATACCGATGTGCCTCTGTGTCTGGATTCAGCCAACATCGACGCGATCAAAGCCGGCTTGGCGACGGCGGAAAAGAAACCCATCGTCAATTCCGTCTCCCTGGAGACCGAGCGGCTTGAAGTCTTTCTGCCCGTACTGGCCGATAACGAGTGCATGGTAATCGCGCTGTGTATGTCCGACGCCGGAATGCCCACGGGCATCGACGACCGCGTCGAACGAGCGGGGAAACTTATCGAGCAGATCACCGGCATCGGTAAAAAGACCGACGAGATTATCATCGACCCGTGCTTCGTTCCGGTCTCGACCGATCCGCAATCGGCCCGGAATACCTGCGAGGCCATCAGGATAATTCACGAGAATCATCCCGAAGCCCACATCGGCGGCGGGTTGAGCAATACGAGTTTCGGCCTGCCGGGACGAAAGTTCATCAACCTGGCGATGATGGCGACTGCTATCTATTTCGGAATGGATTCGGCCATCGTGGACCCGTGCACGTCGAATATGGTTTCGCTGATGCTGGCAGGCGAGGTCCTCAGCGCCGCCGACGAGTGGTGCGCAAACTACGTTACCGCACATCGTGAAGGAAAATTGAAATAATTATAATATTGGGTGGCACCTTCAACCGAAGCAAAGCGTAGGAAAGTGGGTGCTGGATGGACAATGGCGGAGAGCACCCATAAGCTCCGCTTCGCTGCGCTTGAAGGTGGCGGAGAGCACCCACAAGCTCCGCTTCCCGTAGGGACACTACGTGTCGCTGCGTTTGACCGTGCCACCCAGTGTTGGATTTGTGGACTATGACTGTGAAAGCACAAGGCGTTATCGAACTGCCGGAGCGTCGCGTCGAATGTCAGGCCGACGCGCCATGTCTGTTGACGGACGTGGTGGCTGAAGCCGGCGTGATCCTGAACGTCGCCTGCGGCGGGGCGGGCGCGTGCGGCGGGTGCGCGGTCGATATACTCACAGGCCGATTCAGCGACCTCGACGGCAATGAGATTGCAGTCGATACAGGTAAAGCCAAACGGGTCCTCGCCTGCCGGACGAGGCTGCTGGGCGGCGAATTCCAAATCCGCGTCCCGCGCCATAGTCTGGTCTCTGCCGGTGAGAAGGTCGTTATGGACTTCTCCCACGCTCCGGAGGTGGCGCTTCGCCCGCCCGTCCGAAAGGAATACCTCCGCCTGCCGAAACCTACGCTCCAGGACGCGCGAGGCGACCTCGAACGGATAATCGACGAACTGCACACCCGTGGCTACAAAGGTGCGATAAACTCCTCGGTTCGACTCGCCCGCGACGCCGAGCGGGTTTCGACGGATGGGTATGAACTGACCGCTACTATCGCCTGCGAAAGTGGTCGATGGTATTTGATTCGCATCGAGCCGGGCGATACGACCTCGAAACTCTACGCAGCCGCTGTCGATGTCGGAACCACAACCGTTGTAGTCGCGCTGGTGGATTTATTGTCGGGGAAGATTGTCGATGCCGCCAGCGGGTACAATCAGCAGATAATCCGCTGCGACGACGTCGCCAGCCGGATCAGTTACGCCTCCGATCCGCAGAAACTCGAAGAACTGCGAAGCCTTCTCGTCGAATCCACCGTCAATCGCCTGCTCGGTCTGATAGCCCGTCGGGGCGGGTTTGAACAGGTCGATATCGCACACATGACCGTCGCGGGGAATACGATAATGACGCACCTGTTCTGCGGAATTTCTCCGGCGAGCCTGGGTGGCGTACCGTTCGCACCGGTAACCAATTCCCCAGGCCCTTACCGCGCAGGCTCGCTGGGCCTGGCGATGAACGGCGACGGACTGGTCGATATTTTCCCGTCGTCAGCCGGTTACATCGGAGGGGACATTACAGCCGATGTGTACGTCTGCGGCCTGACGGAGGCGGACGAACTGACGGTGATAATCGACATCGGAACCAATGCCGAGATAGTCGTCGGAAACCGCGACCGCGCAATCGCCTGCGCCGCTCCGGCAGGTCCCGCCTTCGAGGGCAGCGGACTTACCTGCGGAATGAGGGCTGCGATCGGAGCGATTGACACGTTCGCACTGGTGGGACTCGAATCCGAACCGACATATAGCGTCGTAGGCGGCGCAAAACCTACCGGCTTTTGCGGAAGCGGTCTGATCGACTTTCTCGCACAGGCCTACCGTGCAGGCGTGGTTTCGCAGACCGGGCGTTTCACGGATGAAGCGAAAGGCAAGTGCCGACAGGTCGTCCAGACCGACGACAGGACCACTGCCTACGAGATAGTCCCGGCAGAGAAGACCGATGACGGTCTGAAGCCGATTCTCGTTACCGAGCGCGACATTGCGACGCTGCTTCAGGCGAAGGGCGTCATCTTCGCCGCCCTTCAGATTGCCATGAAGCATTTCGGCGCGGACTTCGACGAGATAGGGCGGTTTTACCTCGCCGGCGGGTTCGCAAAACACATCGACCTGGACAACTGCGTAGCGATGGGCCTGCTGCCCGACATCGCCCGCGACAAGTACACCTTCATTGGTAACGGCTCGCTGGGCGGGGCGTTCGTCGCGACGCTGGATGAGGAAGTCAGGGCTAAACTGCCGCACATTGCCGCCGCCCCGACAACAATCGAATTGAACCTCGACGAAGATTTTCAGAACGCCTACATAATGGCGATGCTCTTACCCTGAACAATTGCCAATTTTCAATTTCCGATTTTCAATTGACAAAGAGGAAGAAGAAAAGGAAGAAGAGGAATAGCAGGATTACGGGGATTACCGGATTACAGGGATTTTAAATTTACTGAAAGAAACCGAAGAAAAAGAATCCCCATAATCCCGTAATCCCTGAAATCCCGCTATCCTTTTTTTCTTTGTCAATTGGAAATTGAAAATCGGAAATTGGAAATTATTTATTCTCCTTCCACCATTGCTGCCATTTTCGGATGATTTCGGATTTTTCTTTGGGCGTTGCATCGGCGCGATATGCCCATTTCTTTTTTGTCAGCGAACACAGCGTCGCAGCGACGGCTTCAGCGGCGTTGTCGCCTTTGAGGGGCAATGCCTCTATGAGAGCGTCGATAGTTTCGGGAGATTTATCGCCGATGTATCCGATGGCACGGGCGGCACGTTGGCGTATCATCGCCTTATCGTCGCCGAGAAGTTTTCGCAGTATCCGAAGGTGCGAACGGTCGGGCTTGCCGTGGGAAATAGTCTCAACAACGGCTGCCCGCGCCTTCCACTGCGGGCTGTTGACCCCCGCCGCCAGAAGCGCAGGCGGAACAGACTTGCGAAACTTCAAATATCCCATAATCGCCCATGCTGTCAGCATCGGGTCTTTTCCGCCGATGGCCCGCTTGTTCAGCGCCTTGTCGAACTTGGCGTTTTTGGCGCGCAGGCCGTGATACGCAGCCACATGTCGAACGCCGGAAGCCGAATCGGTCAGGGATTCGATAAGCACCCCGGAAGCCTCCTTTCCCCCAATCCCCGCCAGCGCGGTCAATGCCCACATGCGGGCAAAGTCTTTCGCCCGTGCGTCGTGAACCACCTTGGCGAGCACAGGCACAGCCGGGCTGCCCATGCGAACCGCGTCGGCACAGGCGGATTTGGCGCTGAAGGCGTCCTTTTTCATTCGCGCCGACAGGTCGGCGAGGAGCCTCTTTCGTCTCTGCTCCGGCAGGCGGGAAAAATCGCCCACGCCCAGTGTAATACGGATCATCCTTCCCTCCAGCTGCAACGTTCCCTCGGGTCCGCGATCCAGGTACATCACGCACTTGAGCCTCACCGGACCGGGACGGAGCACATCGGCGACCTTACCTGCCGGGAGCCTCGCCCGGACCTCGCCGGCGACAATCTGGGCGGGATAACCGTCCTTGATCTTCAGCCCTCGCATGTAGGAAAAAACCTTCAGACCGGCGATGTCGAAAGCCGGCATTTGCAGCATTTTAGCGGGGTCAATTTTGCCCGTCCATTTTGCGATACCGCCGGCGGGAAGGACTTTCTCGGTGTAATAAACGTTCGATTTTTGTGCAATGAGCAGGTAGGCGAACAGTTGCTCCTTCCCGCCGAGCGAGCCCGGTACGATGCCGGTATTTCTGACGGCGAGGTCCAGTTTCATCGTTCCAGTAAGGTTCCACTCGCCGGCGCTCGAAGCCGAGACCGACAGACCCGCCTTGCTTCGCCCCCATTGTCGCTGAGCAGGCGCTGTCGTGGTAGCCGGTGTGGACGTGGGCATGGGGGACTCGCCCAATCCCAAAAACGAAGTCGCCAAAACCACAGACGCCAGGATAATCAGTTTCATGTACATGATTCTATCAATGCTAATTGGTTTAACGCGAAACGACAAGTTACCTTGTGCGATTGAGTGAGATTTGTTAATCTCCATCACCATGGTCGTTACGCGTAAGAAAATCAGCGACAACCTTCAGCGTATTCGGGACAACATCGCCGCAGCGGCTCGGCGGGTACGACGCGACCCGGACGATATTCAAATTCTCGCCGTTACCAAAGCCGTCGAGGTCGATGACATCAAGACACTCATCGACCTGGGCGTAACGGAACTCGGCGAGAACCGCGCGAAACAACTTATCGAGCGTGCCGAGGTAGTGGCTGACTGGTTGGGACGAAAGAAAAAACAACTGCCGGAGCAGGTCCGCTGGCACATGATAGGGCATCTCCAGCGGAACAAGGTCAAGAGCGTCCTGCCTGTCGCAGCCATGATTCATTCGGTCGATACCCTCCGGCTTGCTGAGGAAATTGACCGTCGCGCCGAGCAGGGCGGTCTGGTAGCCGACATTCTGCTGGAGGTCAACTGCTCGAGCGAGTCGCAGAAATACGGCATTTCCGTCGGGGCGGCTGCGCACATGGTCGATCAAATCTCCACGATGGAGCACCTCCGCATGGTCGGTCTGATGACAATGGCAGCCTTGTCGAGCAACCCGGAAAATGCCCGCCCGACCTTCGTCCGCCTCCGCGAACTGTTCGAGGACATGCGACGCGAAAAAATCGGCGGCAGCGATTTCCGCCACCTCTCAATGGGAATGAGCCAGGATTACGAAGTAGCCGTCGAAGAAGGCGCAACAATCCTCCGAATCGGAACGGCGCTGTTTGAATAACTGGGCCACAGAGAGCGCAGAGGAAACAAATTATCAAGAGGTTGGAGTCACGAGTATGAACCGCAAGAAACTATTGCGACGCTTGAGCCAAGGCGCTCTGCACAATGTTTCCTTTCGGGATATGGTCAATCTGATTGAGGGAGTTGGATTTACTTTGGACCGAACGAGCGGAAGTCATCACATTTTCGTTCATCCTGACATTTCCGAACTTATTAATCTTCAGGATGTTCGAGGCTAGGCGAAACCATATCAAATTAGACAGTTCCTTCGGCTTGTTGAGCGGTATAATATGAGATTAGAGGAATGACGATGAGCGACTACCATATCAATATCTTTTATAGCGAGGAAGACGGCGGGTACATCGCCGACATCCCTGACCTGGAATCGTGCTCTGCATTCGGCGCGACGCCTGAAGAAGCGCTGGCTGAAGTAGAGAAGGCTAAAGCCGCCTGGCTCCAGGCCGCACGCGATGCCGGCAAACCCATTCCGCAACCGCGCTACCGACCCGTAATCTATCAGGCTACCGGCTAAATCCATGCGAAAGAACGTGGTTGCCCCCAAGGGGCCGACAAACACCACTGCCACGCCACACGCCCGACAGCGGAGACAGAGAAATGTTGCAGGAAAATAAAAGTGCGATAAAGGCGGACGGATACAGGGGAATCTGGTATTTCAACCAGCCTTCCGACGATGAATACAAATACAAGTACAGCGGCGGGCTGGGGACTTACTGCGCCAAGCACATCCCGCTGGCATGGTACGCAAAGGAAGTGAACAAAACCTTTTTCTGCTACGGGGGCAGCCCCGCCGACCAGAACCGGCTGCTGCACATGGTCTCGTTTTACGACCACCAGAGAGGTATGGTCCCCCGCCCCACGATCCTGCTGGACAAGCAGACCAGCGACGCCCACGACAACCCGACTATCATGCTGGACGGGCACGGATACGTGTGGATATTTTCGAGTTCCCACGGAATGTCCCGGCCCGCGTACATTCACAAGAGCACCGAGCCGTATTCCATCGACACATTCGAACTAATCAGCGAGACGAACTTCTCATACCCCCAGGTATGGTATCTGCCCGGAGGGGAATTTCTCTTTCTGCACACCCGTTATGGCAATGAAGACAGTCCCGTTATCAGGCAAGAGCACAGGCGCTTGTTCTGGATGACGAGCGAGGATGGACGAAAATGGAGCGACCACAACATGCTCGCCTTCTTCGGGCTGGGACATTACCAGATCAGTTGGCCCCATGACCAAAAGGTCGGAACGGCCTTCAATTATCACCCCGAATCGGGCGGGTTGAACTGCCGCACAAACCTTTACTACGTTGAAACAGACGACTCCGGCCAAACCTGGCGAAACGTTCAGGGCGAGATAATCCAGCCGCCTCTGCGTGAAATTACCAATAAGGCGATGGTTTATGATTATGTCGCTGACGGCCTGCTCGTGTACATGAAGGACATTAACTTCGACGCCGAGGGCCGACCGATAATCTTCTACGTAACGAGCAGGGGTTTCGAAGCCGGGCCGGAGAACAACCCCCGGATGTGGACAACCGCACACTGGAACGGGCAGAATTGGGAGATTCGCGCGGTAACGACCTCGGACAGCAACTACGACACCGGCTGCCTCCACGTCGAAGATGACGGCACGTGGCGGATCATCGGTCCGACACAAACCGGCCCGCAGCCTTTCAACCCCGGCGGCGAAATGGCAATGTGGGTCTCCGGCGATGAGGGTGCAAACTGGACGATGACAAAGCAACTTACCGCCGACAGCGAATTCAATCACACCTACGCCAGGAGGCCTGTAAATGCTCACCCGGACTTCTACGCCTTCTGGGCGGACGGCCATACCCGCCGGCCAAGCGAATCCCGGCTGTATTTCTGCAACGCAGCCGGTCAGGTTTATCGCCTGCCTGTCAACATGAGCGACGACTGGGCGACTCCGGAAATCGTGAAGTAGTGGGGTACCGCGACCACGGCACCGGACTTACGTAAGCGCCTTGATAATCGCTTTGCAGAATGCCGGCAGGTCGTCGGGTGTGCGGGATGTTATGACGTTGCCGTCGATGACACATTCCTCATCAACCCAGTCGGCTCCGGCGTTAATCATATCGTGTTTGATGGCGATGAACGAGGTGGCTCGCTTGCCACGCAAAGCGTCGGTGCAGCAGAGCATCCATCCGCCGTGGCAGATGGCAGCCAGGATAATCTTGGCCTCGGCGCACTGCTGAATGAACCGTATCATTGATTCATCCCTTCGCATGAAATCCGGCGCCCAACCGCCGGGGATAATCACTGCCTCGAAGTCGCTACCGTTCACATCACCGGCGGCTGCATCCGAAACGCACGGATAACCCAGTTTCGACAGATACGTCGCGCCGGCCTGCGAGGCGACCAGAACGACCTCCGCCCCGGCTTCGGTGAACCGATAATACGGATACCACACTTCCATTTCCTGATAGGCCTGGTCGAGCATTATCGCGATTTTTTTACCTTGGATTTCCATTGTTTGTTCCTTTCACGAAAAATTATAAGCGGTCAGCACAGTATATACTTAAAGTCTCTTGGCGAAACCTGTCGAATTGCTATACTGTATTTCGATCCGGGGATGTAGCTCAGTTGGGAGAGCGGCTGGTTCGCAATCAGCAGGTCAGGGGTTCGAGTCCCCTCATCTCCATTCGACTCGCTGCGCTCGCTCATGGTAGGCCAGTCTTCGTTCCTCGTCTTCTCGGCGGACGAAGACTGGCGGATCATTCCTTGATGGGAATTCCCTGCAAATGCATGGGGGCAACGTGCTCCTGATAGTTCTCGATAACAACGGCATAAACCGTCTTGATGCGAGAAAACTTCTCGGCCGGTATATCTCGCATACATTCAACGCTGCCAGGCCCAGGCCGATCGGGTCGCACACCTCCAGATCTGAAAAGCCGATTTTTCTTCCGGCCTTTTTTGCCGGTACGTTTTTGGGCGTCGTACTCAAAGTCAACAGACATTATTCGCACGCCTTCCGGAATATTGAATGTAACATGGATTACGCATCGCTCGTCCTTGCGGTCGAGTTTCGTAATACGAGCGTTATAGACCTTGTCGTCTGTCGCACCAAGCTCGATTGCAGCGAAATCCAGATTGATCTTTCGTTTCGTGCCCGTGGCGTAAGACACTTCGGCAAGAACATCGATGGTCTTCGGGCTTGGCTCAATATCTCCAACCATGTCAATGTTCACTGAGTGGAACAGCCCCTTCGTGCTGCCGTAGCTACCGAGACCGGCAAATACGTCGATACCGATTCGCGGAAAGAGTATTCGGCCGTTGCCGTCAACGATGCGATGAAGTATGACGCGAGGGTGGTTCGCCGGCTCCTGATCAAATGTAGTTCGAATGCGTAGATGTCGCTTTGGCTTGCCCGTCCTTTTGTCGATTCTCATTTCAAAGGAAATGCTATCCTCGGCGAACTGAACGGCTGGGGGTTCGGTTGCCGGCGGAAGGGAAAGTTTAATCACGCCGATTTTGGCGAGCTGACTATCGAAGGCGATTGCCTTGGCCGCTTCGACTCCAATGCTGTAATCGAATAGGGGTTTGACGTTGGAAAGGTCGGCTATGGTCAGTTCGGGCATTCCGGGCTGACCCCAAATCTGTGTAAGTGCAACATCACGAACTGCCGGTTGTTTTCGCAGGTGACGGGCCGACGTGGCATTCGTCTCCCGCACGAGTTTCTCCGCGACTTCGTCGTTGTGCTGGAAGACCTGATTGAATGCAAGGAGGATATCCTGATACCAAAATTCAACCGAGAGGGAACCATCACTTTCCTGGCGGAAGTTCTTGCTTTTTGTCAACTTGCCGGGCACATGCACAATGATTCTACTGGCCGGAAAACCGAATTTTCCCATCGCCGACAACATCTTCATGGTCTCCTTGTCAACTTCCGCACGGAGAGTTTTCACTGCCTGTTTGATCTCCTCGTCAGTACGGTTCGACGGAGACGATTTTGGCGGATCGCTCGCCTTGGTGGTTCGTTGCCCGAATTGCACGGATAGAACCATTTCGTCATCCCCACGTCGCGAAGGAATGAGATGGGTGTTCCCGAATTTCAATTTCCTCAGGTCGGGCACCCAGGCGATGGCGGAAAAAGTGCCTTGCCCATCTACGAGTTGGAATTCCATGTCCGACCATGCCTCGACGCCGGGGGTATTCGTGAGAAGCCGGAGAATCTGAAACCGATAGTCCTGTATCGACGACATGGGACTGATGAGGCTGACGCGCACCTTGGCCGACAAGTCGGGGTTGACCCAGTACTCGAATTCCCGAACGCGATTCGGAGAAGTCGCCAACGGTTGAAACTCTGACGCAGCGGACTTATTGTCCTTATTGTTCTTGTCGTTGTTGTCCTTGCAGCCGGTTACAACGGAAAGACACATGACAGAAGCAATAGCCAGCACACCAATGCGAAGCATGGAAATTTTCATAACAACAATCTTTCAGTATCTTGTCGCCCGGAGTATCAAATTACTAACTATTGAATGTACCGTGATGAATTCTTCTCTGTCAACTCTGCGTGCGTATAGTTCATTATTTTTGTTCCTTATTTTTGTTGACATTCTGCTCGGATGGTCGATATAATACCCGGAAGTAAATGATTCATGTATCGCTTAGCTGCCAGATATAAGGCTGGGCAGCGCTGATGCAATTGGGACGCCCGAGGGAAAGTCGGGCACAATGGGAAGAGATGGGCCGCCGCGTAGCGGGCATCTAGGCTTCCCGAGAAGCCCGGCGTGGCAACCCACTATGGAGTCGCATACCCCTGCACCTCCCGCCACGATTGGAGCCGATTGATTAATTATTGTGGGCTTTAGGAAGGTGTTATTTTGTCTAATCAGAATGATGTAAAATTTGCAGATTTCCCCCTGTCGGAAACCATTCATCAGAGTCTCGACCAGGCCGGCTTTGAGCGTCCTCTGCCCATTCAGGCCGCCTGCATTCCGCCCGCGCTCGAAGGCAAAGACGTTATCGGACTGGCGCAGACGGGCACGGGCAAGACGGCTGCTTTTGCCATCCCGATCATCCAGCGTCTGGCCAATAAGATGGAACTAGGCGCACTGGTGCTCGCCCCCACGCGCGAACTGGCTGCCCAGATTACCGCAGCGTTCAACGAACTGGGCAAGTCCAGCGGCCTGCGCGTCGCGACCATCGTCGGCGGCGTGCCGATGGAGCAGGACTTCGCAGCCTTGCGTTCGTGGCCTAACGTCCTGGTCGCCACGCCGGGAAGGCTGAACGACCACATTGAAAACGGAAGGCTTCTGCTTGATGAGATTGAGGTTCTGGTGGTGGACGAGGCCGACCGGATGCACGACATGGGCTTCATTCCGCAGATTCACCGGATCATCGCAGCCTTGCCCCGCAAGCGGCAGACAATGATGTTCACGGCTACGATGGCCGACGACGTGGAGCGGATCGCCCGGAAGAACATGCGCGACCCCGTCCGCATCCAGATCGGGATAACCGCACCGGCCCATCGCGCAAAACAGGAGATTTTCGAACTGGCCGAGGACGCCAAACGTCCCCTGCTGCTGAAACTGTTGCGCAAGAGCACCGGACGTGTGCTGGTGTTCGCCCGAACCAAGCGGGGCGTCGATAGCCTGACCCGCATAGTCAATGCTCGCAGGCTGAAGGCTGCGAAGATTCACGGCGACCTTGAGCAGGGCCATCGCGACGAGTCCCTGGCGAACTTCCGTAGCGGGCATTGCCCCATCCTCATTGCCACGGACATCGCCGCACGCGGGCTGGACGTCAGCGGTATCGAGCATGTGATCAACTACGACTTCCCGCACAACGCCGAAGATTACGTTCACCGCATCGGCAGGACAGCCCGCGTGGAGGCCAGCGGCCTGGCGACGAGTTTCGCTACCCCGTTAGATCGCCGATTCGTCAATGATGTGCGAAAACTCATCGGCGACAAGTTGCCCAAGCCGACGCGTCTGGAAAGTTATTCTGTGGCGAGCACCAAGGTTACGCCGGAGAAAAAGCCCAAAGGTCGATACCGCTCCGGTCGTCGCTCCGGTTCGCAGCGGCGTGCAGCGACGAAAAGCGGATAACAAAAAGAAATTCACCGCAGGCGGCCCCACGGGCCCTAGGGGCTGTTCGCCGTCCCGTGGGGGGATCGCAGAGAGCGCAGAGAACAAAGAAAAAAAATTCTGTTGTTTCTTTTCTCTGCGTTCTCTGTGGTAAATTCTTCTTCCAGTGAGTGTTATGGACGAGTTTCAACTCATTGCAACAACGGCAGCCGGCCTTGAGGCGTGCGTCAAGCGGGAACTTTTGGAACTGGGTTTTCCCGACGCGAGGGTCTGTTCTCCCGGGCGCATCCTGTTCCGGGCTGGGCCTGAGGGATTGGTTCGGGCGAACCTCTGGCTGCGAACGGCCGACCGGGTTTTACTCCTCGTCGCTTCATTCGACGCACGCGACTTCGGCGAATTGTTCGACCGTACCCATACATTACCCTGGCAGCAGTGGATTCCAGCAGATGGTAAGTTCCCTGTTCATGGACGGAGTTACAAGAGCCAACTCTCATCTGTCCCCGCCTGCCAGAAGATCGTCAAGAAAGCAATCGTTGAAAAGTTACGGGCCGCCCACAAAGCAAACGAATTGCCCGAAACGGGCGCGACCTGCACTGTCGAGATCGCAATACGCGAAGACGTCGCACAACTCACAATTGACACGACCGGTGCGGGTTTGAACAAACGCGGATATCGCCAGGCCGCCGGGCCTGCCCCAATTAAAGAGACCCTCGCGGCGGCCATGGTGCAAATGAGTTTCTGGAAGCCCGACCGCCATCTGATCGACCCATTCTGCGGGAGCGGAACGATTCCGATTGAGGCTGCTCTGATTGGTCGGAATATCGCGCCTGGGCTGAACCGTAGTTTCGTCGCCGAAGAGTGGGAATTTATTCCATCGGCGCACTGGGAAACGCAGCGCGAAAACGCACGTGATCTGATCAAACCGGCTCTGCCTTTGCGGATCATAGGAACCGATATCGAACCGAAAGCGATCAGCCTTTCAGCCTATCACGCCCAACTCGCGGGCGTCGCCGACGATATTCACTTTCAGCAGCAGGCGTTCGGGAAGTTAACCTCAAATCGAGAGTATGGCTGCGTGATCTGCAACCCGCCTTATGGCCGGCGGTTCGAGAAAACGCCGGATATCATGGCGCTTTACCAGACGATGCCGGAGGTGTTCCGGACGCTGAAAACATGGTCTTTCTACATAATCACCAGCCTGGACCTGGAGCAGATTTTAGGCCAATCCGCCGACCGGCGCAGGAAGCTGTACAACGGTAGAATCGAGTGCACATACTACCAATTCTACGGTCCGAGGCCTCCGAAGAGACACTCGGACGTGCGGCATTTACCGCAACAGTCCGAACAGTCCGAGCATCCCGAAGAAGCCGAGGCAAAGGCGTCTTCGGCCTTTGGCGGCTTGGCCGGCAACGCTTCGAACCAGGCGGAGATATTTGCCAATCGCTTACGGAAGATTTCCAGGCATCTGCGCCGCTGGCCGGGCAGGGGGATTACCTGCTATCGCATTTATGACCGGGACATCCCTGAGATTCCCCTCGCGGTGGATATTTATGAGGGTCGGCTGCACGTGGCTGAATACGATCGGCCTCACGACCGCACACCCGCCGAGCATGCCGATTGGCTGGATATGCTCGTCAAGACCGCCGGCGAGACGCTCGGTATTCGGCGGGAGGACATTTATCTCAAGCGTCGCCGACGGCAGAGGGGTATCGCGCAGTACAATAAGGTTTCCGAGACCGGCAGCGTTTTTACGGTTCACGAGGGCGGGTTGGAGTTCGAGGTAAATCTTTCCGACTACCTTGATACGGGGTTGTTTCTCGATCACCGGATTACCCGTGAGATGGTTCGGGCCGAATCTGCCGGTAAGCGGATGCTGAACCTGTTCGCCTACACCGGAGCGTTTTCGGTGTACGCAGCCGACGGCGGGGCAACATCGACAACGACAGTGGACCTTTCGAAGACGTATCTCGACTGGGCTAGACGTAACATGTCGGCCAACGGGTTCACAGGGTCCCAACACCGGTTCGTTCGGGCTGACACGATGGCGTTTCTGCGCGGGAGCCCACGATCCGAGCAATACGATATCGCGATGATCGACCCGCCGACGTTTTCTAACAGTAAGCAAATCCGCGACGTCTTCGATGTGCAACTTCACTACAGCGATCTGCTTACTGCTGCGGCACAGATTATGCCTGAAGGCGGCGTGATTTACTTCTCCACGAACTTCCGCCAGTTCAAGTTTGCCCCTGATATGTTTACCGGCCTGGAGGTTCGGGAAATCTCCCGCCGGACCGTTCCCGACGATTTTCGCAATAAGCGCATTCATCGCTGCTGGCGGATGACAGTGCGGTGAGCGGGCCAGGGACGCCCATGCTACGTATTGCTGCAACATTTTGCAAAAACAGGACTCACGGGATATAATCAGGTAAAATCGGTCAGTTTGAATTAATAAGGAGATTCGGTGATGAAGCGAACGGTGATACTGGCGGCGGCAGCGATGACGATGTTCGGTCTTTGCGGGAAGGTTTTCGGCAGCGACCCGGTGCAGTTGAGGTCGCCGTGCAACCTGTTCATGTTGAATCCCCACACCGGCGCCGTTCTTGGTATTGACGCCAAGGCCAAGGCCGCCACGCTCTATCCCAAAAATTACATTGACGGGAAAAACAAGACGGTGATCGGCCCGGTCGAAATCGCCGCCGGCGCGCAGGGCGTTCTGTTCAAGAAGTACAAGGACAAGAGTTACTTCCTCATCTGCTTCAAAGACAGCACGCAGATTTTCATCCTGGACGCCGGGACGCTCAAGGTTGCCGGCAAGGTTACCGTCAAGCAGGTCGTCGATAACACTTTCACCACTTCGTCCGACCCCGATGACCCTTACGTTTACTGCGCCGGCGGGTTTCATGAAGGCGGCGACTACTTCAGCATGAAAACGCGAGCGTGGGACGGAAACACCGGTGTCAGGGGCAGCGACATTGCCGTCTCCGCCGATGGAAATTACATCTACTCCCGCTCCACCGGCGTCTCGCCAACCGGATTTGACTGTTATAAAAAGACCGTCAACTCCGCTACCGGCAAGCCCCCCAAGGGCATCCCGGTGCTTGTTCCGGTTCGCGTCGCCGCGACCGATAAACATCAGCACGTTGCTTCCCTGCAATACCAGGCGGTCATAGACCTGCCTAAGGAACTCCTGCTGAAGAAAATCGAGACCATGATTGCCAAGGTCGAAAAAGAGAGGCGGGAGAAAGAGAAATTAGTGGCCGAGCGTGAACGCCAGTGGCGTCAGGAGCAGGCTCGCCGCCGGGCCATGTATGAAGCGAGTCGTCGGGCGACCACACGCCCCGCTGACCCCGAAACCACCCGAAAACTCGAAGAACGCATCAAAGAACTCGAACAGCAAGTCAGGGAACTCAAGACGAAAGTCGAACTGCTGATAACTCTCGTCAAGGAAAAACGTTAAGGGACCTCTGGAAAACCGGGTTTTTCGTAGCACGGTAAGGATCACTCACTACCGGCGAAGCCGAGGTTTTCGTCCAGCCAGTCGTCGGTGCGAAGGACGCCCTTACGCTGGCGAAGCGACAACCGTTCAGCCCGGCGCTGGACAATATCGAACACACGGCGAGTAACGGTGGAAGAGATTTCTCCGTCGGTACGACCGAATCGTCGTCGGAAAAATGCTGAAATGTGCGGCGCGTGACGGTCGAGGAGTTCGTCTTCGAGGCTGACGATAGCCTGGGCGCTTCCGGGGTCGCCCTGGCGGGCTGACCGTCCGAAGAGTTGGCGGTCGATACGCCCTGATTCGTGGCGCTCGGTGGCGATGACCCCCAGTCCGCCGGCTTCGGCGACGCCCCGTCCAAGTTTGATGTCCGTGCCTCGACCGGCCATATTCGTCGCGACGGTAATTCTCC
Organism: Planctomycetales bacterium; assembly: GCA_030592655.1. Taxonomy (GTDB): domain Bacteria; phylum Planctomycetota; class Phycisphaerae; order SM23-33; family SM23-33; genus JAUWNJ01. Next base: position 4,005 of record JAUVIQ010000008.1, on the reverse strand, counting down.
CGGCCTGGCCTGCGCCGGCGACGATCTGCGCCTCCTGACGGTGGCGGACGGCATTGAGGACCTGGTGCTCAAGACCTTCATCGGTGAGCAGTTCGCTCAAATGTTCGCTGGCGCGGACGCTCCGCGTACCGACGAGGACAGGTTGCCCGGCCTGGTGAAAATTACGGATTTCGCCGACGATTGCCCGCCACTTGGCCTGTTCGCCGGCGAAGACCATATCCGGCAGCGATTTGCGAATGCAAGGTCGATTCGTGGGGATAACGACCACCGGAAGGTGATAAATCTGCCAGAACTCGCGCCGGGCTTCGGCGGCGGTTCCGGTCATACCGGCGAGTTTGCGATACAGACGGAAGAAACGCTGGAAACTTACGCGGGCGTATGTGTCTTTCGGCGGGTTTATTTCCAGATGTTCGACGGCTTCGACCGCCTGGTGCAGTCCGTCGCGCCATTCGCGGTCGGGCATAAGTCGGCCTGTGAACTCATCGACAATAACCACCTTGCCTTCCTGGACTACGTACTGCTTGTCGCGGAGGTAGAACCGGCCGGCAGTCAGTGCCTGGACGACGAGTTCCTCTCTCCTGCGAGCGCCGCTCCAGATGCCGCCGAGGTCGTCGGCAAGTTCATCCAGACGTTTTTTACCGGCTGCGGTCAGTTCGACCTCGCGATAACGCTGATTTATGCTGAAGTGCTCCTGGAATTTCAATTGACCGGCAAGTTCCGCCGCTTGGTTGAAGGCTTCGACCTGTTCGGGGTTCGGCGCGTTTCCGGAGATGATTAGCGGCGTAACGGCTTCATCTATCAGGACCGAATCGGCTTCGTCCACGATAGCGTAATTCAACCCTCGCTGGACGAGCCTGTCGGTTCCGCTTCCCGCGCCGTCGGCTATTTTTCCCAGTAGTGCTTCGGGCAGTCCTCGCAGTTTTCCCAGCGCCAGGCGGTCCCGCAGGAAATCGGCGGTTACTTCCTTGTTGGTGCAGTAGGTGATATCCGCCTGGTAGGCTTCTCGCCGCTTGGGCGGTTCCATACCCTGTTCGACGTGCGCGACGCTCAAGCCGCAGAAGCGGTATATCTTGTCCATCCACTCGGCGTCGCGGGCGGCGAGGTAGTCGTTGACCGTAATGATGTGGCATCCTTTGCCACGCCATCCTGCAATGGTGGCCGGCATGGTGGCAGATAGCGTTTTTCCCTCGCCTGTAGCCAGTTCGGCAATACAACCGGCGTCGAGCGCAAGAGCGCCGGCGATCTGGACAGGGAAAGGCTTTTCGCCTAATTGCCGGTGTGCCACTTCGCGGACAAAGGCGAAGGCCAGTTCCAGATCGTCCGGGCTGTCTCGCCCGCAGCGGAACAGTTCCCGAAACTGCAGGGCCTGCTCACGAAGTTTGGCGTCGGACAGTTCGGAGAATTGTTTTTCCATCGAGCAGATTCTTTCCGCCCGTCGGAGAAGCATTTTTCGGCGTGGTACAAGTCGATTTACCACTCCGGTAGCGGCGTTCCATGCGGCGTCCAGACCTTTGGGCAGTTCTTCGCCGCCTGTCCGCCGGGCAAGCATCCGCCAGGTTGTGCTGGGTATCGTACTCATACAATTTCCGATTTCCAATTGACAAAGAAAAAACGGAATAGCGGGATTACAGGGATTACAGGATTACAGGACAAAAATAAAAAAAAGAAAATCCCTATAATCCTGTAATCCCTGTAATCCCGCTCTCTTTTCTTCTTTTTCTTCTTCTTTCCCAAATACCGTTCAATCTTTGTCGCAATCAACTTATATTCGGAATCGTCGTTGAATCACTTGCAGCAGCGACCGCCACCACTGCACCAATAGCGGCTTGGGGGGCGTCTCGAAGCGGACCACCACACGCTGTCCGCTAAGGAGTTTGAAGTCCGCTGTTTTGTCGGGGACAACGTGTATTTCGAAGAATCGCTCTGCCGACTTCGTGCCCTTCGGGTCGTCCATGGCGGTTTGCATAGCCCCGCCGGCGGCATAACCAAGGGCGGCTGATGGAAGTTGTTTGGAACCGGCGGGGAGAATTCGCAGAATCCTGCCGCTGCCTTTTATGTCAGGCCTGCCCTTGACGCAAATCTCAACCTGCCGGCGCGCCTCGGCTACGAGTATCGCGGCTGATTGCTGATCGACTACGACGCGGATAAGGACGTCTTCCAAGCCCGCAACCAATCCGATTTTGTCTCCACGGTGAACGTATCCGCCCCTGAACTGGTCTATATCCGGCGAAATCCACGTTCCGTCCAGTGGTGCGTGAATAGTCAACGAGGCGAGTTGATCTTCGGCACGGCGGACCTGTTCGTCGAGGGCGGCGATCTGTTCGGTGAGGATTTGAGCGGCAGCGGGTTCCTGCGTCCGTGCAATCCGAAGCCTGGTCTGGAGACGGCGGCGTTCAGCCAATAATTGCTCATGCTGTGCCTGAAGTTCAGGGTTTTCGCATTGCAGAAGAAACGGGCCGGTCGGACCGACACGCTTGCCGGAAGGCAGGAAAGCCACCACGAATCCATCGGCTTCGGCGTGGATAACGGCCAGGTTAATCGGTTCGCCGATGCCTTCGCCCCGGTAGCGGTCTGGAAAATTAATCAGACCTATACCGATAAAGACCGCCAGCAGGAAAATCAGCGTGCTTGCCACCGCTCGCGGACGGACGCGGGCAAGTTCGTTATTGGTGGCGAGGTAGCGGATAAACTTTCCCGCCGGTACGCATAGCCAGGTGAAGGCGGCAACCAGTCCGAAAGCGACTGCCACAATTGCCATCGATTCGGGCAGGCGGTCGGTCAGGAACAAGAGAATCATGGCGAAGATGAATATCCGGTAGAGAGTCGAGGCGATACCGTAGAATACGAACCACCAGCGTTCGCCGGGCGTGTGGGCGGGGTTTCGCGCGTGCCGAACGGACCAGACGTAACGCTTGACGAGGTAGTAGATGTACTCCTTGGACCGCTGGGAGAGGTTGGGAATCTCCAATAAGTCCGAGAGGATGTAATAGGCGTCGTATCGCAACAGCGGGTTGCCGTTGAATAGCACTGAGGAGACGCCGGCGATAAACATGATGTTATAGCAGATGGCGTGGAGGGCGATTCCCTGACGGGTCTTGGCCCAGATAATCGCCGCAATGGCCGCTATGGCCAGTTCCACGAACATCCCTGCCGCTCCGACGACGACCCGATGCCACCGGCTGCGAAATGCCCACGCGCTGGAGGCGTCCACGTAAGGAAGCGGCATAACGTCAAGGAACATCACGCCCATCACGTGGACTTCGCCTCCACCGGCGCGTCGCCCGAACCACTTGCACGCGAAGGCATGGCCAAATTCGTGAAAAACCTTTGCCATGACCATACCAACGTAAAGGAAAGGCAGGTTTGCAGGATCGAACACGTTGGACGCGCGGTCCACCAGTTCACCGGCCCGGCCTGCGAGAAAATAAAGCCCGGCACCTATCAGAACCACCCACAATGCCAGTCCGAACTTCGTAAAAATCCGTCCGAAAACGCTGATCCAGCGGTCGAGGAAGCGGTCGGGATCGATCAGCGGGATGCGGATGAACAGAAGGTTCATAACGTATCCCTGAATTTCCCTGAACCTGCGTTTTCGATAACGCCGCAGCAGCCCCTCGGCGTCGGGCGGTAGTTCGGCGGCAAGCAGGTTCGAGGTGTACAGTTGCCCCAGCAGTTGGATGGCTTCGCCTTGCGTGGGGGCTGAATCGCCGAGTTTCTCGGTGCAGATACGCCAGACTTCTCCGACCGTTCGCCTGCCGTCCAGCATCGCTATGAATTGGTAGGCCGGCTCGTTCAGACGGAAAAACTGGTTGCTCGCCGGGTCCTGTAAGACGTGCCACATCCGGCCTCGAAAGTGCTGGCGATAGACCTGAACCGTAGTCCGCAACCTCGGCTTCAGGGCGGTTATGCGATACCACGATTCACTGAATGTCGGACGTTCGATAGCCAATTTTCAATTGCCCATTGTCAATTAATCAAAGCCGGGTGGCCTGGGGGGGGGGGGGG
>JAUVIQ010000200.1 GCA_030592655.1 Planctomycetales bacterium | reverse complement strand
GACCTGCTCAACGTCGCCAACGAGGGAAAACTGGTCGCAGTGATTGCATCCGACGCCGCTGAAAAGTCAGTCGAAATCCTCGTCAGGCATGAAATCGCCCGTTCCGCCGCCGTTATCGGTACCGTCGGACAAGGCGATGATGTACCCCTCGTGGAGATGCTCACCCGCGCTGGAGGAAGACGCATCGTCCAGATGCCCTACGGACAGGACCTGCCGAGAATCTGCTAGCCCGGTCTCTCAAACACCCTCGGTTTCACCGGCTTACCGCTTCTCAACGATTCCATAACAGCAAACGCAATGGCCGAGGCGTTCGCGCCGTCATAGACATCTATAGGCGGCTGCGTTCTTTCTTCAACCGCGTCAAGCAGGTCTTTTACCAGAGGTTCAAACGGATGGCCCGGATAGTCGAGATCGATACTGAGGGCCTCCCGCTCATCGGTGGAATAGTAGAACTTATTACCGACGAAACTGCCCTCGGTGCCCATCACCTGAAGGTCGGCATAGTATTTTAAAATGCAGCCGAAAGAAGCATGGATTTTACCCGTCGCTCCTCCCCTGAATCTGATTAAAGCGACAATGCTGTCGGGATAAGCGTACTGCTGTTCGGAATAGGCCGTCTTGCTTCCGTAGGCAAAGACCTCCTCGGCCTCATCTTGCAGAATCCACCGGAACACATCAATCGCATGGCAACCGCCGCCTGTAATGGGCGTGTGGTATTCGTCCTTATCCGCCCGCCAGGTACCGGTCAGAATGCCTTCGGCGTCCAGATTATGAAGATATTCTCTCTGGATATAGAATGGCTTGCCCAGCATGCCTTTGTCCACCTGGCGTTTCACCGTCCGGTAGATCGGGTTGTACCTCAGGATATAATTGACCATCAGTATCCTTTTGGTCTCTTCGACTTTCCCGACCATCTTTTCTAAATCTTCCGCGCTGGCAGCCATTGGTTTTTCCACAAAGACGTCTTTTCCCGCATCAAGCGCAGCCAGAGAAATGGGGGCGTGGAATTGGTCGTTTGTCCTCACCGCCACGAGATCGAGGTCTTTCAGTTCGAGCATCTTTTCATAATGTTTGAACCAGTGGGGGACTTCTTTTTCTTCGGCGACCGACCTTGCCCGCTCTTCTATTATGTCGCAAACGGCAACAACCTCGGCCCTTCCGGTCTCCCTGAAGGTATCCACGAACGACTTGCCGCCTCCTACACCCACTATGCCTACTTTTACTTTTGTATCCTTTTGTTTATTCATGTATCTGTTCCTTCTATGAATAGCCGCTCTTTTCATTCGAATGCTGGAAGCGGTTTCGTAACCACTTTTTGATATATTGTCAATAGCTGTGGTCAGCCGGCGACGCAGGTGAGGTGTATCAGCCGGTTCTGATTGAGATCATCCGTTCCAGTGCTTTTCGCGTGTCGGCGGCGATGTCTTCGGGAATGGAGATACGGTTGACGACACGCTCTTCTGCGAGGTTGTCCAGATGCCTTGCGGTCAGAGCCCGCTGCGAATCTGCTGAATCTTGATTCTGCGAATTTCCATATTTTTTGAGTTAATGCGCTTAAAGTATGCGAATCAGATACTATAATTGAATTAATGTTCAAAAACACCCGAAATATTCAAAGGTCGCTGGAAGCCCTCGGCGAGAAAATGGAATTTTATCGGTGTCGGCCTGTTGGGTTGGTCGTCTGTGGGGGGGCGGCTTTGAATGTCCTTGGGGTCTTGCACCGACCTACAAAGGACATAGACGTTTTGGCGCTGGGGCGTGAGCAGGAAGGTTTGGTTCATTTGGAAGAGCCTTACCTTTGCGAGGAAATTCGCAAATGCGTCCGGGAAATCGCTGATGATTTTCAATTACCGGAGGTTTGGCTCAACACCGGTCCGCGCGAGCTGTTTAAAAAGGGACTACCGGAAGGAATAGAAAAGCGACTGAAGAAGGAAAACTACGGATCGAGATTGAATGTGTACTGGTTGAGCAGAGAAGATATGGTTTGTTTGAAACTGTACGCAGCCGCGAGCCGGTCGGGAAGACAGCAGCAACACGTACAGGACCTCGACATGTTGCGACCCAATGACAACGAACTGGAAAAGGCACTCGATTGGACATTGAAGCAGGACGACTCCGAGGAATTCAAAGAGCCGCTGCGCCGCCTGTTGTGTGATATGGGACATAATGACCTTGCATACGGTTGGTAACATCCTGTTGGAGGGATTGTTGCGAGTGGTTTCCCAGCAATGGGCGGCCTTGGGAGTTTCCCTGCGCGCGGACGATCCGCCTGAGACCGTAGTGGACCCGGAAGCCCTTCTGTGGTGCACGCTGGAAGTCGGACGCTATGACGCAAGACTTTTCGACGAGGTGGTTGATTGGCTTGAAGTTAACCATCCTCGGATCAATATCTGGCGGCTTCGGCGTCTCAGTCCCGAACATGATGATATTCGCCGACAGACACTCTCGGCCGTCGCAGGCAGGCTTTGCCGTACGGTTCGCGCCGCAGCGTGGAACAAGATAGCAACAGACGAGAAATTACAAGGTCAACCACAGTTGGAAAAAACGCCATTGTTCCTCGACCACTCCGGTAAAGCCCTCTCAAGTCCTTCCGGAGTTGATCCCGATTTCGCCAATCGAGGTTTGATTCGGAGTGAAATCAAAACAGGGCGCCAATCGAAAAAACCCTTATTGACAATTCCTTCCACGTTGCTTCTAAAGGTGCGCGCCCTGTTTGGAAACAGCGCGAGTGCGGAAATCATAACAACACTGCTTACCAGACCTGAAGTATTTCAGTCTTTCCTGGCCGAACGAATCGGATATAGCAAGGCGGGCATCGGGAGAACCCTGGCGGGATTTGTGGAATGCGGCGTCTGCCGAGAGGAAAGACGCCCCGCAGCAAAGTTCTACTCACTGACTGACCGTGAAGCATGGCGGAAAGTTTTTAACCTGCAATTCTTTCCTCCGTGGCCCGATTGGTCCGCCATTTTCCGGGGACTTATTCATCTTCATCGAAAATGTGTCGAACTGAACCAAAAGAATGTTTCACAATATATCTTTGCCAGTGAAATTCGGAAAACTTTCACCCAGGTAAAAAAGAACCTTTCATCCCTTGAGTTGAAAATAACATCTCCGGACCCGGATAATTTTCTGGTGGATGAATTTATTTCCGTGCTGGAAGAATATCTTCGGGAACTATTTGAAAAAAGCCTGTTTTCACGCCAAGGTGAATAATCGAACGTGATTAGGAAATCATCCTTTCCAGCGCGGCGCGGGCGTCGGCGGCGACGTCTTCGGGGACGGAAATGCGGTTGACGATTTTCCCTTCGGCGAGGTTGTCCAGAACCCACAACAGGTGCGGCGGATCAATCCGCGACATTGACGTACACACAGCCGGGGTATCCGACAGGAGACGAACGTACTTGTCCGGGTTGTCGGCTGCCAGGCGATGGACCATGTGAACCTCCGTGCCGACGGCCCAACTTGACCCGGCGGGCGAATCGCCGACGGCGCGGAGAATCTGCTCGGTCGAGCCGGAAAGGTCGGCCGCCGCCACCACCTCGCGGGGACACTCCGGATGAACGATGACCTTTATCCCGGGCCGCTCCCCCCTGACATGCTCAATCTGCTCGGCTGTAAAAACCTGGTGCACGTAGCAGTAGCCATTCCAGAGTATGAAAGTCGCGTCGCGGATTTGCTCGTCGGTCAGCCCGCCGTTTTCAGCGGCTGGGTCGTACAGTACGCAGTCATCGAGTCCGTATCCCATCGCTATGGCAGTGTTGCGGGCGAGGTGCTGGTCGGGGGCAGCCAGGATTTTCGCTCCGCCTGCGCCGCCGGAGTCTTTCTCTCGCAGCGCCCACTCAAAGACGCTGCGAGCGTTCGACGAGGTGCAGCAAGCGCCGCCGCTCCGACCTGTAACGGCCTTCACACCGGCGGAAGAATTGACGTAAGTAATCGGCACAACAGTATCTCCGGCAACCGCCGAAATCCGCTCCAGCGCCTCGGCTACGTCGGCGGCGGCGGCAAGGTCCGCCATTTCGCAACCGGCCGACATCTCCGGCAGAATGACCGCACAATCGTCGCCCGTGAGTATGTCGGCCGACTCGGCCATGAACCGCACGCCGCAAAAGACAATGTACTTCGCGCCGGTCTCCGCCGCCTGTTGTGAAAGTTTCAGGCTGTCGCCGGTGAAGTCGGCGAACCGGAAAACTTCGTCGCGCTGATAATGGTGGCCAAGTATGCACACCTCGCCGCCGAGTTGTTCTTTTCGCTCGGTAATTAGCCGCATGACCTCGTCCGAATCCAGGCGCGTATATTTTTCATCCATTGTAATTACTCCGCCTTTCCGCGTTTGAGTAATTCTCGCAGTTCCGGGCATCGCAGGGCGACGGCTGACGCCAGGAACGCCGCCAAACCCGCCGGTACGCAAAACAGTACGATTTTCCACGATTCGGCCGGTGCTGTAAAATGCCGAACCGCCCACATCGCCGCGCCCATCACCACGCAGGCCACAATCGTCCGCGCGACACTTACCAACAACCGCCGTCCTCCAATCCCACCGAGCCGACGGCGAAGAACCCACACAAGCGCAACGGCATTGAGCGTGCTCGTCGCAGCGGTGGCCGCCCCGATCGCGCCGGACTTCAACGGCGTGAACATCCCACCGATAACAAGCCCCATATTAAGCACCGCCAGCACGCACGCCAGAAGCAACGGCGTCCGCGTATCCTTCCGCGCGAAAAACGCTCGCAGCAGAATGTGATTGCAGAAATACGCACCCATACCCAAACAATACATCTGAAGTATCAGCGCCGCTCGACCGGTATCGAATGCCGTGAAATCCTTACGCTGGAAGATCATTTCAATCGCGGGCCCGGACAGAAAAAGCAGCGCCGCACCAGCCGGAATTCCGAGGAACAGGCACAGCCTCAATGCCCGATTGGTCGCCATGCGAAGCCCATGTGTGTCGTCGCGAGCGGCATAGCGCGAAAAAAGCGGGAATACCGCCGTGGCTATCGAAATCGCCAATACGCCCAGCGGCAACTGGTACAACCTGCCGGCTGCGTAGTGGCAGCGGACGACGCCGGGTTCGAGCGGAAGGCCAGGACCCGTCAAAACCAGCGCGATTATCGTGTCGGCGAATGCGCTGAACTGCATAACACTCAACGGGATAAGCATTGGCCCCATCAAGGCGACGACGCGCTTGATTTCCGGGCCGACGGGACGAAGCCGTGGCCTGGCCGAGAGCGAATACTTCCGCACCAGCCAGACGATACCGATAAGTTGAAGCACTCCCGTAATCGAAAGGGCAGCGGCAATG